>JAPLEX010000013.1 GCA_026390995.1 Flavobacterium sp.
TTACTTATGACTAAAAAAATTACTTTACTCAGTTTGCTGTTTTGTTCAGCCCTTGGATTTGCTCAACAATTTGAAGTTCTCAAAAGCCAATCCCAAACTAAAATCATCTACGACCAAGTTATTGGTCTCTCAGATGTAGCGGCGCATCCCAAAAGCACCATTAACGCGTCCTACTTTAAACAAGTGTATTACGAATTGCAACGCGCCGATAGCGAAAACCGTTTTGCCGATTTTGCGCTATTAACAAACGAAACCACGCGCAGCAGTATCACGCACCAATTGCCATTAAGCATTTTGGTCACCGAATTTGAAAGCTTATCAACCGAGGCAATTGCTCGCGAAGATGTCTATAAAAACAGCCAAGACCAGTGGGTTGCTAAACCCAATACAACTGTTTTTACTACCCATAATTTGGCTTTGGCTTCGGCTTTGAATCCTACAATTTCGGGCTTGACCAATACATTTTTATTGAAAAATAATTTGATATTCAACACGACCAACAAAACCATTTCGGCGATTTTGGCCAATTTTAATGATGGACAAGGTTGGCGAACAGTAACTGCTAATCAAGCAATCACGGTAACTTTCCCGAATCAAGCTACCCAAAAAATTGATTTTCGCATTCAATTTACCGACGGAACGGAGAAAAACAATTCTGCTGAATTGGCCTACATTCCTGCTGTAAGCTTGCGTAACCCCGGAAACACTTCTGCTATTACTACAATTAATGCCTCCATTCCTTACCAAGGTGTGGAAGATCCTGCAGCCTATTTGGGTCAAGGGGAATACGAGATTTTCTATGACAACGGCAACGGCGTTTTAGACAAACCTATAATATTATTAGATGGCTTTGATCCCAATGATGGTCGCCCAATTCCTGCCATATACGGTTTATTGAACTATGGGTTAAGCGGTCAAAATCTGGCCGATGATTTGCGCAACCAAGGATTTGATGTGATCATCTTGAACTTCCCCAACTACACCCAAACTGAAACCGGAAATTTACTCAACGGGGGTGCCGATTACATTCAACGCAACGCCATGGTATTTGTAGAATTGCTCAACCAGATCAATGCCTTGAAAGTGGGTAATGAAAAAAACGTGGTGATTGGCCCAAGTATGGGAGGATTAATTGCACGATATGGCTTGCGCTACATGGAGCAAAACAGTTTAAACCACGATACGCGTTTGTATCTGTCATTTGATGCCCCGCATTATGGCGCCAATATTCCGATCGGGTTTCAACACTTATTCAATTACATGGCCAATGGCCCACTGGGTGACGCAACCGTTCAAGTATTTGTAGATGCGATGATTAAGAGTAATGCCTCTCGTCAAATGCTGATTGACCAATTTGAAGGCCATTTGGCTGCCGGAAGTACTTTTGAATTTAATACCGCAATTGTGTTGCCAACTGGCAAACCCAACTTTAGAACGGCCTTCCAAAATGAATTGAACAGCATGGGCTTTCCAACCTTAACGCGCAATGTGGCTATTTCTAATGGAAGCGGAAACGGAACTACCAACGGAACACCCGATGCAGTTGCGATGGACCACACCTTTAACATTACCACTACCCAACGCGCGATTATCAATTTGCGTTTAACGCCCAACACCAATACCCAAAACCAGGTGAGTAGATTTAGAGCACAAGCCAGTGTTTTTGGATTTTGGATTACCGCCTACGAAAGTTTGGCCAACTCAAAAGCACCCACAACCTCGGCCGGATTAGACACTGCCCCAGGAGGAACTTTTGATATTTCGGGCTTGGCAGGTGCTGCCGGAAGCAATGCCTTATTGACTGAATTCTTCGATAATTTATTGATTGATGCCTTTGATTTTGTCCCGACCAACAGTTCACTCGGCATCAATATTCCCAACTGGTATACCCCAGTTTCAGCAGCATCAACTACCCCTTTTGTAGCCAAATATGTGCCCTTGGCCAACGAAGCCCACGTAACGCTCACACCCGAAAACACGCTCTTTGCCTTGAATGAAATTCTAAACAATGTGTTTGCGGTGCAAGAACAAGCGTTTGCCGATATTGCCGTTCAAAACCCGATAGGCAATAGTATCAATTTAACAAGCAGTAAAATTTACAATGATGTACAGCAAGTTATCGAAGGATCCTACCAACTGCCGGTGAATCTCACCAGCGGCATGTATTTCTTGACTTTACAAAATGAAGCAGGAAAAATCACCAAGAAACTAATCAGAGAATAACAAAAACAAAAAGCCCCTTAAATAGGGGCTTTTTTTATAGTATATATTTTATCGGTAAGTACACCACTTTTTTGGTTTCAAAGAAGGCTTCATTAAAAAATGCTGGGATCGCATATTCTTGCGCCGATGGGAACAAAGACAATTCCTGCGTAAGATCGCCGCCCTTGAGGTACAAGATGCCGTTTTTGCGTTCGTGTTTTTGGGTTTTGGCAATCTTAGTTTTTACCCAAGACACAAAATCAGGCATGTTGGTTACCGCACGACTCACAATAAAATCGTAGCGGCCTTTCACGTTTTCGGCGCGAAGTTGCTCGGCTTTTACGTTTTGTAATCCGAGCGCATCGGCTACCGCTTGCACTACTTTTATTTTTTTTTGGATCACGTCGATCAGATGAAATTGCGTCTCGGGAAATAGTATTGCCTGGCACAAAGGCTTGCACCTTGGCAATGGCCAACGAATGCAACACGTGATTGGTATAGAGCGACTCAATATCTTTTCGGGAAATCACATTAATTTTGGCATTCCAATCCTGATAAAGCGCTTCCAATTGTTCGAATTGCTGGTACTGTAGCTCAGTGAGGTTAGGAAAGTAAAATCGGAGTGCTTGCATGCCTTATTTTTGAGCAAAAGTAAGACATTCGATTTGAAATATTTATTCCTTTTTTGGGCAGCCCAATTTTATAAATAATTATATTTGTGGCTTATCCGATATCGTATGAATAACAACACTCCTTCTTTTGCAAAAAACGATGATTTAAAGTTTTTTAGAACGCTAAATTCTCGCGTGAATGCCTATTTTAAAGACAACAATATTGACAAAACAGGCAACTGGCAAATACACCTCAAAACCATTATTTTGTTTGCTATTTTTTTTACTCCCTATTTCTTAATCCTCACCCTAGACATGGCTTTTGGCTGGCAACTGCTTCTCAATATTTTGATGGGAATTGGGATGGCAGGAATCGGGATGAATGTGATGCACGACGGAAATCACGGCTCGTATTCGTCCAAAACCTGGGTAAATAAAATTATGGGCGGAAGTATTTATATTTTGGCCGGGAATGTATACAACTGGCAAGTACAACATAATGTATTGCACCACACCTACACCAATATTCACGGACATGATGAAGATTTAGATGCCGGCCGTATCATTCGATTTACCAAAAATGCCAAATGGTACAGCTTTCACCGATTTCAACACTATTATTCTGTTTTTCTTTATGGCTTATTAACTTTTAATTGGGCCATCACTACCGATTTTACCCAAATGAAAGGCTATTTAAAACGCAAATTAACCTACGGAGAACCACAAAGTCACACTAAATTATGGAGCATTTTGGTTATTACTAAAATTATCTATGCCTGTGTATGGATAATTTTACCCATGGTATTTGGTGTAACTTGGTGGAAAGTTTTGTTGGGCTATTTTGTGATGCATTATACAGCTGGATTAATTTTGAGTATTGTGTTTCAGTTGGCACACGTGGTCGAAGAAACAGACAATCCCGTGCCCGATGAAAATGGTGAAATCAGCAACACTTGGGCCATTCACCAGTTGTATACCACCGCCAATTTTGCACCCAAAAATAAATTGGTCAATTGGTTTACGGGTGGATTAAATCACCAAATTGAACACCATATTTTTCCGCACATCAGCCATGTGCATTACGGTAAAATTGCCGAAATCGTGAAAGCAACAGCGGCAGAGTGCAATTTGCCTTACCACGAATTCCAAACCATGCGCAGTGCTGTTTATGCTCACTTTAAACACCTCAAAGATCTTGGTGAAAAACCACAACTAGCCTAATACAAGTTCCAACTACACCCCTATTTTATATGAGCCCATTATCAGATCGTATCAATCAATTATCCACCTCACAAACCTTAGCCATGGCTGCCTTAGCCAGAGAATTAAAAGCACAAGGCAAAGACATCATCAGCTTGAGTTTGGGCGAACCTGATTTTAATACCCCTGATTTTATTAAAGAAGCCGCCAAAAAAGCGATCGACGAAAACTACAGCACCTACTCTCCTGTAGACGGCTATGTAGAATTGAAAGAAGCCATTTGCCGCAAATTTAAACGCGACAATAATTTAGACTATAAACCTGCCAATGTTGTGGTGTCTACCGGCGCCAAACAATCTTTATACAACATTGCCCAATGCATGCTCAATGAAGGTGACGAAGTAATTTTGCCTGCGCCCTATTGGGTGAGCTATTTTGAAATCATTAAAATGGCGGGCGGCATTCCGGTTGAAGTGCCTACCTCGGTAGAAAGCGATTTTAAAATCACGCCCGAGCAATTGGAGCAAGCCATCACCCCAAAAACCAAAATGATTTGGTACAGTTCTCCGTGTAATCCTAGTGGTTCGGTGTACAGCCGCGAAGAGCTTACCGCTTTGGCAGCCGTATTGGCCAAACACCCTAACATTTATATCGTTTCTGACGAAATCTACGAACACATCAACTTCTCGGGAACCTTTTGCAGCATTGCTTCGATTCCCGGCATGTTTGACCGCACTATAACGGTGAACGGTGTAGCCAAAGCCTTTGCCATGACCGGCTGGCGCATTGGATACATTGGTGCCCCCGAATTTATTGCCAAAGCCTGCACCAAAATGCAAGGCCAAGTAACCAGTGGAGCCAATTCGATTGCACAACGTGCGACGATTACTGCCGTAGATGCCGATCCAAGTGTGTTGCACGAAATGGTATCCGCCTTCAAAAATCGCCGTGATTTAGTGGTGCGACTCATCAACGAAATTCCTGGACTTAAACTGAATGTACCCGAAGGGGCTTTCTACGTTTTTCCTGACGTTTCTTCCTATTTTGGCAAAACCTTGCGCGGATCACTCATCAAAAATGCCGACGATTTTTCGATGTATTTGTTGGGCGAAGCCAATGTAGCCACTGTAACCGGTGATGCGTTTGGCAACCCCGATTGCATTCGTTTTTCGTATGCGACTAGCGAAGAAATACTTACTGAAGCCTTAACTCGCATCAAAGCCGCCTTGGCCGAATAGTATGAAAATTGTACTACTTGGTTCGGGTGAACTTGGAAAAGAATTTACAATCGCGGCCCAACGCTTGGGACAAACCGTGATTGCCGTTGATAATTACGAAAATGCCCCCGCCATGCAAGTGGCCCATGGGTTTGAAGTGATCAACATGCTCGATGGTGCTGAACTTGATCGCATCATCGCCAAACACCAACCTGATTTTATTGTGCCCGAAATAGAAGCCATTCGCACCGAACGGTTTTACGACTACGAAAAACAAGGGATTACCGTAGTGCCCTCGGCCAAAGCGGCCAATTTTACCATGAACCGCAAAGCCATTCGGGACTTGGCTGCACACGATTTAGGCTTGCGCACAGCCAATTACCGCTACGCCACCTCGGCCGAAGAATTGCAAGCTGCGGTTGAAATCGTAGGTATGCCATGCGTGGTAAAACCGCTCATGTCCTCCTCGGGCAAAGGCCAATCGACCATCAAAATAAACGAAGATATCGCAAAAGCCTGGGCCTATGCCGTTGAAGGTTCGCGCGGCGACGTGGTAGAAGTAATTGTAGAAGCATTTGTGAATTTTTATGCCGAAATCACCCTACTTACTGTTACCCAAAATAATAATCCGACCTTATTTTGCGCGCCCATTGGCCACCGACAAGAACGCGGCGACTACCAAGAAAGTTGGCAACCGGCCGTGATCTCGGACAGCGATTTACACGAAGCCCAAGAGATGGCCCGCAAAGTAACCGAAGCCTTGGGTGGAGCCGGACTTTTTGGAGTAGAATTTTTCTTGACCCATGAAGGCGTTTATTTCTCCGAATTATCCCCTCGCCCACACGATACGGGCATGGTTACCCTCGCAGGCAGTCAAAATTTTAATGAATTTGAATTGCATTTGCGCGCCATATTGAGTTACCCAATTTTTGAAATTACCCAAGAAAAAGCGGCAGCCAGTGCGGTAATTTTGGCGAGCGAACATTCTACCAACCCAACTTATACCGGCGTTGAAGCCATCGCTGCTTTACCTAAAACTGATTTTAGACTCTTTGGCAAACCGAGCTCACGACCCTACAGACGCATGGGTGTGGCCTTGGTATCCGACCAACTAGATACTCCTATTGAAGAACTCGTTAACAAAGCCGTAGCCGCTGCACAATTGGTTACCGTCAATCCTTAACATAAAATAAAAGACTATGAAAGCCTATGTATTTCCAGGACAAGGAGCACAATTTACCGGAATGGGTAAAGAGGTGTACGAACAATCTCCTGTAGCCAAAGCCCTTTTTGAACAAGCCAACGAAATTCTCGGATTTCGCATCACAGATATCATGTTTGACGGCACTTCCGATGCACTCAAAGAAACCAAAGTAACCCAACCGGCCGTGTTTTTGCACTCGGTAATTTTGGCCAAAACCTTAACTGATTTTGCCCCCGAAATGGTAGCTGGACATTCCTTAGGCGAATTTTCTGCCCTAGTAGCCAACGGAACTTTGTCGTTTGAAGACGGTTTGCGTTTGGTCTCACAACGCGCGATGGCCATGCAAAAAGCTTGTGAATTGGCTCCTTCAACCATGGCAGCCGTATTGGGCCTAGATGATGCCCTCGTAGAGCAAATTTGCGCCGAAACCGAAGGCGTAGTGGTTGCGGCCAATTACAATTGCCCCGGACAACTCGTGATTTCGGGTGCCGTTCCTGCGGTAGAAGCCGCTTGTGAAGCCTTGAAGGCAGCAGGCGCACGTCGTGCCTTAATATTACCTGTGGGTGGTGCGTTTCACTCGCCCATGATGGAACCGGCCCGCGAAGAACTAGCCGCCGCCATAGAAGCCACGGTGTTTTCTACCCCCAGCTGCCCGGTATACCAAAACGTAACCGCCAGCGCCGTAGCTGATCCGGCTGAAATTAAAAAGAACTTGATCATCCAACTCACCGCACCGGTAAAATGGACGCAATCGGTGCAGCAAATGATCGCCGATGGCGCCACCTCGTTTACCGAAGTTGGCCCTGGCAAAGTATTGGCTGGCTTGATTAATAAAATTGATAAAGAGGCGGTGACGATTAATTATTAATTATTAATTAAAAATGAAAAATTAATAATTGGGGTAGTATACTAAGAACGGGGTTGTGTTGGAAGTGGGAAGTTGGAAGCGGGGAGTTTTTCATAAATACTAAGTACGTCATTGCGAGGAGGAACGACGAAGCAATCTTTTTGCAACACCGATTGAATAAATTGAGAATCCAGAAGGCTCAAGACAAAATCTTTCAATCATTAAATTTTTCAATCTTTAAATCTTCTAATCCAAAGCACCAAACTCGATTTTTGTATATTTGTGTGACAAAAATTAGAAATCATGGTTACAATGACAATTAAAGGAAACAGCAAGCAAGCGAAAGCACTTATCGAGATGCTTAAAACTTTTGATTTTGTTGAAGTGATTAATGCTAAATCAAGTCGAACTCCTGCAAAATCAAAAACCGGGATTGATATTTCATTAGCCGAAGAAAAACAGGGGAAAACAAACCAATACAAAAACAGTGATGACCTCTTTCACAAAGTGTTGAATGTATAAGATTTTCACCACAAATCGGTTTGAAAAAGATTTGAAACTGTGTAAAAAACGAAATTTCAATCTACAATTACTCAAAGAAGTTATTGATCTCTTGCAAGCAAACGGGAAATTACCTTCTAAATACAAGCCGCATAAATTGAGCGGAAATTACGCCGATTGTTGGGAATGCCACATCAAATCGGATTGGTTGTTGATTTGGAAACAAAACGACCATGAACTAACCCTACTTTTTACCAATACCGGCACCCACTCGGATTTGTTTTAGTTGAAAAGCTCTTTTTTTAACTAGATTTAAGATGAAGAGATAAAAGACGGTTCTAAGAATCCCGACGCTTCGGGACCAAATACCAAACAAAAGTTCTTAGTGTAATTCAATAACAGAGAACTGACAACCGAAAACAGACAACCGATAGCTTAGAAGAGTTAACCAAAAAAGTCGTCAATCTAATTTTTCAGAATAACTCTTCAATTTTTACATCTAAGGCCTTTACAATTTTAAGTAGTGTTGAAATTTTCATTTCTTGTTTTCCTTTGATGTATTTTCTCAGGTTTTCTACATCCATATCGGCATCGTGAGCCACCTCTCTTGTCTTAAAGCCTTTTGCTTTAATGATTGCCTCTATGCGGGACCCCACTTGTTTTACTTCTGGCCCAATTTCTGATTTGCGAATGCGTTTTTCCATTAGGGAAAGTTACTTTCAACGTATTAAAAGAAACGGATTGTAAATAACTAGTTGTATGCAACCGAATTATTTTTATATTTGACCCGTAAACGATACTAAATCAGCCTGTTTAAGTAAAATATTTTCAAACTGAATTCCAGTTGCAGTGTACTGTTTTATTATTGTATAGAATTTGAAATTGATTCATTATCAACTCATACAATTATGCATAAACTTCTAGCTTGTTTGCTGTTTTGCGGCGGCTTGGTAAACGCCCAGCAACTCCACCACCAAATGCTCTCGGCGCAAGGGAACTCAACGATCTTGGCCAACGGAACCTACGTAAGCCAAACCATCGGCCAACAATCTGTGATTGGCAATTATTCCCGTGATGGAAAAACCTACGGACAAGGATTTCAACAAAGTATGTGGGGCAGCTACATCAAAGGCAATGCAGCCAATACCATTACCACCACAACCTACCCCAATCCATTTGTAGATGTGGTGAATTTTGAATTTTCGCAAATCTTGCCAGATGTAATTTCAGTTGAACTTTTTGATGTACGAGGCCGATTGGTTTTTAGCACATCACAAAAAGCCGAAGGCAATCTACTTACAATTACTATTCCCAATATTGCTGCCAGTAATTATCTGGTTCATCTTTCTACATCTAACTATAGTTACTACACACAAATACTCAAACACGAATGAAAAAATTAGCACTTGGGGCTTTAATGCTCTTAGGAATTTCTATCGCCAATGCCCAAGAAATGTACCTAAAAACCGGAAAGAATTATACAACCTTTAATTACAAAAGCGACACGGCTAACACGCCAGCTCTATTGGCCGGAAGCGGTGACTTTTATGAGTTGGGTTATGTGATGACTTTAAACAACGAAAAGCTAAAATACGCTATAGGCTTGGCGCTCAACGAGCACAATGCCTTGGGTGGAGATGCATCCAATTCCTATGCTTGGAATACGCAATACTTGGGCGTGCAAAACACTTTTTCGATTGCATTTGTTAATGCCAAAGGATTTGAATTAACGGCCAATGGAGGTTTGGGCTTGTCTAGTTTACTATATGGCAAACAAGACATTAATGGTTATTATATGAACCTCGCATCTCAAAAAGAATTCTCCGGACTATGGGTAGCTCCCAAACTGGGTTTACAAGCTGCCTATAAGATAGACAATGATTTTTATTTGAGTATTGGTTATGCTTACGAGAAAAGCTTTAACCTAAGCAATAGCTCACCAGAAAAACTTGACTTTACAACCAACCAACTTCAATTTGGATTTCACCTAAAATTACGATAATGAAAAAATTACTCACACTCCTAGTAGTACTTTGTAGCGCTACCTTTTTTGCACAAACCAGCGGCATTACCTACCAAGCCGTGATTTTGAACCCCGAAGGACAACACATTCCGGGATACAATAACGAACGTTCTCCCGTGGTGAACCGAAATATTTGCATGCGTTTCACCATCTATGCAGGTACCACTGCCGAATACCAAGAAACCCAACAAACCACCACCGATGAATTTGGGATGGTAAATTTGGTAATTGGAACTGGCTCCCCAGCAGGCGGAACTGCGGCTACTTTTGCTGACATTGTATGGGATGGCAATCCCAAAAACCTACAAGCCGAAGTAAACTTAACTGGCATCTGCCAAAACTTTACAGAAATAAGCAACCAACCACTCACGGCAGTTCCTTATGCGCTTTATGCCGCCAATTCTGGAACTGGAGGATCTCAAGGAGAAGAAGGCAACTTAACACTGGTAAACACTACCACCGAAGCGGCCGGAACCAACTGTGCCACCGGTGGAGTAAAACTAGAATTTGGAGTAGATTTAAATAGAAACGGCACGCTCGAAACCGAAGAAATTGCCACAGGCCTTACAAAATATGTGTGCAATGGCGCAGCTGGACCACAAGGTTCTGCTGGATCTGCAGGATCTGCGGGCCCAGCCGGACCCCAAGGAGTAGCCGGCGCTGCGGGTGCACAAGGATTGCAAGGGATTCAAGGAGTAGTCGGACCTGCGGGGGCACAAGGGGCTCAAGGAACTCCAGGTACCCCAGGTACCCCAGGAATAAATGGACTTAGCGCCTACCAAGTTGCGGTGGCCAATGGATATGTAGGTACAGAACAACAATGGCTAACTTCGATACAAGGGGCAGCCGGAACCAACGGCCAAAGTGCGTATCAAATTGCGGTGGCCAATGGATTTACAGGCACACAAACCGAATGGCTTTCTTCGTTGGTTGGAGCACAAGGGCCTCAGGGGCCTCAAGGAATTCAAGGAATTCAAGGGAATACAGGACCAGGGTCTTCTTCTTCTTTTGGCTATTATTCATCAGTTAATTCTGTTCCTATTCCATTAGTTATAGGATCATCTTGCCAAACTAACGGAGGTCCTTTGCAAAATATTATTGCTTCCTCTGGAAGTTGGTGGACTACACCTACAGCTATTGGTTGGTATAGTTGTTATACTAGTCCAAATGGAATTTGGTGGCAAGGTTGTACGCCAGGGTTTTCAACAATTCAGCCCAATTTGTGTAGTCTTCAAATAAGTAGCCCATTACAAAGTCAAATAACTCACAACTACAACAGTTTTAATTCAAATAAAGTTCAATATAACATTAAGTCCATTGGTCAATGTTTTGATACTAATGTTACTTTTAAATTTTATGATACTAACAACAATCTAATTCCAAGCTTCGTTGAATATAAAAGAGGGGTTACAAGTGGATCAACGTACTTACCAGTGAATACTACTTATTTATCTTCAAACAACACTCAAACTTACACCATATTAATGTCAGATTTTAATCAAACTTTTTATGAACACTCATTAACTTTCTTTATGCCACAAAATGCCGTAAGAATGGAATTAGTTTTTGATGGAATTGCTGCAAATAATTTTTCACAAAGCTGCTTGGAATCATTGTACACTACCAGAACTCCTGCAGGTTATGGAAATGGTGCGGGTACAAATAATGGAAGATACTATTTTGGTAGCATTGATTACACATTATTAAAATGGCAATAATTATTAATTGATATTAAGTAAAATAAATATTACAAACTGTAACCTCTATGATAGCTATGAGAGGATTAATATATATTTTAGTATCACCTACATTTATTAATTCTCCAAAAAATACACCCCCAGCCCCTCTCAAGAGGGGAGTTTGGGAATAGCAAGATTAACGATTAAGGATATGCGATTTCTGATTTTTGATTTATGCGGAAGCATAGCAACCTTTGCGTCCCGATTTATCGGGATTGCGTCCCGAAACTTCGGGATTGCGAGAGGAAGAAGCTAGAAAGAGAGACGAATAGATAAGAGATAAAAGACGGTTCTTTGAATCCCGACGCTTCCGGACCAAATCAAAAGTTCTTAGTATACTTTTACCCTTTCGACTTTAAGACTTTTGACTTTCGACTGAATAAGATTGCTTCGTCGTTCCTCCTCGCAATGACGTTCTTAGTATCCTTCTATAACCGACAACAGACAACAGACAACTGACAACTGACAACTGACAACAGACAACCGCTCTTAGTATACTCCTCCCAATTATTAATTATTAATTTTTCATTATTAATTAAGAACGAATCTTCTTCTCCCACTTCCACGCACTAGCCAAAGCCTCTTCGAGCGAAGATTGCGCTTTCCAGCCTAAGATATTATTGGCTTTATCGGTGTTGGCGTAGGCAGAGATCACATCGCCTTCGCGGCGACCGACGATTTTGTAAGGGAGTTTTTGTCCGCTTACTTTTTCGAAAGCGGCAATCACTTCGAGTACAGAACTACCGGTTCCGGTGCCCAGGTTGAACACCTCGACTTTTTGGGTATTTTTTTTGTGGAGTAATCGCTGTAGGGCCACCACGTGGGCTTTGGCCAAATCGACTACGTGGATGTAATCGCGTATGGCGGTTCCATCAGGCGTGGGGTAATCGTTGCCGTAAACCGACAATTCTTGGCGCAAACCAATGCCGGTTTGGGTAATGAACGGCACCAAATTTTGCGGAACGCCCAAAGGCAATTCGCCAATTTCGGCCGAAGGATGCGCGCCAATGGGGTTAAAATAACGCAACAAAATGGCGTTGATGGAACTTACTTTGGCCACGTCTTGGATGATTTCTTCGCCAATTTGTTTGGTGTTGCCATAGGGCGACATGGCTACTTGTATGGATGCGTCTTCGGTGATGGGCATGTGCTCGGCTTGGCCGTACACGGTGCACGAAGAGCTGAAAATAAAATGGGCTTCTTTTTGTTGCTGCAAGGCTTGCAATACATACACCAACGCATTGATGTTGTTTTCGTAATACAACAACGGATTTTCTACCGATTCGCCCACCGCTTTGGAGGCAGCAAAATGAATCAAGCCAGCAATGTCAGCATGTTTGGTAAAAAAGGCTTCGACCGACGCTTTGTGACGCAAATCGAGTTCTTCAAACTGGGGTGTGATGCCGGTAATGGCTACAATCCCTTTGATTACCTCGGTCGAGGAATTGGATAAATTATCGACGATCACCACCTCGTATCCTTGGTGTTGCAATTCGACCACGGTGTGTGATCCGATAAATCCTAAACCTCCAGTTACGACTACTTTCATGTGTATTAATTTTTATGTGTTAGCCCTGATTGAGCCGGCATCCTCGCGGTTTAGCGAGATACAGGCGAAAGCGGGAAATAGCTCCTAGTTGTTTAAATACGATAAAACGGCCTTGGTGATGAATTCAATTTGCTCGGCATCGAGTTCGGTGTGCATTGGCAACGACAAGACTTCCTTGACCAACTGATTGGTGATTGGGAAATCGGCTTCTTGGTAACGCGCATCGGCGTAGGCCTTTTGGCTGTGCAACGGAATCGGGTAATAGATCGCGCAGGGAATGCCTTGATCGAGCAAATGTTGCATCAAGCCATCGCGGTCGGCGTTGATAATCCGCAAAGTATATTGGTGAAACACGTGGCAATCGCAAATATCACAAATGCTGGGCGCAATGATATGGGCGTGGCCTTCAAAGGCTTTGCTATAAGCCCGTGCGGCGTTTTGGCGCGCGGCGTTGTATTGGTCTAATAAGGGCAATTTGGCATTCAACACAGCCGCTTGAATACTATCTAAACGGGAATTCACACCCACTACATCGTGGTGGTAACGCACGTACATGCCGTGATTGACGATGCCACGTAGGGTGTGAGCCAAGGCGTCGTCGTTGGTGAAGATCGCTCCTCCGTCGCCGTAACAGCCTAAGTTTTTGGATGGAAAAAAGGAAGTAGCACCCACGTGTCCAATGGTACCGGCTTTCTTTTTTGTGCCGTCCGAGAAACGACAATTGGCGCCAATGGCTTGGGCGTTGTCTTCGATGACGTATAAATTGTGTTCCTGAGCCACACGCATGATGGCTTCCATATTGGCGGCGCGACCAAACAAATGTACCGGAACAATGGCTTTGGTTTTGGGGGTAATGGCTTTATTGATGGCCTCGATCGAGATGTTCATGTTGTGCAACTCGACATCGACCAAAACGGGTTTAAGTTGCAATAAGGCAATCACCTCTACAGTGGCGGCAAAGGTAAAGTCGGCGGTGATTACCTCGTCGCCGGGTTGAAGTCCCAATCCCATCATGGCAATTTGCAAGGCATCGGTTCCGTTGGCACAAGGAATCACGTGTTTGACACCCAAATAGTCTTCGAGGTTTTTTTGAAACGCATGCACTTGCGGACCGTTGATATAAGAAGTATTGTCTAGTATTTCTTGGATGGCCGTGTTGACGGTTTCTTTGATGTGTTCGTACTGACCTTTGAGGTCGACCATTTGAATTTTTTTCATCGCGAAGTAGGTTTTAAAACAGGGCAAAACTACTAATTTAATGCGGATCACCCTAAAAATTATAGAATTGATGTATTTTAGCGACACAATTTTTACCCTATGTATTTTCTGTATTCTTTATTGCTGCGCATAATCGAAAAAGTCTTGCCTCTTTCGGGTTTCTTCAGCAAGAAAATGAAGCTATTTGTAGCCGGCCGATCAACCGCTTTTGCGAGTTTAGCGGCTGCGATTCAAAAAAACGACAACTGCATCTGGTTTCACGCGGCTTCCTTGGGCGAATACGAGCAAGGCCTGCCGGTGATGGAAGCCATCAAAACCCGCTACCCCAACCACAAAATTGTGTTGAGTTTTTTCTCGCCTTCGGGTTATGAGGTGCGTAAAAACAATAAAATTGCCGACGTAACGGTCTATTTACCACTCGATACGCCACAAAATGCCGAGCGGTTTATCCGTAAAATAAATCCGGAATTGGTGTTTTTTATCAAATACGAATACTGGCCCAATTACTTGAAGGTGTTGGCCGACAAAAAGATTAAAACCTATTTGATTTCGGGAGTTTTTAGAGAAAATCAGTTATTTTTTAAATGGTACGGCGGGTTTTACCGCAAAGCTTTGGATGCCTTTACGTACTTTTTTGTGCAAAACGAAAGCTCCAAAACCTTACTGCAGCACTTGGGCAAAACCAATGTGATGGTTTCGGGCGATACGCGATTTGACCGGGTGGCCACCATCTTAGAAAAAGACAATCTCCTTGATTTTATTGGCGAATTCAAAAACAACACACCAACGGTTGTGGTGGGCAGTTCGTGGCCCAAAGACGAGGCTTTGTTGGTAAATTACCTCAATCAAAGTACGCACGCACTCAAGTGGATCATTGCGCCGCACAACATCAAGCCCGAGCAAATCAAATCGCTGGCACAATCCATTACTAAAAAAACGGTCTTGTTTTCGGAACGCGAAGGCAAAAATTTGGCCGATTACGAGGTGTTTATCATTGATACCATTGGCATCTTGACCAAAATATACAGCTACGCCGATCTGGCCTATGTGGGCGGCGGATTTGGCCATCCGGGCGTACACAATCTGTTGGAACCCGCTACGTTTGGCGTTCCCATTATCTGCGGCCCGCATTACAGTCACTTTGCCGAAGCCACTGCTTTGGTGCAAATGGGCGGTTGTCTTTCGATCCAATCCCCACAAGATTTACAAGAAGCATTGGATACCCTGATCCAAAATGCCGATATTCGCCACGAAAAAGGACACATTTGCCAAACCTTTGTACAAATGAACACCGGCGCTACTCAAAAAATCATCAATTCTACCACTCAAAACTAATCTCCATGAAAAAAAGTATTGTAGTATTCCTGCTCATTTTTGTTCAAGTACAAGCCCAACAAGGCGGCATGTGGATCCCTTCGTTGCTGCAAGGGATGAATGAAAAAGAAATGAAAAGCCTGGGCATGAAAATGTCGGTGGCCGATATTTATGACGTGAATAAATCGAGTCTCAAAGATGCCGTGCCGCACTTTAACGGCGGTTGTACCTCTGAGGTGATTTCGCCCAAGGGCCTTTTGCTCACCAATCACCACTGTGGTTTTGATGCGATTCAAACGCATTCATCCCTTGAACACGATTACTTGACCGATGGATTTTGGGCTTATTCGCTTGATCAAGAATTACCCAACGAAGATTTGGAAGTGACCTTTATTGTAAAAATTGTAGACGTTACCGCACAAATTTCCGAAGGCACCGCCACCCTAGCCACCGAGGCAGAGAAGCAACAAAAAATCAAAGAAAATACGACTACTTTGACTGCTAGTTATGCGAAAGAAGCTTGGCAAGAAAATAAAATTAGAACCTTTTATGAGGGCAATCAATTCCTATTGTTTGTGACCGAAACCTACAAAGATGTACGTCTGGTGGGCGCACCACCCAGTGCCATAGGCAAATTTGGCTCGGATACGGATAACTGGGTTTGGCCAAGACATACGGGAGATTTTTCGCTCTTTCGGATTTATGCCGACAAAAACAACCGTCCGGCCGCTTATGCTAAAGACAACGTGCCGTATACGCCCAAACATTTTTTACCCGTTTCGCTTGATGGAGTAGCCGACGACGATTTTACTCTGGTGTTTGGCTATCCTGGAAAAACCAATGAATACTTGCCTGCTGTAGCTTTAGAACAAATTCTGAACGAATTGAATCCGGCTAAAATTGAAATCAGAGACAAGGCCCTTAAAGTGGCCGATGGCTTTATGCGTAAGGATCCGGCCATTAAAATTCAATACGCTTCCAAGTATGCCAGCATTGCCAATTATTGGAAAAAATGGATTGGCGAGAGTATGGGACTTAAAAAATCAAATGCGGTAGCGGCCAAACAAAAACAAGAAGTTGCCTTTCAAGAAAAAGTAAGTAAAGCAGGGAAACAAGCCGAGTACGGCAATTTGCTGGCCGATTTTAAAACCAACTACCAAGCCATTGCGCCTTATGCCTTGAGCCGTGATTATTTTGTAGAAATCGTGCTGCGCAATACTGAATTACTCAATGTTTCCTACAAAATGTATCAGCTCACGCAATTGTTGGAAACCAAAGGTGAACAAGCTTTTACAGAACGCAAAGCCAATTTAATCAAAGGATTACCCGATTTCTACAAAGATTTTAATGCAGCGGTAGACGAAAAAGTGTTTGAACAATTGATGGGCTTGTATACAACCAAATCACCCAAACAATATGTACCCGTGCCTTTGCAACAGGCATCAGTGCCCGCCTTGACGCAATCCATTTACCAAAACAGCAAATTGACTTCCTATGCCGGAGTACAAGATTTGCTTTCGGGTGATACGCAATCGGTTTTGGCCAAACTCAACCAAGATCCCGCCTATCAAACCATCAAAGCCATGGCCGATGTGTATGTAAAAGAAGTAGCGCCCAAATACGAGGAACTGGCTTTAAAGATTTCGGCCTTGCAGCGCACCTATATGAAAGCCCAATTGGAGCTCAACAAAGGCGCCCGATTTTTTCCAGACGCCAACAGTACTTTGCGGGTAACTTACGGAAAAGTAAAAGGCTACGATCCAAAAGATGCCACCACCTATAAGTCCAAAACTTATTTGGACGGGGTCTTAGAAAAATACATTCCCGGCGATTACGAATTTGACGTGCCGAAAAAACTGATTGAATTATACGAAACCAAAGATTACGGTCCTTATGCCGAAAAAGGAGGAATGCCCGTTTGTTTTATTGGCACCAACCACACCACCGGAGGAAATTCGGGGAGTCCGGCACTCGATGCCTATGGCAATTTAATTGGCCTTAATTTTGACCGCGTTTGGGAAGGAACCATGAGTGATTTGTATTACGATCCGGCCATCTGCAGAAACGTGATGGTGGATATTCGGTATGTTTTGTTCATCATGGACAAGTATGCTGGCGCAAAAAACCTAATTGACGAATTAAAGATTGTGCATCCAAAACACAAGAAGAAAAAATAATAATCAGGGAATGAACATTTTAATCGTTTATTCTTTGTTAAAATTAAATTTTTGTTGATTTAACAATAATTAAAACCAATGATTATTCTTTGGCACGGTTGTTGTAAATAGAAAACACGTTGCAACTGATATTTTTTTTGAAATTTTTTTGAAAAAAAAAGTAACCAATCGAAAAAATTATATCTTTGCCTCGAATTAATAATTAACCTTTTATAACTAAAAAGATGAAAAAAGTATTTTTAAGTTTAGCTGTTATCGCTGTATTAACTGCAGTATCTTGTAAAAAAGCTGAAGCTCCTGCTGAAGAAGTAGCTGTTGATTCAACTGCTGTTGAAGCTCCTGCTGTTGATTCTGCTGCTGTTGTAGCTGATTCTGCTGCTGTTGCTGCTCCTGCTGCTGAAGCTGCTCCTGCTGCTGAAGCTCCTGCTGCTAAATAATTAGCTGAACAGAAAAAATTAAGCCACGAATTTCGTGGCTTTTTTTATGCTTAATATTTTCTACTGTTTGGTTTATTTGCCGAACAACCCATTCAATAATTTTCCTGCTTTTTCTTTTAAATCTTTGTTTGTATTATTGGTTTTGGTAGAATCTTTTTTATTGCCCAACAAACCTTGCAAGGCATTCAACCCCTGGTTTACCAACTTATCTTTTTGACCTTTGGCCAACTGTCCGGTTAGATTGACCAGCATAGCACGGGTGTCTGCTTTTATCTTGGGCGCTTTAAAGGTGCCCGTAACAGAAGCCACAAGCGGAATGTTATCCAATTTGGCCAATTCGGCGGCAGAGGTTTTTCCCAAAATTCCATTCAATTCTTTAGCCACATATTTGGCCGGCACATCAAAATTTAAAGCATAATTCATGCTTTGGTCAAAACCATGGTTTCCTGCTATCGTTACCGCAATATCTTGGTAATGCATGGTAAACGGTTTTACGGCTACCTGACCTTTATTAAATTGCATACTCAATTTGATGTCGTTCAAATTTAATTTGTTGACGTCCAGAAATGGCAATTGTTCGTCTAATTTTCTCAACAACGGAGCATTTTCGGCAGTGATTTTAGCATTACTTAACGACCCCATCAAATCGCCACTGATCGATTTTAAATCGGGCGTCAACACCAACGCGTCCAAATTACCCGCAACCTGAATAGTACTTGTAAATTGACCTGTAATCACTTTGGCAATGGGCGCCATTTTTTGCAACATAGGCAACTGCGTAAATACTTGCGCAATATTCATTTGCTGCATTCCTAATTTCATGGCAAATTCAGGCACTTTAGCCGAAGTTGATATGGTTCCGTCGGCCAATAAAACACCTTGGAACAACTGCGCTTTTACTTGTTCTAGCGCCACAGCTTGGTTTAGTATAGACACTTTTCCCGACATGTTTTCTAATACCAAATTATCATAATAGACCTTCCCTACTTTAGCGGTGAGGCTACAAGCCAAAGTTGCTGGAATTTTTAGGGCCGTAGGTTTGGTTGATTCGGGAGTTGCGGTTTCGGAAGTCATAAAATCGGCCACATACAACTGCTGCGATTGCAACTGAAAATACCCTTTGAGCACTTCATTTTTAAAGAGATAGCCATAAAAATTAGTCAACACCCCTTGTACTTGTATATCTGATTTACCCGAACTGAGGTTTAGCTCTTTCAGTTGAATTGCGGTGTTGGTAAATTGCACCTGGGCTTTATGGATGTGCGTAACTTTTTTGGTGGCATCGGCATAGTTAAATCCAGTAAGGATCACCGAACCCGAATTTTTCATTTTTTCGTAACTGTTGGTATCGACTGCTTTTTTATCGAATGCCGTAGAAAGCGCCACTTGCAACATACCCGACAACGGCATCGTCGTTTTTACGGGATAGGCTTGGGCAAAATTGGACAAATTGAGCGTGCCGTTTATTTGTGCCGTTACCGCCGGATTATCGGTTAAATTCGTGATGCGTGCCGAAGCTTTAAACACATCTTGATCTATCTGAAACCCAAATGCATTGACTTGCACATAGGTATCTTTGGCTATTCCCGAAGTGTTGGCCACTTGCGCATCAATAAAAATATTCTTTACTTTTTTAGGCAACTTTGGGTACTGAAACGAGGCGTTTTTAGAAGCCATGGCTACCGAAAAAGCGGGAATCGTAGTATCTGACAACAATCCTTTGGCAAATCCTTTGACGCTAAAATCTCCCGTAGTAGTAACTCCTTCAAGTGATTGCGCATAGGATGCCGGAATTAACCCCAAAAAATTCTGAAAACTAGACGTGGGGGTTTGAAAAGTAAGGTCGTATACTTGTCCTTCTGGTTTTAGTGCAATTGAACCATCAAAAGTGAGGGGCAATTGGTTGATGAAGGCCTTGTTTTGTTTGAAGGTATAGGTGTTGTTAGCCAAATCGATTCCCAAGACAGCCTCCCATTTAAATTCCACCTGATTCATGAAATTGGTTTTTCCCATAAAAACCGACACTTGTGTAGTCGATTCAGTCGTGAGATCTAGCTTGGAAGCTGTGAAATCACCCGTGCCAGAATGATCCAATTTGTCGAGCAAAATTTTATTGTTTGTCGCCTGATCCCAAAAAGACAAACGGCAATTTTGCAAGCGATAGCTCTTTATTTTTAGCGCCAACTGGCTTGGTTTTTCGGGTTCGCCTGTCGGTTTTTTGATCGCGATATCGTAATTGCCAACTCCCTCTTTGTTGATAATCAAATTTAATTTGCTGGATTCTGCCAAAATAGACTGAATAGCCATGGGACTTTCTTTGCCTTTAAACAATTCGGTAATTGCCATTTTGAGACCCAATTTTTTCACAGAAAGTAAGGTGTCGCCGGCAAAAGGCGCCTTGTTTACAATTGTCAAATCAGAAATGGTGACCGTTGCATTGGGGAAATTGCGCAACAAACTCAAGGAAACATCCTGAAACGATACCGTTGCATTGATGTTTTCGTTGATGGCTTGTGTAACTCGCGCTTGAATCTGATCCTTAAACAAAAAAGGAATCGTGAGCAATAGAATAACGAATCCGCCAAAGATTCCGGCACTTATTTTTAGTATTTTTTTGTTTTTGACTGTCATACGGTAGTGGTTTATTACTGAAATTGAATCTCAAAAGGCAAGGCGGCTTGAATGCCTTTGCGGGCTTGCACGTTGCGTAGTTGTTGAATGAGTTGGTAGTTTTCTACGCCCAATTGTTCTTGTAAGAGCGCCTCTTTGCTGCTGAAAAATGGCATGCCCAACTGCCCTAAAAAGGCACTGAAATCACGTTTATATTCGGGATAATTTTGGGTAGCATAGGCTGTGGTTTTGGTTTTTTTGGCTGCATAAGCCACCGCGGCATTGAGTCCGCCAATTTCATCAACAAGCCCGATTTTTTTGGCATCGGCACCTGACCATACCCGTCCTTGTGCCAACGAATCAACTTGGGCTACCGNACGCCCTGCGGCTACTCTTGATAAAAAGGCATTATATACGCGTTCTACGCCTTTTTGTGCTTGCGCCGCATAGGCTGGCGTTAGGGGCTGAAACACACTGTATTCGGCAGCATTTTGGTGGGTGGACACCTGCTCGGCATGGATGCCCATTTTGTTGGTTAGTTTGCTAAAATTGGGCAACAACCCAAATACGCCAATAGATCCCGTAATGGTGGTGTTTTCGGCAAAAATGCGATCGGCATTGCAAGCAATATAATAGCCACCCGAAGCCGCATAATTACCCATAGACACGATTACAGGTTTTACTTTTTTGGTCAATTCAATTTCACGCCAAATGAGTTCTGATGTCAAGGCATCGCCACCTGGCGAATCAACCCGCAACACAATGGCTTTTACGGCCTCGTCATCCCGCGCCTCTTGCAAAGCCCGACGCATAGATCCTTCGCCTACTGTAGTAACATCGCCTTCTCCTCGACCAATATCACCCTGCGCATAGACAATGGCAATCTTGGATTTGGCGGTGTAATCAGTCGCAGTAGTGGCATTATTTTCGGCATAATCCAAAATGGAAATGGTGTTGTAGGAATCGGTGGGGGCCACACCCAATTTTTTCTTGATGGCGGCGTGGTATTGATCTTCATAAGCCACCTGATCAACCAACCCCAACGATTTTGCGCTTTCGGGCGTTTGGGCTTGTAAGTTAGCGGCAATTTGGTTGAGTTGAGTAACCGATAATTTGCGGCTTTGGGCGATGTCGTTTACCATTGAATTCCAAACCGACTGCAACAATGATTCCGTCTGCAAACGATTGGCTGCACTCAAGTTGTTTTCTAGAAAGGGTTCTACGGCGCTTTTGTATTTGCCGTGGCGAATGACTTCCATTTTGATGCCATAGTTTTCTTGAAAATCTTTAAAGAAAAGTAATTCGGTAGAGAGACCTTTAAAATCTAATTCACCCAAGGGATTTATGTACAGTTGTTGCGCCGCCGAGTTCAAATAGTATTCTTTTTGCGTCAAGGTATTGGCGTAGGCCAGCACAAATTTGCCCGAACGCGTAAAATCGTGCAAGGCATCACGCAGGGCTTTGTATTGGGTCATACCCAAGTTGGAATTGTCGTTTAGAATAGAAATCCCTTTGATGTTGGCATCGGTTTTGGCAGCGCGTATAGCCGAAAGCACATCGGCCAATCCATCGTGATTGGCTTCGTAGTAATCAAAATCTTCGTAATCAAATTTTCCGGCATAATCTACCGTAACCAAAGACAAATCTAATTCTATGACCGAATTGGCTTTTAGCTCGGTTCCTTTTGAACTGTTCCCAATTACTGCACCTACAACCAATAGCCCAAAAAAAGCCAATACACTAAACATAAAAACACCCACAAGCGTGGCCGCAACCTGACTTAAAAACTTCATAAACAACTTAATTATAAGGGATTAAACAAGATAAATAAACCAAAATAAATTTATCAACACTAGGCACAAATATACTTCTATTCTAAAATTCTTTTAGTTAATTTGTGGTTAATATGCGCACACAAAACACGGTAGTATTATCATTGGGAACCAACTTGGGCAATCGGCTACAAAACGTAGAAACCGCCATCGCCTTACTGCATAGCAAAGTAGGGTCCGTAGTGAAAATATCGGCACTGTACGAAACCCCGTCTTGGGGATTTGAGAGCACCCCTTTTTATAATTGTGCACTATTAATTCACACCCAAAAAGATGCCAACTCGCTGCTAGAAGCTTGCCAAGCGATTGAATTAGAAATGGGAAGAGCCCACACCAAACCCGGGTACGAAGCACGCATCATTGATATTGATGTGATTGCATTTAACGAAGAAATCATCAGCACCACCAACTTGCAAGTACCTCATCCGCTCATGCAGGATCGGCTATTTGTTTTGTTGCCCATGCGTGATTTGCAATTGGATTGGCGTCACCCCATTTTACAAAAACACCTGCCCGATTTACTCAAAGCAGCCGAAGACAAGAGCAACTGTGTGTTGGTACAAAAATTGACTGCTCCACTTAAATCGATTCCACTAGAACAATACAATTACATCGCCATTGAAGGAAATATTGGCGCGGGAAAAACCACTCTGGCACTCAAAATTGCCGATGATTTTAATGCCAAAACAGTGTTGGAACGTTTTGCCGACAACCCGTTTTTGCCTAAATTTTACGAAGACCAAAATCGGTATGCCTTTCCGCTCGAGATGTCCTTTTTGGCCGATCGGTACCAACAAATTTCTGATGATTTGGCGCAGTTTGATTTGTTTAAAGATTTTATTGTGGCCGATTACCATATCTTTAAGTCGCTCATTTTTGCCAAGGTAACCCTCACCGACGACGAGTACCGCTTGTATAGAAAGCTGTTTGAGATCATTTACAAAGAAATGCCCAAGCCCGATTTGTATATTTATTTGTACCAAAACACCGATCGCTTGTTGGCCAACATCAAAAAAAGAGGCCGCGAGTACGAGCAAGAAATTGCCGCCGAGTACTTAGACAAAATCAATCAGGGGTATTTGGATTACATCAAATCACAGACCGACCTCAACGTTTTACTCATTGATGTTTCCGACCGCGATTTTGTCCAAAACCAAGAAGATTACGTGTATATTCTTTCGAAAATTCAGGAGAAGTTAGCGCCTAATACCTAAAGGCCTGCGTAACGCAATTTGGCAAATAAATCCCAAATTACAATGCCCGTACTCACCGAGATATTCAAGGAATGCTTGGTGCCCAATTGCGGAATTTCAATACACCCATCGCAAAGCGAAACCGCCGTTTGGTTTACGCCAAATACTTCATTTCCAAAAACTAGGGCGTATTTTTGATTTACCTCAACCGCAAAATCCTGCAAAAACACGGCGCCTTCTACTTGTTCTACCGCATAGACCAAAACGTCTTGGGATTGCAAATTGGCAATCACTTCCTGCACATTCGCCGCATATTCCCAGGCTACAGTATCGGTAGCGCCCAAGGCAGTTTTGTGAATTTCTTTGTTGGGCGGAGTGGCGGTGATGCCACAGAGGTAGATTTTCTCGATCAAAAAGGCATCGGCGGTGCGAAACACCGATCCAATGTTGTGCAAACTGCGCACATCATCCAAAATTAATATGACAGGTGTTTTGGTGGCCGTTTTAAAATCAGCTACCGATTTGCGGGGCAATTCGTTGTTTTCTAATTTGCGCATGAGCAAGGAATTGGGATAAAAAAAAGCTCCCTAGAAATTAGGAAGCTTGATTTATGGTGTGAATTATAATTAGCCTTTGGGCGCTGGATCTGGTTCTACAGTTCCTTTGATGGTAACCGTTTTGGTTTCTTGTCCCGCAGCATTAGACGTAATGGTTACGGTTTTGGTGAAAGCACCTACACGATCAGTAGCATATTTTACTCCAATTACTGCTTTCGCTCCCGGAGCAATTGGCTCTTTTGGGAATGTTGGCACGGTGCAACCGCAAGATCCTACTGCGTTGGTGATGATTAAAGGCTTGTTTCCGTTGTTTACAAAAACAAATTCTCTTTTTCCATCGGCGTTGTGTGGAATTGTTCCGTAATCAACAGTTTCTGATTCAAAAGCCATTCCAGCGCCTTCTACTTTTGGAGCGGCTGCTTTTTTGGCTTGTGCATTGGAGGTCATGATTCCAAATACGGCTAATACTACAACTAAAATTAACTTTTTCATTTCTTTTAATTTTAAAATTACTTCGACAAATCTAACTAAAATTCTAAAACAAGAACTTAAATGTTTCTTAAATTTATTTTTAAAAGTAGAGACCGAAACTGTCGCATTAAATTTCTAAATTCGCTTCCTATTATAATTCAAAAAATACCGAACTGTCTTGGCTCCCAAAGAAAAAGAACCCAAAGAAACGCCCTTAATGAAGCAATACAACGAGATCAAACGGAAGTATCCGGATGCTTGTTTACTGTTTCGCGTGGGCGATTTTTACGAAACCTTTGGCGAAGATGCCGTGCGAGCCTCCAAAATTTTAGGCATTGTACTCACCAAACGTGGCGCAGGCTCTGAGACCGAAACGGCGCTGGCTGGATTTCCGCATCACTCCTTAAACACCTATTTGCCCAAGCTCGTAAAAGCCGGATTGCGCGTGGCCATTTGCGATCAATTGGAAGACCCAAAAACCACCAAAACGATTGTGAAACGTGGCGTAACCGAACTCGTAACGCCCGGGGTTTCGCTCAACGACGAGGTGTTGCAATCTAAATCCAATAACTTTTTGGCGGCAGTGAGTTTTGGCAAAAAAAACCTAGGAATTGCATTTCTAGACGTGTCAACCGGTGAATTTCTCACAGCCCAAGGCAACGAAGAATACATTGACAAGCTACTGCAAAACTTCAATCCCAGCGAAGTTTTGGTGCCAAAAGCCTATAAAAATGCATTCAAAGATCATTTTGGGGTGCAATACCACCACTTCTATTTAGAAGATTGGGTATACCAAGAAACCTATGGCACCGAACGCCTCATGCAGCACTTTGAGACCAATTCGCTCAAGGGCTTTGGCATCGAAGCGCTCACCGAAGGCATCATAGCAGCCGGCGCAATTTTATTTTATTTGTCTGAAACCCAACACAACAAACTACAACACATCACGTCCATCACCCGCATTGCCGAAGACGCCTATGTGTGGATGGATCGTTTTACCCTACGTAACCTGGAGTTGTACCACAGCTATAATCCCAATGCCGTGACCCTGCTCGACGTAATTGACAAAACCATTTCGCCCATGGGCAGCCGACTCCTAAAACGCTGGTTGGCCTTGCCCCTGAAGGATTTGGCACCCATTCGGGAGCGACATGAAGTGGTGCAGTATTTGGTTGAACAAAAAGAAATAGCCAACGAGCTGCAGCAACAACTTAAAAGAATATCCGATTTGGAACGTTTGGTTTCTAAAATCGCAACTGGGAAAATTTCTCCCAAAGAGTTACTCACCCTCACCGACTCGCTCGATGCTTTGATACCTATTAAAACTGTGGCTAGCAAAAGTCAGCAAAAAGCTGTAAAAGCCTTGGGCGACAGTTTGCATCCCTGCGACTTGCTGCGCGAAAAAATTAGAAGCACCATTCATCCCAATGCACCGGTAGCGGTAGCCAAAGGAAATGCCATTGCAACAGGAGTAAACTCCGAATTGGACGATTTGCGCGCCATCTCGACTTCGGGAAAAGATTATTTGGAGCAAATAGAACAACGGGAATCAGCCAGTACGGGCATTGGATCGCTAAAAATAGCCTTCAACTCGGTGTTTGGGTACTACATCGAGGTGCGCAACTCACACAAAGACAAGGTGCCCGAGACTTGGATTCGCAAGCAAACTTTGGTGAATGCCGAGCGCTACATAACCGAAGAACTCAAAGAATATGAAAATAAAATCTTGGGCGCCGAAGAAAAAATATACCAATTGGAAGTCGCACTTTTTGACGAATTGGTGCAATGGACGGCAGCTTACATTCAACAAATACAGCAAAATGCTTTTGTGGTAGCCCAATTGGATTGCTTGGCTTCGTTTGCCCAATTGGCTCTAGAAAAAAAATACGTGCGTCCGGAACTGCATGAAGGCCTTTCGCTAAACATCAAAAATGGCCGCCACCCGGTGATCGAAAATCAATTGCCCGTAGGCACGCCCTACATTGCCAACGATGTATATCTCGACGACCAAACCCAGCAACTGATCATGATTACCGGACCCAATATGTCGGGTAAATCAGCCATTTTGCGGCAAACGGCTTTGATCGTGTTGTTGGCGCAAATGGGCAGTTTTGTACCTGCCGATGAAGTAAACATGGGTGTAGTTGATAAATTATTTACCCGTGTGGGCGCCTCCGACAACATCTCGATGGGAGAATCAACCTTTATGGTAGAGATGAACGAGACCGCCTCGATTTTGAACAACATTTCGGCCCGCAGTTTGGTGTTGCTCGACGAAATTGGCCGCGGAACCAGCACCTATGACGGGATCTCGATTGCCTGGGCCATAGCCGAATACTTGCACGAACATCCAGCCAAACCCAAAACCTTGTTTGCCACACATTACCACGAACTCAACGAAATGAGTGCCTTGTTGCCGCGCATCAAAAACTTCAACGTGTCAGTCAAGGAACTCAAAGACAATGTGTTGTTTTTGCGCAAATTGGTTCCCGGCGGCAGCGCACACAGCTTTGGAATTCACGTAGCCAAAATGGCCGGCATGCCACAAACCGTATTGCTCAAAGCACAAAAGCTGTTGAAGAAACTGGAGAAAAACCATTCGGGCGCCGAACTCCAAGGCCTAGCGCCCGATAAAACCGATATGCAAATGAGTTTCTTTACGCTCGATGACCCCTTGCTCGATGAAATCAAAGAAGAATTAGTATCGCTCGATTTGGATAGCCTAACGCCCATAGAAGCACTCATGAAGCTCAATGAAATAAAGCGCATGCTCACTAAAAAATAGACGCATTTTACACTAACAATTAGGCGGTCAATCGATTAAAAAAATGCCGTTTTATTTTTAAAGAAAAGACTTGCAACTTTGAATTAAAGTATTAAATTTGCCTCCGCTATTACGAACAGATAGCAACGTTCTTTTACACAAGTCATGCGAAAATAGCTCAGTTGGTAGAGCGCGACCTTGCCAAGGTCGAGGTCGCGGGTTCGAGCCCCGTTTTTCGCTCCAATATCCGCTCGGATGGTGAAATTGGTAGACACGCTGGACTTAAAATCCAGTGAACAGCAATGTTCGTGCGGGTTCAAGTCCCGCTCTGAGTACAGAAGCCTCTAATGAAAATTAGGGGCTTTTTTGTTTTATGTCGGTTGTAGGTTATCCGTTGTCTGTTCTCGGTTAATGTATGGAGTAGAAACTACTTTGTTCTAAGTATACTTTTTAATTCAAAAATCACATATCAACACTCGTTGATCATTAATCAAATCCGTGCATTCGTGGCTAAAAGCTAACAGCTGACAGCTATAAGCTATCAGCCGTTCTTAGTATACTTCGCAAAACTCCCCTCTCGAGAGGGGCTGGGGGTGTGTTTTATTCGTTGTTAGTTGTCGGTTTAGAAGATTGAATGATTTAAAAATTGAAAGATTGAAAGATTATCCTAACTAGTTACAGTTAGGCCTAGAAGTTTCGGGATTAAAATCCGTGCATTCGTGGCTAAAAGCTAAAAGCTGACAGCTATAAGCTACGAGCAATCAGCCGTTCTTAGTATACTTTACAAATCAACAATCGTTAATCAAATCCTGCATTCGTGGCTAAAAGCTGACAGCTGACAGCTAAGTCTTTTCTTATTGTTTCCTAATTTATTACGAAGTTCTTTTTGTATTATATTTGCTTTTAACTAATTCACTCACCAACACGTATTTACTATGAAAAAGAATTTTTTATTTATGCTCCTAGTCTTGTCGCTTATACAACCGCTGTTAGCACAAGTACCCTCTTATGTTCCAACTAACGGTTTGGTTGGCTATTGGCCTTTTAACGGCAATGCCAATGATGAGAGTGGCAATGGGAATAATGGAACAGTAAATGGAGCTGTTTTAACAAGTGACAGATTTGAAAATGCAAATAATGCATACTTTTTTGATGGTCAAAATGATTACATTTCATGTAACCCTTTGTTGGGATTACAAGAAGTTACTATTTCAGTTTGGTTAAATAAAAACGGACAAGGAGGTCATTTAGTTTCTCAAAATAATTGGAATTCAGCTCAAAATGTTTCTTTTGGGTCTGCATATGAAAAGAATACTAATGTTTTTTCTGTTGGTGTAAATTCTGGTAATTGTAATTTTCAAGGCTCACAGTCTTTTACAAGCGTTCCTTATAATTTAGATTCTAATTGGCATCACCGTGTAACAACAATAAATAATTTAGGGTTAATTCGTGATTTTATCGACAATCAATTAATTAACAGTACAACAGTTTCTAATTTCCAATGGTGTAATTCTACTTCAGCGATTTTAAAATTTGGAGCTTGGTGGAATTCTGACATACAAAGCTGGGATGGCAAAATCGACGACATCGGCATTTGGAACCGCGCCTTAACCCCACAAGAAATTGCCAACTTATACAATTCGGTAAACTCTAATGAATGCCTTACTATGGTCATCAATTCTGGCCCATTGAGCACCAACCCGGTAACCTATACTAGCACGGTAAATATTTTTCCCAACCCTGCCAATGATCAAATCACAATCGATTGTGGCAACTTGGCTAATGTAGTGGGCTGGAACATCAAAATCACCAATGCCTTGGGTCAACAAGTGTTTGCTGCGCCTATGAATACGCAACAATATGTGGTGCCACTTAATTCGTGGTCGGGACAAGGAATGTACTTCGTGAAAATTCTCAACGCCCAAAACGAGGTGGTCAACATCAAGAAAATTATTTTGCAGTAACTAGCTAAATAAAAAGAGCCTCTAATGAAAATTAGGGGCTTTTTTGTTTTATGACGTTATCGGTTATCGGTTGTCTGTTCTCGGTTAATGTATGTAGAAACTACTTTGTTCTTAGTATACTTTTGCAAATCGAAATTCAAAATTCAACAATCGTTGATCGTTAATCAACACCCGTTCTTAGTATAGACCACTTTACGACTTTACGACTTTCGACTTTACGACTCTAATCTAATACATCACCTGCTGCTTCCCCTTATTATTCCAACCGGCTTGGTTGGCGTATTTAACAAAGTAAATTTTCAGGTCGGCTTGGTTGGCGTATTGCACAAAAAAGATGGTTTTATCGGCCTGGTTGGCATAGTCGGTAAAGAACCACTTGCCGTCGTTTTTGCCAGCTTGGTTGGCGTAGGCCACTTTGAATACTTTTAAATCGGCTTGGTTTTCGTAATCGGTTACAAATACTTTCACGTCGGCTTGATTGGCATAGGCCACCGAAAATACTTTTTGGGCCTGCACAGGAAGCGCATACAGAAACAAGCAAATAAACAGGAAATAATACGTTTTCATAGCGATTTAAGTTAAGGTGAGTTTTACTTTTTGTCCTTCGGCCGAGCGCACGTTAAAGACAGTGCCGTCGGCAAATAACAGGTATTGTCCTTTGATGCCCATCAGCAAACCGGTAAAAATAGGTGTTTTCTCTAAACTCAAAGAAGTGATGCTTTTGGGGTATTGTAAAACGGGGTATTCTAACGCACACAAATTGGGCGTTGTGCTGTCAAAATACGGTTGTATTTCGGCCGGCAAAAGCGCCTTTACTTTTTGTCGTTCGGCAAATAAATCAACCGAAATGACCTCGTTGGTGAGCATTTTACGCCAATTGGTTTTATCGGCATAGTGATTTTTGAGCGCTACCTCGGTGATTCCAGCCAAATAGCGATTGGGTACTTCTACAATCGGCAAGGCCATTTCGGCGCCTTGATCAATCCAACGGGTGGGCATTTGCGTGCCGCGGGTTACCCCAACTTTTATTTCGCTCGACACCGCAAAATACACCAAATGCGGCTGCAGTTGCACGCGGGATTCGTAGTCCAAATCGCGATCGGCTATACCCAAATGGGCGGTGCTGAGTTCGGGCTTCATGATCCAATCGCCCACCGCCGGACTTGAGCTAAAGCAATCGTAACAAAAACCTTGACGAAATATTTTTTTGGGGGAGCCGCAGTTCAAACACTGATACCCGGTAAGTTCGAGCTGAATTTCTTTGTTTAACAATTGATTGATGTGCATAAAACCCGAATCAAACACCATATAATAATTGATGGGACTGCCCAGTTCGGTTTGCATTTTGGTAAGTACGCCTTCGAATGTCATATGCGGTGTGGTTTGAGTTAGGGTATTAAACAAAAATTGCTATTTTTGGTAAAGTTATCATTCGTCTTGCAATATTCATAACCCCTAACTCAGAAACATGCCGTTTCCTCTCCTTAATTCGATTGCGACCTGGGTTTTAAAACAACGCATCCACCAAATGGAGTTGTTTTTAAAATACCCCAACGAAGTACAGGAAGAGTTAGTCATGAAACTCATTCGCAGTGCCGAAAACACGCAAGTAGGCCTGCAATATGGTTTTGAATCGATTAAATCCTACGCCACCTTTAGCGAGCGGGTGCCTGTTTCAACCTACGAAGAACTAGAGCCCCTGATCCAACAAACCCGCAACGGTGCCCAAAATGTGTTTTGGCCCACGCCCATCAAATGGTTTGCCAAATCGAGCGGCACAACCAATGCCAAAAGCAAGTTTATCCCGGTAAGCAAGGAAGCGCTTGAGGATTGCCATTACAAAGGCAGCAAAGATTTGCTTTGTTTGTACTTGAACAACAACGAAAATTCGGAGATGTTCTTGGGCAAAAGTTTGCGCCTGGGCGGCAGTTCGCAGATCTACGAAAACAACAATACTTTTTTTGGCGACCTCTCGGCCATACTCATCGAAAACATGCCCATTTGGGCCGAATTTAGTAGTACACCCAGCAGCAAGACTTCCTTGATGAGTGAATGGGAAACCAAAATTCCTGCCATCATCAATGAGGCGCGCAACGAAAACGTAACCAGTTTTGCCGGCGTTCCATCCTGGATGTTGGTGCTTTTGAATCGAATTTTGGAAGAATCGCAAGCGGGGAATTTACTCGACATTTGGCCCAACTTGGAAGTCTATTTTCACGGCGGAGTAAGTTTTGATCCCTACCGTGCGCAATACCAACAATTGGTTCCTAAATCTGATTTTAAATACTACGAAATCTACAATGCCTCCGAAGGTTTTTTTGCCATACAAGACCAAAATTATTCCAACGATTTGTTGCTGATGCTTGATTACGGGATTTTTTATGAATTTATACCGATGGATAGTTATGGCACCCCAAACCAACAGGTGGTGCGCTTGGCCGATGTGGTACTCGAGAAAAACTACGCCATTGTGATCACGACCAACTCGGGCTTGTGGCGTTATTTGGTGGGCGACACCGTGCGATTTACCTCGCTCAATCCCTACCGCATTCGCGTAACTGGTCGCACCAAACACCATATCAATGTATTTGGCGAAGAACTCATGGTCGAAAACACCGACAAAGCACTGAGCCTTACTTGCGAAAAATTAAACTGTTCTGTAAAAGATTACACGGTTGCCCCCATATTCATGAAAGGCAAAGAAAAAGGCGCACACGAATGGATGATTGAATTTGAAAAGGCACCCGCCTCAATTGCTGAATTTAGCGAAACACTGGACTTGCAATTGCAACACATCAACTCCGATTACGAGGCCAAACGCTACAACAACATGACGCTCAATCTGCTTAAAATAAATACCGCTCGCGAAAATCTATTCTACGATTGGCTCAAAACAAACGACAAACTGGGTGGGCAACACAAAATTCCACGCTTGTCCAACCAGCGGGATTACTTGGAAGAACTATTGGCCATGCAAGCCAAAACGTAGTACATGAAAAAAGTAATATCTATTGCCTTTGTTTTCATTTTCTGCAGTGCCTGTGGCCCCAAACGCATGAAATGTTATGGCAAACGCTGTGTGAATATGCACAATCTACAAACTACAAAACCAAACCAATCACCCCACAGCTAAATACAATCTAGTGAAAACCAAACTGTACCTTTCTGTTTTTTGTGTGGGCTTTTTTTGGGGCACCACATTTTTAGGCATTCGCATTGGCGTAGAAACCATTCCGCCTTTTTTGGTTTCGGGCTTACGGAATATACTTTCGGGCAGTTTGATACTGTTGTTTTTGATCGCAACCAAAAAAACAGAACGGATCCAGTTGCATCATGTTGCACGAGCATTGGTCTTGGCCTTATTGATGATTGTTATTGGCAACGGACTCACTACTTATTCGGAGAAATACATCAGCAGCGGTTTGGCTTCGTTAATTTCTACCTTATCGCCTCTAGTAGTTTTGCTCTTTAATTTGGTTTTGGGCTATGAAAAGCTATCGATTAAAACTATAGCCGGAATTTTTCTGGGCCTTTTTGGGATGTATTTACTCTACGAAAACAATATGTCCGATTTCATAAAACCCGAATACCGCGAGGGAGTTGGCGCACTTTTATTGGCCATTATTGCCTGGTCTGCCGGAACTTTGGTTACCAAGCGAGCCAAAGTAAATCCGCTGGGCATGCTCATGAATGTGAGTATGCAAATGCTCCTTGCGGGCGTAATTTTGTGTGGACTGCATCTGGGTACACAAGGCCCTATTGACTCTAGTCAATGGAGCAACCGCAGTATGTTGGCGATTGTGTACTTGGCGCTTTTCGGATCAGTGGTGGGCTATGTGGCCTACAGTTACCTCATGACGCAATGGTCCTCAACCCGGGTTACGGTTTTGGCCTATGTGAATGTGGTGATTGCTTTATTTTTGGGTTGGCTCATTTTGGACGAAACCATTACCCCGCGAATCATCTTGGCTACCGCCGTAATTGTGAGCGGCGTGGTGCTGGTGAACTATAAAAAAAGGGCATAAAAAAATCCCAATTTGCATTGGGATGTTGAGTTTAAGACGCAATCTCTAATCGTTTCAATAAATTTTTATGCAGCGCTTGTTGGGCATAGACTTGGTCAATGTGCAAGACTTTGTCGTCTGAGCTAGGCAAATCATACATGGCATCGGTTAATATGGCTTCGCATAAGGATCGCAATCCGCGAGCACCCAATTTGTAGGCCAAGGCTTGATCGACTATGAAATCTAAGGCCTCCTCCGAGATGGTAAATTCTACCTCATCCATGGCAAACAATTTTTGGTATTGTTTGATTAGCGCATTTTTGGGCTCGGTAAGAATGGCCCTTAGGGTTTCTCGATCGAGCGGATCCATGTGTGTGAGCACCGGCAAACGCCCGATGATTTCTGGAATCAATCCAAAATCTTTGACATCTTTGGGAATTAAGTATTGCAATAAATTGTCTTTGTCAATGTTGTCCGCGTTTTTGGATGTGCTATACCCTACCGCTTGGCGATTGAGTCGTTTGGAAATGATGCGCTCAATGCCATCAAAGGCACCGCCGGCGATAAACAAAATATCTTTGGTATTCACTTCTACAAATTTCTGATCCGGGTGTTTGCGTCCGCCTTTGGGTGGAACATTCACTACGGTGCCTTCGAGTAATTTCAACAAGGCTTGTTGCACGCCCTCGCCCGATACGTCACGGGTGATAGAAGGGTTATCGCTTTTGCGGGCAATTTTATCCACCTCATCAATAAATACGATGCCGCGTTCGGCTTTGGCCACGTCATAATCGGCGGCTTGCAACAAACGGGTTAAAATGCTTTCTACGTCTTCTCCTACATAACCCGCTTCGGTCAACACAGTCGCATCCACAATGGCCAAGGGCACATCGAGCATTTTGGCAATCGTTTTGGCTACCAAGGTTTTCCCGGTACCCGTTTGACCGACCATTAAAATATTACTCTTTTCGATCTCTACTTCATCGTTCAATTCTTGTTGCATCAAGCGTTTGTAGTGGTTGTAGACGGCAACCGCCATGACTTTTTTGGTTTGGTCTTGGCCGATCACATATTGGTCCAAAAAGGAGCGAATGGCTTGGGGTTTTTGCAACACCAAATCGGCCGATTTACCCGAATTGGCCGATGATTTTAATTCTTCTACAATAATGCCGTGGGCCTGCTCAATGCATTTGTCGCAAATGTGCCCAGCAATTAAAACCACGGTTTCTGCTTTTTTACGTCCGCAGAAGGAACATTCTAAACTTGGTTTTGCCATTTTTTTGGTCTAAAGTCTAAAGTCTAAAGTCTAAAGTCTTTCGACTTGTGACTTTTGACTTTCGACATATTTATCTTCTCAACACTTCATCAATCATACCATACTCTTTAGCTTCGTCGGCGATCATCCAATAATCGCGTTCGGAATCTTTGAATACTTTTTCAAAGGTTTGTTTCGAATGCTGCGAAATAATATGGTACAACTCGTCTTTCAGTTTGAGCATTTCGCGCAAATTGATTTCCATGTCGGTGGCTACGCCTTGTGCGCCTCCC
>JAPLEX010000094.1 GCA_026390995.1 Flavobacterium sp.
AGACATTAAAATCTGCGGCTGTTTTTTTTTTTTTTTTAACAAATAAGGTATCACCTTTGCGCACCTCTTGGCCTTCTTTTACGGCAACTTTTACTACCCGTACTTCGTCGGGTGCGTTGATTTTAAATTGGGGTGTATCCGAGTAAATATGTCCATCTTTAAATTTCACCGTGTCATTTAAGTTTAACACGACAATCAATACCAGTGCAATCCCCACAAAAACGACTAAAAATCGGTTGAGAATTTTAATAAAATTAATGGAACTGGTGTTATAGTAAGAAAAGTTCTCCATTGCTAATTTTATAGGTGTTTGTGAATTGAATGTTGTGAATGGGCTCGTGCGAAATAATAATGTATATTTTGTGAGGTTCTTCGTTAATGAGCGATTCTACTTGGTCTCTGGATTCATTATCCATACCCGAAAGCACCTCGTCTAATATAATAAGATCGGCTTCAGCAAACATCGCGCGCAATAGCAGTATTTTTTTGCGTTGTCCGGTCGATAAATTCTTGCCGTTTTCGCTGATAATAAATTCTAATCCATCTTCTTTAGACGCAATAAAATCATAGAAACTAATGCGTTCGGCCATGTCCAAGATCGCTTCAATGCCAATTTCCTTGCCCAAAGCGATGTTGTTATACAACGTGTCATTAAACAAAATGTCTTCGTTGGTCACCAACAAAATCTTGTCTTTTACAATTTCTTGGTTGTAAAACTTTTTGTCTTTGTCGTTGATCAAAATGTGACCAGAAGAAGGCTGATAGAGTGTGGTCAAAATTTTACTAAAGGTAGATTTACCAGAGCCATTTTGCCCTTCTATTTTAATTTTTTGCCCTTTTGAAATTTGTAAATTAATGCCTTTTAGCACTAATTCGTGTGGCAAATACCCGTAATTAATTTGTTGAAATTCTATTTTTTCGAGGGTAAAATCCTGAATACCACCAGTGCTCACCTGGCTTGCTTTTTCGTCAAAATCTAAATACCTTTTTAAAATCACTTCATTTTCTTGCAAGGTCATGTTGTCGTCCAAAATCCCTTTGAGCGATGAAAATATTTTAGACGAAAGTGCGATAAACGTAACAATTTGTCCCAGGGTGATGGATTGGGTTTCAATGGCCGATTTGGTCAAGAAAATAATAATGAGTAACGAGGAGAAAATTACAATCAATGCGACAACCAATTTGTTGATCAAATCGACATAGCCATTGCGCAACTGAATTTTTAGGTAGTCGTTGATGCTGGCATAAATTTTATTGGAGTGAAAGCGCTCTATTTTAAAACTTTTAATTACTTGAATGCCTTCTACTTTTTCCATCATTTTTGATACAAAATCGGCTTTTCTTATGTAGCGCATGCGCTCGTTTTGTTTCAAGTAGGGCGTAATAAACTTAAACCAGATCACAAACAAAATCATCACCACAAGCACAATAAAGGTGAGCGTTTTGTCTATTAAAAACAAAATAAACAACGAGTAAACAGCTACAATTACATCGACCAATATGCCTGTAAAAAACTTCATAAAGAAACTTTTAAGCTTCATCGAGTCGCTCACCCGTTCCATTAAATCACCTTTTTTATAGGTGTGTATATAGGACAAGGACGATTGGTTAATTTTTTCGTCAAATGAAAACAGAAAAAATCGGTCTAAGGCATTGCCCAAATGGATACTCACAAAATTTTTATAGAGCGTAGTAAAGAGGTCAAACAATTTGTAAACACCAAGTCCGATGCTAAACAACACTAGGGTACTCATGTTGTAGGTAGGCAAAACATTGTCGATGAGAATCTGATTGGTAAACACCGCAATTTGAGCGGTTATAGCCGAAAACAACGCAGCAAAAATATAGATGTACCACAGTTTTTTGTAGCTGCCTAGTTTTTTGAATAAGTCCCAATATAGACTTCCTTTTTCTTCTTCGGGGTAATTGGTCTCTGCCGATTTGACTTCATTATTTTGCACACACAAAATAACGGGTGCGGTATTTTTAATTTTTCCTTTTTCTAGTTGTAAGGACTTAAAGTTTAAGGGAATAGCTGAAATCTCTTGATTTTTTAGCAGATCAAGTAGGAATTCTTTTTCAGCTTCTTCGTTTTTAAATCCAAAACTCTCTTTCAGGTAGGAGAAGTAGGTTATTTTATTAAACAATTGGGTAAGGCCATTCTCTACTATGGCGGTGTCAACATCCAGGGAGTATGCGGCTAATTCTAGCGCACAAACGGCTGCAATTTGACTTTCAGTTTGCACATAACCCCAATCGTTTTTGGTATAATGGGCTTGATTTTTTACTTCTTGAAACGACAGTAAAAACTCGGCGCCTTTGCTTGGATCGTGAATTTTTAGTTTTTTTCCTTTTCGGCCACTAGCCACCACATAGTGTAGGTTGTTTTTGCGTTTTACCGGAATTATAAATGGGAAGTAACTATCCAGGAGTTGCTCGTTGCCAGCAATTGTATTAAAATTTAATAATTGATAGGTAGTGTCAAATCCATGGCTCTCAAAAAAATCGCTTAAATCAGTTAGGCGAGATCCTTTTTGCTCCGTAGAAACATGCGTTTCAATGTAAGAGCGGGAGATGTTTTTTTCAAAAAGGGTGAATACGGTTTTTATAGCGCTAATTCCGCAATCGTTGCTTTTGAGTTGTGCGTCTGTTTTGGACATAGATGTTGGGGTTCTTGCCTTACATTAACCAAATGTAAATATATGGTTAAATTAAAATTTCGCACAATAGTAGTACTAATATTTTAAACGGCTTCATTTATTCTATGATAGACGCAAAAATTCGATAAACTACGCAGTCGTATGAATAAAACATAAAAAGAGAGACCAAAGACTCAACAAATTTTAGGGTAGTTTAAATTTATAGTTTGGGCATATTTTGCACCAGCGTTTCTATAAATTTACTAATTGGCCCTTTAATCATCATGGCCATCATCGTATTAAATTCGCCTTCAAACAGCAATTGTATCGTTGTGTTTTCGTTTGACAACTCTTGTAAATTGGCTGTCAAGGTAAAGGGCAATTTATCGCTAGCTGCACCCAAAATAAGTTGGGTATTTGGTATTGATTCCTTTATGACTAATTTAATTTCTGGCATACCTTGCAAACCAAACACAAAAGAATTTGAACTCAGCACCTCAAATTTTGCAGTTGATTCGGGCATTAATTTTTCAAAATTTGCCACATCATTCAGTTGGTTGAACAAATATTCAGCCGATTGTGATACAGTAACAGTAGAGCTTTCTAAATTCATAAGAAAAGGATATTTATTCAATGTTCCAAGTGCTTGGTGAAGCACTCCAATCTTGCAATAATTTTTGTTCAGATTCGGTGATGTAATTTTTGGTTACCGCCAAATTCAAAAGATTTTGGTAATTACTAAGGGTACCCAATTCAATATTAGCCTTCGTAAAATTTTCGGTTGAAACATCAAATCCATAGGTGAAAATCGCCACCATTCCTTTCACAACGGCGCCAGCTTCTTTGAGTGCTTCCACAGCCAACAAACTGCTGTTTCCGGTACTGATTAAATCTTCAACCACCACTACCGTTTGTCCTTTTTGCAAAAATCCTTCCACTTGGTTTTGGCGGCCATGTTTTTTGGGTTCGGGACGAACATACACAAAAGGCAAGCCCATGCTTTCGGCTACCAATATTCCCATGCCAATCGCTCCAGTTGCTACGCCTGCAATCACATCGGGTTTGCCGTATTTTTTTTCGATATTTTTCACAAATTCATCCCGAATATAATTGCGAATAGCTGGAAATGAAAGAGTTAATCTGTTGTCACAGTAGATCGGTGATTTCCACCCCGATGCCCAAGTAAATGGATTTTTTGGATTCAATTTAATTGCATTTATTTGCAATAGCAATTCGGCTGTTTTTTCGGCTGTTTCAGTAGTAAATATCATAGCGCAAATGTATAAAGTTTTTGTAAACGATAAGCCACTTTTTTTAACCAATCAACTCCAAAAAGAAACCGATTTTCAGTTTTTTTTATTGGAAAGTATTGACATCGAAAAACTTATTGTGAATATGTTTACCAATAAAATAGCCAAGTGCTATTTATACCATCCGGATGAGCAGGTGATACTCAAAAAATTAAAAGAGAAAATACCGGTTCAAAAAGCGGGCGGAGGCTTAGTATACAATACCAAAGGTGAAGTGCTGTTTATTTTTAGAAACGGCAAATGGGATTTGCCCAAAGGCGGAAAAGATAAATTCGAAAAATTAGCTAAAACAGCAGTACGAGAAGTAGAAGAAGAAACTGGTGTAAACGAATTGACTGTAGAAGAAAAACTTTCTAAAACCTACCACGTTTTTAAACGGAACGGTCGGTTTAAATTAAAAATCACGCAATGGTATCGCATGAATTCCACGTTTGAGGGTGAATTAATTGGGCAAGCCGAAGAAGGAATCGATCAAGTAGCCTGGTTAAATCAAGAACAAGTAAAAGAAGCCCTCGGCAATTCCTACGAAAACATCAAGTTATTATTTGAACATTAGATTACCTGCGAACGTTCGAAGGCACCATAAACGAATAATCCCCCTGATTTCGCATTACATCCCGCACTATGCTTGATGAAATATACGCCTGTTCGGGCTTGCTAAACAATAGGATAGTTTCAATATTTTGTAATTTGGCATTTGCTTGCGCAATTGCTTTTTCAAATTCAAAGTCAGTCGTATTACGCAGTCCACGTAAAATATATTGTGCGCCTTCTTTTTTGCATAAATCGGCAGTAAGACCCTCGTAACTGATTACTTTTATTTTGGCGTGGCCGGCAAATAATTGAGCTATAAATGCCCTGCGTTCGTCCAAACTAAACAAATACTTTTTATCGGCATTTACCCCAACGGCAATGATAATTTCGTCAAACAATTCCAGCCCGCGATAGATGATGTCAACATGCCCTAAAGTAATGGGGTCAAAGGATCCGGGAAATATAGCTTTTTTCATGGTTGGTTAGGCTAAGGCCAAGTCAATGGCGTTGCTGAATAATTCGGGTAAAGAAATGCCTGCTTCGCGCGCTTGTTGCGGAATTAAACTCTCGTTGGTCAATCCGGGAATGGTGTTCATTTCTAGCATGTGCGGTTCATCATTGACCAGTATAAATTCACTGCGAGAGAATCCTTTCATTTTTAGTACTTCGTAGGCTTTTTTGGCAATGGCACCCACTTTGGCAGTCATTTCGGGGCTAATGCGGGCTGGTGTAATTTCTTGCGATTTGCCCAAATATTTGGCCTCGTAGTCAAAGAAATCATTTTCGGATACAATTTCGGTGATAGGTAATACCGTAATCACTCCTTTGTAATTGATTACGCCCACCGAAACTTCGGTGCCGTCTAGGAAACTTTCGATGATGATTTCGTTGTCTTCTTTATAGGCTATTTCAATGGCTTCGGGTAATTCGTGTGCCGTTTTTACTTTAGATATTCCAAAACTCGAACCCGATTTATTGGGTTTTACAAAACATGGTAGTCCAACTCTTTCGATGATTTGCTCGGGAGTAAACGCATCGCCTTTATTAAGGTAATAGGAGGTAGCGGTTTTAATTCCGTAGGGTTTAAGTACCGATAACAAATCCCGTTTATTAAAAGTCAAGGCCGCTTGGTAATAATCACAAGAGGTTTGTGGAATGCCCAGTAATTCAAAATAGGCTTGCATCAATCCGTCTTCGCCTGGAGTTCCGTGTATCGCATTGAACACAGCGTCAAACCGAATTGTATTGCCGTTTACCGTAATCGAAAAATCAGCTCGATCTACTGGTATTTCTTGCTCTTGGTCATTTACAAACACCCATTTTTCTTTACTTATGTGAATGCGATAGCCTTTGTATTTGTTGGCGTCTAAATTTTGGTAAACCACATTTCCGCTGGTTAACGAAATTTTGTACTCGCTAGAATACCCTCCCATAATGATGGCAATATGCTTCATTTGTTTTGCTTTTGTATAAGATAAGGGCTTCCTAATTTACAGCCTAATGCTGTTGCAGAAGCCAAACAAAAATATCATTTTTTTTGGAATCGAAAGCCTCTAGTATTTTATATATTTGCGGGAAATAAAACGCGACTATGACACTCAAAGAATATCTTAAATCATCCGTTTTTGGAGTGCAACTTCTGATGGCTATAACCCTAATTGGTGTGATTGGGTATTTTTTTATGCATTGGCTCACCTTTACCACCGATCACGGCAACGAAATCACGGTGCCTGATTTGCGCAAAATGTCTGAACAGCAAGTAGAAGATGCGGTTGATGAGTTAAATTTAGAATATGTTTTGTTGGATAGTGTCGATTACAACAGCCAATTTCCCAAGCATACCGTAGTAGAACAAGATCCATTACCGGGATCAAAAGTAAAGGTGAACCGTAAAATTTACATCAAAATTAATTCGTCAGGTTTCACCATGGTGCGCATTCCAAATATTATCGAGAAAACCTATCGTCAGGCTGTTCCTACGCTCAAGTCATTGGGTCTTGAAGAAGGAACTATTTCCTACAAACCCTACATCGGAAAAGACATGGTGTTGGAAATGCATTGGAATGGCAAAAAATTAAATCCCGGCGATAAAGTATTCAAATCATCCAAAATTGATTTGGTGTTGGGCGATGGCAATGTAGGCTTTGACGAAACCCAATTGGATACTACGGCGGTTCCAGAACCTATCCCGGCTGATGGACAATAACCTAGATCATGCAGAAATAGAAGACGAGTTATTTGAGCATTTTCGGTTTGAGGTGCCCAAAGGCCAACTCTTGTTACGCATCGATAAGTTCTTGATGAATTTAATTCCCAATGCCACCCGAAACAAAATTCAACAGGCCGCAACCAACGGTGACATTTATGCCAACGATGTTCAGGTAAAATCAAACTATAAAGTGAAGCCCTTGGATGTGATCCGCATCCTGTTGGCCCATCCACCATTTGAAAACCGAGTGGATCCCGAAAATATTCCGCTTGATATCGTGTACGAAGACGACACGCTATTACTCATCAATAAACCTGCTGGATTGGTTGTTCATCCAGGACACGGAAATTACACGGGCACTTTGGTGAATGCCTTGGCCTATCATTTTGAAAATTTACCCTTAAATAGCAGTGAACGCCCTGGTTTGGTGCATCGAATCGATAAAGATACTTCAGGTCTTTTGGTGATTGCCAAGACCGAACAAGCGATGACGCATTTGGCCAAGCAATTTGAGTTCAAAACATCTGAGCGCGAATATGTGGCTTTGGTTTGGGGCAATGTCAAAGAAGACGAAGGAACCATTGAAGGCAATATTGCCCGACACTTAAAAGACCGCATGCAAATGGCCGTTTTCGCCGATCCCGAAATTGGAAAACCGGCGATTACCCATTACAAAGTGTTGGAGCGATTTGGCTATGTAACTTTAGTCTCTTGTATATTAGAAACGGGTCGTACCCACCAAATTCGGGTGCACATGAAGCACATCGGTCATCCTTTATTTAATGACGCGCGGTATGGTGGAGATTTGATTTTAAAAGGAACTACGTTTACCAAATACAAACAGTTCATCGACAACTGCTTTAAAATTTGTCCTAGACAGGCCTTGCATGCCAAAACCTTGGGCTTTGTGCATCCCAAATCGCAAGAAATGCTGCGATTCAATACCGAGCTGCCTACCGATATACAAGAGTTAATTGAGAAATGGCGCGGCTATGCCAACTCAAATGCAGCCCAACCCGACGAAGAATAAGTTACAACCAACGAAGCATTTTTCGAATGCCAGCCAATTTATTTTTATAGGGTGCATAACGAAGCGGTAAATCCAGCCAATTGGCTTTGCGCACCATCGATTTGTGGTGTAAAAATGTATCGATGCTGTACTTTCCATGATAAGCGCCGTAACCCGAATGTCCCACGCCACCAAAAGGTAATCGTTTGTTATTAAACTGACTCACCGTATCGTTGATGCAGCCACCACCAAAGGAGAATTGTGTAGTGATTTTTTTACTAAACATATTATCGGTGGCAAATACATACAAGGCCAAGGGTTTTTCATAACGGGCAATGATGGCTTCAATTTCGGCTTCAGCTTGGTAGCTGATAATGGGTAAAATGGGGCCAAATATTTCATCTTGCATCAAGGCACTTTCTAGGCTTGGCTCGTTTACCAGCGTAGGGCTGATAAAATGATCTTCGGCATCAGTGATTCCACCGCATAGGATGGTTTGATTTTCGAGTAATTTTTTTAATCGATCGAAATGTATCTCATTTACAATTCGCGTAAAATCAGGAGATGATGCTGCATCTTTTCCGTAGGCTTTTTCAATTTCAAGNNATTGACCTTTTATTTTGGCATCCACCAACACATAATCGGGAGCAATACAGGTTTGTCCGGCGTTAATGAATTTTCCCCAAACAATTCGTTTGGCAGCCAAGGCAATATCAGCTGAATGGTGCACAATGCACGGGTTTTTCCCTCCCAATTCTAAGGTAGTAGGGGTGAGGTGTTGGGCTGCCGCTTGGGCAACCAATTTTGCTACCGCTACGCTACCGGTAAAGAAAATATAGTCCCAACGCTTTGCTAATAAATTTTGAGCTACAAAAGCGTCGCCTTCCATTACTTCAATCCACTCTTTAGGAAATACGCGTCCCATCAAATCGGCAATGATGCTCGAAGTGGTTGGGGTATGTTCAGAAGGTTTTATTGTTACTCGATTTCCGGCTGCAAAGGCTGCAATAGCCGGACAAAGCGCCAACTGAAATGGGTAATTCCACGGTGCAATAACCAAAACCGAACCATAAGGTTCCTTCAGGATGTAATCACTCGAAGGAAAATTTAGTAGAGAAGGCCATACCCATTTGGGTTTTGTCCAGGTCTCCAAATTTCCAATCAACTCTTTAATGACGCTTTTTACATAGTGTGTTTCGGTGAGCACGGCCTCAAACTCGGGTTTTTTTAAATCCTGGTACAAGGCATCGCAAATAGCATCTTCCGTCAACTCCAATTCATGAAGTAGGCGTTTTAAATAAGATTTGCGTTCGGCAACCGACAGCGAATTAAGACTGTTCATGATTATAAAATCGCAAAACGGAAACCAAAGTTCAAATCAATTTGTTTGCTGTTCGCCGACATAGCGGTCAAGATGGAGTTTGATCCCATGAAAAATCCGCCCAATCTAAATCCTAAACCGGCATTGGTTCCAGAAACATCATTGGTTGAAAGGGGTAAATAGGCCTCAAAAAAACCGATGCCAAAACGGGGCGTTACGGAATAAA
>JAPLEX010000061.1 GCA_026390995.1 Flavobacterium sp.
CCCCAAACTTTCTGACTATCATTTTTTTGTGGGTGAATTAAAAAACCAAAACCCAGCCTACGCAGTTTTGCCTTATCAACCTGCAAGTTCTTTATTTTCTGATTACGCGCACAAAAAGCGATTTGTTTGGCTTCCAAAAAATACCAAGGCTTCCTACAATGGCGCTGAGAATGTGTTGGAATTTCCCGTTGGCGCAGTGCTTATTAAAACCTTTTACTACGACAATGTTCAACCGGCCAACACGACCAAAATTATAGAAACCCGTTTACTTATTCGCAAAGCCGACGGATGGAAACTCTACGATTACATCTGGAACGAACAACAAACAGAAGCCTATTTAGATACCGATGGTAATGGTGTTTTTGTTCCCGTAACCTGGATAGAAAATGGCAGCACCAAAAGCACAACTTATAAAATTCCTTCACAAACCGAATGTGTAACTTGTCATAAAATAAACCCTACGCAATCGGCCAACGGGGAAAAAGAAACCCCTATAGGTCCTAAACCACAAAATTTAAATACCCTTTACAACTACGGAACAACCACCAAGAACCAATTAGAAAAATGGAAACAAATGGGGTACATCAACAATACCTTGCCCGCCCTTTCTTCTATTTATTCTACCGTAGATTGGCGTGACACCTCTAAACCTCTTGCTTTACGTGCCCGTTCCTACATCGATATGAATTGCGCACATTGCCATCGTGTAGGCGGACATTGCGATTATGTGCCGCAGCGTTTTGATTTTAGCAACACCAACAATTACACCTTAGGCGTTTGCCTTACCCCTCTTTTTCAAGTACCTGATCATCCTTATGTAGTCAACGCAGGAAATGCCGATCAATCTGAATTGGTGTACCGCATTGATACCAACGAAGGCTCTGAAATGATGCCAATTATTGGTCGAACACTTATACACGATGAAGGTGTACAATTAATAAAAGATTGGATTAATTCGCTTGATCCTACATGTCCATAACAACCAAAACCAAAACCAAAATTATTTTACTTATGAAAAAGGAATTACCTTTACTCCCTTTACCTTTGGAGGAACATCAAACATCTGCTGTGTAGCCGATATGAACCACGATTTCTTGGATGATGTGGTAACCGTTTCATCCACTACCGTAAAAATTTATTCGCAAAACTTGGACGGAACGTTTACCAACAACTCTATTCCATTGAGTGGAACGGTAAGTGTTGCCGATTGGAGTATTGCAGCCGGAGATTATGACCGCAATGGCTATACTGATATCGCCTTAGGAAATGGAAGCCGTTTAACCGTTTTGAAAGCAAGTGACGATGGCACAAACTTTACTATTGTAGCCTACCCAGAAAACATCTTTACCCAACGTACCAATTTTGTAGACATGAACAACGATGGGAATTTAGATTTATGGGCCTGTCATGATGTGAATCAAAGTCATCCATACAAAAATGATGGAAATGGAAATTTGATTCTTGATTATTCTTTATTCCCTACAAGTAACGAAGGAGGAAATTATGCCACGATTTGGACTGACTATGATAATGATGGAGATGTAGATATGTATGAAGCCAAATGTCGCGGTGGAGCACCCGTTGGTGATGCAAGAAGAATTAATCTTTTGTACCAAAATGACGGAACCGGAACCTATACCGATGTAGCGCCTTTAGCAGGTGTAAATGACGGTGCACAATCCTGGTCGACTGCAGTAGAAGATTTTGATAACGATGGCGATATGGATTTTTTACTTTCTAATATTTCAGATCAAAATCGTATGTACCTAAACAATGGTGACGGCACATTTACTGATGTATACAGCACCACCGGAATCGCTGCCCAAGTAGGATCTTGGGAATTGCAAGCAGCCGATTTTAACAATGATGGTTTTGTAGACTTCTTCTGGCAAAACGGAAAAGAATTGTACCTCAACAACGGCAACATGACATTTACCGGATATGACTTAGCGTTTAGCGAAGGTGCCTTAGGCGATTTGAACAACGACGGATTCCTTGACGTACAAATGGGTTCTAAAATTTACTTCAACAGCGGTAACCCAAATAAATGGTTGAAAGTGCAATTGCAAGGTGTAGAAAGTAACATACACGGAATTGCGGCTCGTGTAGAAATTTACGGCGCTTGGGGCAAACAAATTCGCGAAATTCGCAGCGGACAAGGTTTTAGCCACATGAGCACCATGAATGCCCATTTTGGAATTGGAACTGCCAGTGGAATTGATAAAGTAATTGTACGTTGGCCTTCTGGCACTGTGGACGAAATACTCAATGTTTCCAGCAACCAATCGCTTACTGTAGTAGAAGGAGCTTTCCCATTGAGTACTGCAAGTGCCTCACAAAGCAAGTTGCGTTTAGCGCCCAATCCAGCTAAAGAGGTGGTTTATGTTAGTGCAACTGCAGCAGGTACCGAATTAAGCACGTATCAGATTGTTGATTTAAGCGGCAGAAACATCGCAAACGGTGCGTTAGTAAACCAAATGATTCAAGTAAGCGCGCTTTCAAATGGAACTTATTTTATTCAATTTACAGACAAACAAGGGAACCGCTATACGGAGAAGTTTATCAAAAACTAATCTCATTTCTCCCAATAAAAAAAGGACTGTTCCAGTAGAGCAGTCCTTTTTGTATTGTTTGATGAATTTGACAAATGAATTTCCAGTATCGGATTGAGTTTGCACAATATACACTCCACTAGCTAATGTGCTTAGATCAACCTCCAACTTGTTTGCCGTGGTAGTCAGGCCAATTAATTCCTGTCCTAGACTCGAAAAAATTCGCACGGTTCCAATAGAATAGAGACTGCTCAATTCCATTCGCGACTGAACCGGATTTGGAGAAATTTGCAGAGATTGACCATACTCAAACGACGTATTGGGTAAATTACCACTACTATTGGCCACCCAACTTGAGGCAAGAGCATTGTCTAAGCTAGTTGAAATGAGTTGTAAATACGCTCCATTGCCATCGGCATCGGGCCAGGGTGCAGCATCGTCATAGGTTACTTCGTCTATAGTGTTTCCGAATGCATCTGCCATAATTAATTTTTCGGAACTGTTGGCTAAGTTTCTGTAAAACTGCCCAAAAGCAGTACTTCCGTATATGCTTTGAAAAATTGCCGGATTACTGGCCAAATAAATGCGTTGGTTGGCGCCAATGGTACTGTTGGCGGGAAATTGATACGAAAATCCTACTTCCTTAAAATAGATACCGGTGAGCGTTACAGTTTGGTTGCTGGCGTTGGTGATTTCGATAAATTCTTGGTCGTCACTTATGGGATATGTAGCTGTAACTAATGGATTATAATGGATGCGACTGATGACCAAATTGGGCACTACTACGTTGGCACAAGCGTCAAAGGAACCCAACTGGCTGTTGATCCAATTGATTCGGTTGTATAAAAACAATTTCATGTTTTCAATTTCCAAAGCATGATCCGGGATAGATGTCCAACGCAAATTTTCACGAAGTATTGCTTCGCTAATATGTGCCACAGTTGAATCGATATAGGAAACTAAATTATTGTGTTTAAGCGGCTGACCCGCTTGGATTAATTCATTCCAGCGTTTGGTAAAGTAGCAACGAAAAGTTGGGCTGTTATACAAATCGGTCCAGAATTTTGCGCCTTCGTTATCACCATTTGAGAATTGCCAAACGTCATAATGGCTTCGGTCCAATCCCCAAAAAAACAAATCATTTCCGTAGGTTAAATTGTGATCCCAAACCGGACCAGCGCGCAATTTACCGCCTTTGTCTTTGTGAAAATAAGTACTAAACTGATAGGCATCGGCATTGGAGGCCAACTCATTGATGATCATAAAATCAACAAAGGAAGGGATATCAATAATGGACGGAAATCCATTGGTAATACTGGTATTGCTAAAACCCGCTTGAATTCCTAGGTTTAAAAATTGATTTTTAATGTAATTTTTTTGTGCATTTACAATCTCATTGGGTTCTGGTGTATCGTAAATAAAATCAACTCCACCAGCATTGGATATCATTTGCCAGGCCACCGGATCTCCGCCCGTCGTTTTATCTGATTTGACTATATACCCACCCGTTAAATTGGGCGCAGTAGTGGAAGTTGGTAAAAGATCGGAAATATCAACTCGATTGCCGTCTACTTTTATTTTTTCTTGCAAGATGTACAAGCCGCGGTAATCGCCGTTTACAATCAATTCACAGAATACTGTGCGTGGAGCATAATTTCCCAATTGGCGAGATAAATTATAAGACAAGTAATCCCGAATCAAGGAAGGATCAAAGGCCAAGCCGTTAAGAATCCAATCATTTTCTTTGGGCATTCCCAGCAAACCCACATTGTTGTTGGTCAAATTATCTGGAAGCAAGGTGGTCAATCCGTAGCCTTTTTTGTCGGTTGCTTGC
>JAPLEX010000092.1:0-4076 GCA_026390995.1 Flavobacterium sp.
AGAAAGTTTGGGGAAAGGGACCTGCGTTAAATCAAATTTTACGGGTGCTGAAACACTCCCGCCATCATTGGCTGAATCGAGAGTAACGTAGCCTGACTCCTCTTGGCTACACGCCGAGGAAAGCAGAACAAAACAAAACAGTAAAAGATAATTTTTTAACATGTCCTAAGTTAGGTTTCAAAAATAGTAAAAAAAGTAAGTGAACCGCTATTTTTTTTAGGAATTCTCTACAAAATCACCCAATTCTTCATCGGAATCTCTAAGCAACTGCTCAGGCAATGATTTTTTGGCTTTAGCGCCCATTTTTTTCAATTTTTCTACACTGGTAATCAGGTTTCCTTTTCCTTCTTTTAGTTTGTTCATGGCTCCGTCATATTCAGATTTGCTCTCGTCTATTCTTTTTCCAATGCGAATCAGATCAGTCACAAAGCCTTCAAATTTATCATAGAGTGCGCCTGCTTGACGGGCAATTTCAAACGCGTTTTCTTGTTGTTTTTGATTGGTCCACATGCTGTCAATGGTGCGCAAAGTCGCCAAGAGGGTAGAGGGTGTAACAATTACAATATTTTTTTCAAAGGCCTTGTTGTACAAGGTGGTGTCTTCGTTCAAGGCGGTTGCAAACGCCGGTTCGATGGGGATAAACAACAATACAAAATCGGGGCTTTCAATTTGGTACAAGTCGTGGTAGTTTTTGTCGCCCAATTGCTCCACGTGTCGGCGAATGGAATTCACGTGTTCTTTTAAGAAAGTCGCCTTCAAGTTGGTGTCTTCTTCATTGGCATATTTTTCATAGGCCGTAAGTGATACTTTTGAATCGACGATCATTTTTTTGCCGTCGGGCAACTGAATCACCACATCGGGAAATACGCGATTGCCTTGTGGGTCGGTATGGGCTTGTTGTACAAAATACTCGCGATCTTTTTCTAAGCCCGATTTTTCTAATACGCGTTCCAGGATCAATTCGCCCCAATTTCCTTGCATTTTGCTGTCGCCTTTTAACGCTTTGGTTAAGTTAATGGCTTCTTGGCTCATTTTTTCATTCAAGCTGGTCAGGTTAATGATTTGTTCGCGCAGGCTTACATTGTTCAGTAAAGTTTCTTTGTGCGAATCCTCGACTTTTTTCTCAAAATTTAGAATCTTCAGTTGCAACGGATTGAGCAACTGATCCATATTTTCTTTGTTTTGAGTAGTAAATTTGGTCGATTTTTCTTCAAATATTTTATTGGCCAAATTTTCAAATTCTTTGGTAAACTTGGCTTGTAAGTCGGCAAATTCTTCTTTTTGTTCTTGTTGACGAATTTGCAAATGATCAAAATCACTTTCCTTTCGCGAGAGGATTACGGCCAAGCGCTCCCGTTCGGCACGGATGGTTTCTTTTTCGGTTTGAAGACGTTGTATTTGTTCTTTGGCTTCGGTTTGGGCAAGCTGCATGGCCTTGATTTGCGATTCTAAGTTTGCTTTGTCGGCGCTGCCTTTGCTGGCGAACACCAATTTTCCAATAAAAATTCCGATGCCCAAGGCAACGATAAAAATAAGTAAAAGGATGGCTGTTGAAATCATACGTTTGATGGTTTAGACAAAAGGTAAAAATAAACATTTCAAGTTGCAGTGCATCATTAGATTGCGCCGAGTTGTCAACATTTTTTACTCACATTCAAGTAGATGCCTATCAAATGAGTAGTTTTGCAGCCTTAAACGCATTTCATGCATCGTCATTTTATCATCCACAAACCCTACGGCTATTTGAGCCAATTTGTCTACCAACTCAAACGCAAGAAAAAGTTGTTGGGCGAATTGTATGATTTTCCAATAGGTACGATGGCCATTGGTCGATTGGATGAAGATTCCGAAGGCTTGTTGTTGCTCACCACCGATGGCAAAGTGAGCGATTACATTTGCAGCAGCAAAGTCGAAAAAGAATATTATGCGCAGGTCGACGGACTGATAACTGCCGAAGCTGTAGCGCAATTGCAAGCGGGAGTTGAGATCGGTTTTGAAGGCAAAAAGTACCAAACCAAATCGTGCAAAGCGTTTATTCCCGATACCATTCCTGAATTTGGTTTGCGCGGAAAGAAAATTAGAGATGAACGCCACGGACCAACTTCGTGGGTTTCGATTACGCTCAAAGAAGGAAAATTTAGACAGGTGCGCAAAATGACTTCCGCAGTGGGATTTCCCACCTTGCGCTTGGTGCGGGTGCGCATCGGATCAATTGCGTTAGAAAATTTACAAGCGGCTCAAGTACAGGAAGTAGGCGCATTTAATTTATAAAACATTTCTATGTTAAACATTGTTTTAGTGGAGCCCGAAATCCCCAACAATACGGGAAATATTGGCCGATTGTGTGTGGGAACCGAAAGTCGTTTGCACCTCATTCACCCCTTTGGTTTTGAAATCACCGACAAAAACCTAAAACGTTCAGGCTTGGATTATTGGGTGCATTTGGAGTGGTGCCAATATGCCAACGTAGCCGAATGGGCTGCCCAAATTCCTGATCCTTCTCGGGTGTTTTTATTTAGTTCGCATGCCCAAACGTCCTATTTGGATGCCAAGTTTCAAGAGGGGGATTGGTTGGTGTTTGGCAAAGAAAGTGTGGGTTTGAGTGCCGAAGTGTTGGCCCAATTTGAGCAGCACCTCAAAATTCCAATTTCACCCTTGGTGCGCAGTTTTAATTTGGCCAATGCCTGTGCCTTTGTACTTGGTGAGGCCAAACGACAGTTGCAAATTAAATAGTTAAATTAAATTTTTTGTTTTCGGGATCAAACTGTATATCTGCATCGGCAAATAAGTTTGCAATAACTCCCGATTCAATTAATTTTTCTGGACTGCCTTGCACCACCTGATTGGGTGTCATGACAATTAATTCATCACAAATAGCCAGTGCCATTTCTATATCGTGCGTAGAAAACAAGATGCATTTTCCTTGATGCAGACACAGGTTTTTCAAGAGTTTCAACAATTTTAATTTGTGCACCAAATCCAAATGCGTAGTCGGTTCGTCCAGAACAATCAAGGGCGTTTCTTGTGCCAATGCGCGTGCGATTAATGCTTTTTGCAATTGCCCGTCGCTTAAGGTGTAGTGTTTTTGGTGTTGAATTTCAATTAAATCGGTGGCAATCAAGGCCTGATTGATGGCTTGCTGATCTTGCTCGGTCAATTGCCCAATCCAATTGGTATACGGTTGACGCCCCAAGGCCACCAACTCCCAAACCGTCAAATTGCTGGGTGGTAATTTTTCGGTCAAGACCACACTAAGTTGTTGCGCCAATTCGGCTAGTTTGTATTGTGCTGCATTTTTTCCTTGAATTTGCACTTCGCCCTGTAGTGGTTTTTGCAGCTGACATAGTGTGCGCAATAAAGTTGATTTCCCCACACCATTTTGCCCAACCAAGGCGATGAGTTGTCCTTTTTTAGCTCGCAAATGAAGGCCAGAAGCAATAATTTTTTGTTGATTTTTTTGGGTATAACCCACCACCAAATTTTCAGTTTGTATGCAAGGAATATCCATTAGAGTCGTTGTTTTTTTACCAATAACCAAATTACAATAGGCGCACCAATTATAGAGGTTATGGCATTAATAGGCAAGAAAATAGAAGTGCCTGGAAGTTGTGTGAGAATGTCACAAAGCAACAGCACTGCAGCCCCCAACAAAAGGGTGGCGACAAATAATACTTGGTGTTGGCTGGTTTGAAACAATAATTTGGCCAGGTGCGGAACCGCCAATCCAATGAAGGCAATCGGGCCCACATAGGCGGTAATGCTTCCGGCTAAAATAGCGGTGGCTATAATGAGGATATATTTGGTTTGAGTAAATTTTATTCCCAGGGTTTTGGCGTAATTCTCTCCCAAAAGTAAAGCATTCAATGCTTTGAGCGTATATAGGCTAAGCAATAGTCCCAGCGCTACACAACTACCTAAAATAGCAATGGAGTCCCAGCCCAAATTGCCTAAACTGCCCAGCGACCAAAAGGTGAATTTTTGCAAGGCCTCGGCCGAACTAAAATAGGATAAAACCGCCACCAAAGCGCTGCTAAAACTACCAAACATGAGTCCTACTACCAATATGGCCATGGTGT
>JAPLEX010000092.1:4105-25332 GCA_026390995.1 Flavobacterium sp.
TCCTACGCAAGAAGCCAATATGATGCTGTAGGGTGCTTGTAAAATAGCGGCCAATTGAGGAGGAACCACTGCTGCGCCCATAATTACCACCGCAACGCCCAAGCTAGAACCCGAGCTCAAACCCAAAACATAGGGTCCCGCCAACGGATTTCTGAACAAGGTTTGCATCAACAGGCCGCTCACCGAAAGTCCCATGCCCACCAAAATGGCCGTGATTGCTTTGGGTAGGCGATAGGCCAATACGATATAATCCCAACTGCTATTTTGTGAACTGCCTGCTAGTGCCTGTCCAACTGCCTGAATAGGAATAGCAACTGCGCCCAAGGATAAATCAGCAATAAATAATAAGCCTACAGCGAGGAAAAGTAAGCCAAAAAGGGTGGTATGTTTGGATGAAAAGCTCATTAGCGCAAAGGTGCAAAAAAATACAACTGGTGATGAGGTAGTAACTCGGGATGCAAAATTTTAACCAAATCTTGTAAAACCAAATCCGGTCGATTGGGGGCCAATTCATAATAAATCAAGCCGCCTGTTTTCCCTTTTTTGGTGCTAAATGTAGCCATCTTGCGTTGTTGATAGGCTTTAAATTGGGTGTAATGTGCACTGCTTTGTGCCAATTCTTGGTAGCTGGTAAATTGCGCAGGACCTATCCAAAAGTCGGCCTGGGCTGCTTTTTCAAAAACGGCTTCAAAGGGTAAGGCCAAACTTCCGCTGCCGGGGCTGTCTTTCCATAAATAGGTTCCGCCGGCTGCAGCTATAAATTGAGCGGCCCAACTTTCCCCTTGAGGCAAATACCATTGGTCTTGGTACATCGCGCCCGAGAGCACGGTGGGTTTTTTGGTTGCTTTTTTGGCCAATTCGACCGTGGCCAAATAGGCTTTTTCTATTTGATTAAATTGTTTCTCGGCTTCGGCTTCTTTGCTGTATAAAACGCCAAATAATTTGATCCATTCGGCTTTGCCCAACGGAGATTGTTCGTTCCAATCGCCATTAAACACAACCGCCATCCCAGATTTTTGTACCAATTCTAATCCGGTGTTTTTATTGTCTATCCCGAAGCCAATGATCACATCTGGTCGAAGATCAAGCAAAAGTTCGGTATTCATTTGTTGATTGTTTCCCAATTCGGCTACTTTTTTTTGTTCAATGCGCGTGCGAATGTTTGGGGAAGAAATATAATTGAGATTTGGAAATCCCACCAAGGAATTGCTTTCGCCCAAGAGGTCTAAGGAAGGCAAATGTGTGGTAGAAGTTGCAACCACACGTTTCACAGGAACTTGAATAATAGGAAAGCGGCTCAAGCTATCGGGAACTACCGCGTTTTTTTTGGCAAACACATAGGTGAAGGTTTGGGTAGCTTTTGGCCAAGGGTTGCGCACCGTAACGAGCGTATAGTGATTTTTTGTGAGAATAGTAAAGCCACTGGCGTACTGCACAATCGCCTGTTTGCTTTCCGTTTTTTCAGTTTTTTGGGGCTGCTGACATTGTGTCAATAAAACACAACAACAGTACAATACAAATGAAAACAACTTTTTCATGAAAAATTTTCTTGGCAGCAAAGGTAGTAGGATTGCGTTTTAAATATCAAATTATATTTTGTAGTGGTTGATGTTTGGCTATCTTTGTTGCGAATTTTGGTTGTCGCGGAACTTATTTTCCAAGACATTAAAAGGGAATTGGGTGATTGATTTATTTTTTATTGGTTTTATTTTATTGCAATCTAAAGTCTAAAATCGCAAATCAAAAATCCCAAGCTGTACCCGCAACTGTAAGCTACAAAGCTTGTTATTATCTGCATTACCATTGTTTGCCCAGGCGAATGAGAAGGTGAATAACAAGACGCAAGCCAGGAGACCTGCCCTATTCGTTGAGTAACAAACTTTCGGGAAAAAAAGTTTGAGTATGGGTAAGTTCTGTGCTTTTCTCCCTTTTATCGAATGAATGCCTAACCTAATTAAATGAAAAAATTAGTAATTAGTTTGTGCGCCTATTTATGTGCTACAGCGCTTGTACAGGCGCAAATACAAGACAGTACTTCAACCACTCAACTTAAAGAAGTGGTGGTGTCAGACACCAAGTTTGAACTAAACAGTCAAAAATCTGGAAAAATTATTGAGGTGCTCACGGCCCAAGATTTAGCTAAAAAGCAGGGGCAAACGGTAGCCAATGTATTGAGTCAGTTGGCCGGTATTGAGATCAATGGAAATCAATCCTTTGCCGGTAAAAATTTGTGCTACTACATTCGTGGAGGTCGAAATCAGCAAACGGCTATTTATATTGATGGCATTCCGGTGACCGATGCTTCTGGGATTAATTTAGTATATGATATGCGGTTGATTTCCCTTGATCAAATCGAAAAAATCGAAGTGATGAAAGGCGCTTCCAGTACATTATATGGTACCGGAGCAGCTACAGGTGTGATTTCGATTACGTTAAAAAAATCATCACAACAGCAATTTTCAGGTAGTGCCTATGCCACCATCGGCACCCAAAATACGGCTCAACACGCCACGTTGGCCGGACAAGAATTTAATCAAGGGGTTTCGATAAACGGAACAATTCAAAAAGTGAGTTACTTGACAGCGGTGAGTAGCACAGAAACCAGAGGAATGAGTGAAGCAGCCGGTAATTCGGCCGAAGCTGATGCGTTTTCGCGATGGAACATCAGGCAAAAGATTGGTTTTAAGGCCTCCGATCGGTTGCGATTTGATGTTTTTGGAAATTACGATCGCATCAAAAACAGTTTTGACAATTCGTTTGACGGCATAGCTTCCAATGCCGATGATTTGAATAATGCTAGTTTTTCGGAGCAGTACCGCTTGGGATTGGGTTCGACTTATACTTCGGCTTTTGGTGAATTTGCTTTAAATGCAGGTCTTTCTACAATAGACAGAACCATTTGGCAAACCAATTCATTTGTAGCTCCACCAACTGTAGACGAATATCGCTACACCGGCAGGACCGCCTCTGTCGATTTTTTTGCTAAACATAAAATTTCCAATCAACTATTCGTGGTATCGGGTGTGCAGTATCAATTTTTGGACATGTCGCAAAAAGATCCCTATACCGATTTACAGCGCGAAGCCACCAAATTTATTTTGCTTGATCCTTATGCTACGGTAGTATACAATTCAGATTTTGGGTTAAACCTAAATGTGGGTTCCCGCATAAATACACACAGCGCCTATGGCAATCAAGTCGTTTTTAATATAAATCCGAGTTACGTATTTGCCAAAATCCCGCTCAAATTATTGGCCTCGCACAGCACGGCTTTTATCACACCAAGTTTATACCAATTGTATGGTCCGTATGGAAATTTACAACTCACACCCGAACGAAATGCCACCACCGAAGTGGGTTTTGAATCGCGTGTATGGGCTAAAAAATTGTTGGTGAAAGCAGTTGGGTTTTACCGCGATGAAAGCAATACCATCGGGTATTATTACAATGCAGTCACGTTTGAATCATTTTACCAAAACGTAGCAGGAAATTTTCATGCCAAAGGACTAGAGGGTAGTTTGAAGTATATATTTTTGGCTAATTGGAATTTAGGGGCAAACTATACTTTTACCCAAGTAGAACAACAACTCAGTCGGTTAATCCCCAAACATAAAGTAAATATGGAACTGTCGTATCAGTTTAAAAAAGGATCGGCGGGCTTAACATATCAATTTGTGCATCATCGGGCAGACGCTTATTATGACGCGAATACCGGGGAATTAATTTCGGTACAATTGCCGGCCTATCAACTTGTAAATTCAACGGCCGCCTGGGATGTGCTGCCCAAACGTCTGCAAGTTTATGGGTCTATTACCAATCTTTTTAATGTCGATTTCCAAGAACTTATTGGCTATAATACCAAAGGAAGAAACTATAACCTCGGATTTAACTTTTTGTTTTAATAGGATGTTTTGCAAGGTTGTCAAGTATTAAATTGGTGTTAAGGCGGTTTAACTTCACAAATAAGCTTTATTTTCGCTACACGATACATCTACTTTCTATGGCGTAGGAAGTGAAATAAATTTGGGTATGAATAAGTTAGCGATACTATTAGTTGTAATGAGTCTTAGTTTTTGTGGTTTTGCGCAAAAACAATTGGATGTTTTTAGTGGGTTAGATCAGGTGAAATCGGTGGTGGTCAATCAAAAAATGTTTGATTTGATGGCCAAAGTCAAAATGGACGAATCCGATAAAGAGGCCGCTCGTTATTTGGCGATGATTAAAAATTTAACGCATCTCACTCTATATACTACCGAGGATAAGCCCACAGCAACGCACATGAGAACAGTTGTTGATGAGTATGTTGCTGAGCAAAAATTGACTGAAGTAACTCGATTTGCCGAGAGTGGAAAAAAAATTAGTTTGTATACTAAGCAGGGAGTAGATGCGCAATTGCTTTCAGAAATTTTATTGTTTGTGGAAAGTTCAAGCGCAGAAGAAACCGTTTTGTTTTCCCTTCGCGGATCAATAGATGTAAACGAAGTTGCTTTTTTGAGTGAACGATTAAAACTTCCGGGTAAAGAGGCGATTCAAAAAACGGTAAAAGCGATCAAATAAGTACGAATTAGTCTCTAAAGTACTTCAGCGGAACCCACAACATTCCAAAACATTCTCCTTTATTTTTTCCGATGTGTTTGTGGTGCATTTTGTGTGCTCTGCGAACCGCTTTGGCGTATTTGCCATTGGCATTTCTGAACAATTTGAATCGTTGGTGAATGAAAATGTCATGCACCAAAAAATAAGTCCAGCCATAGGCAAAAATACCCAAGCCAATTGCCAATCCGACAGCCAAAATTTGTTGTTGCCACAACACAAAAAAACCCATGCTCACAACCGCATAAAAGATAAAAAAGGCATCATTGCGTTCAAACCAAGAATCGTGGTCTTTTTTGTGGTGATCGGCGTGCAATACCCATAAAAATCCGTGCATGATGTATTTGTGACTAAACCAAGCCATGAATTCCATTCCGCAAAACGTGGCGATAAAAACGGCAATATAAAGTAACATAGGTTATATGATGTTTAATTTGTAGGTAAAATAACAACGGGCAAATAAGCCGATTTTTTGGTAATCCGAAACCCGAATGCGGGTGTTTTTGATTTCGGCTGATGGGGTTTTGTGTAATTTGTGTAGTAATTTTTTATAATAAACAAAGGCAGTATACACACCAAATTTGGCTTCAAAGGGAAGAAGAACAATGCCTTCGTATCCTGCCGCAAAATCGGCTTCAATTTCTTGTATAATTTTGGCTTTGGCTTGTTCGTCTAATCTATTTAAGTCGGTGTTGGGAAAATAGGTTCGGCTCAACACTTCGTGGTCGTCTTTCAAGTCGCGCAAGAAATTTACTTTCTGAAACGCCGACCCCAAGCGCATGGCGCTATTTTTAAGTTTGTTATAGGATTCGATATCGCCTTTCACAAAAACCTTTAGACACATTAATCCCACCACATCGGCAGAACCATAGATGTAATCTTGGTATTCTTGTTCGGTCTCGTACACCGATTTTGAAAGGTCTAATTTCATGCTTTTCATAAAAGCAGCAATTAGTTCGTTGGGTATGTTGTATTGGTGTACCGTGTGCTGAAATGCATTCAAAATGGGGTTTAAACTAATTTTATGCGACAAGGCGTTGGCTAGATCAATTTCAAAAAGTTCAAACAAAGTTTCTTTCGGGTAGTCGTGAAAGCTGTCTACTATTTCGTCGGCAAAACGCACAAAACCATAAATATTATAAATGTCCTGGCGAATGCTGGGGGCCAACATTTTTACTGCCGAAGAAAAGGAGGTACTGTAGGTTTGTGTTACTCGTTTGCTGCATTCAAAAGAAAGGGAATCAAAAATAGACTTCATAAGCTAAGTGAACAACTCGTATTGTTTAACAATTTTTTTCAATCAATTCAGCGACCAATTTGCCCGAAATTAAGGCAGGTGGTACACCAGGTCCCGGCACAGTCAATTGGCCAGTGAAATATAAATTTTGTACTTTTTTACTCTTCAATTTGGGACGTAAAAAGGCCGTTTGCAAAAGCGTATTGGCCATACCGTAAGCATTTCCTTTGTAGGAATTATAATCACTTACAAAATCATTGACACAAAAAGAGTTTTTAAAGATAATATTATTTTTTAATTTCTGATCGGTTAGGGTTTCCAAACGCGTCATAATTTTTTCGAAATAGGCTTCTCGCAAAACTTCAGTATCTTCTAAACCAGGGGCCAATGGAATTAAAAATATTGCCGCTTCTTTTCCTTCGGGTGCCGAATTGGCATCGGTTTTAGACGGAAAACTGGCGTAGAACAAGGGGTTTTCTGGCCATCTCGGATCGTCATAAATGCTGTGTGCGTGGGCATCAAAATCGACGTCAAAAAAGAGCGAATGGTGTTCTACATTTTCTATTTTTTTATCAAATCCTACATAAAATAGTAGGGAGGAAGGAGCAAAGATTTGTTTGGACCAAAATTTTTCTGAATACCCTCTGTTTATTTCGTCTAATAACGTTTCAGAATGATGATAATCAGCGCCACTCAAAACCACATCGGCCGAAATAAAATTTCCGTTTACCACAAGTCCAGTTGCTTTTTTGTCGTTCACTTTAATTTTGGTTACGTTGGACGAGGTATGAAATACAACACCCAACGACTTGGCCAAGGATTCCATAGCCAACACTACACTGTACATGCCATTTTTAGGATGCCAAGTGCCTAAGCCAAAATCGGCGTAATTCATGAAGCTATAAAAGGAAGGCGTGTCCGAAGGTTTGGCTCCCAAAAATAAAACAGGGAATTCTAATATTTGAATCAGTTTGGTGTGTTTAAATCGCTTGCGGACATCGCGGCGGATGTTGCTAAAAAACTGCCCAACTTTTTTGGCTGTTTCTAGGGTAATAAGCTCCATTGGAGAAACCCCTGGGTTGTAGACCAAATCTTTGATGGCAATTTCATAATTGGATTGCGCTTCGGCCATGAATTTACGAAGTTCCTGCGCACTCCCTGTTTCAATGCGCTCAAATGTGGTGCAGATGGCATCCAAATTATCGGCAATAGTTACAAAATCATGCACGCCAAAATACACTTGGTAGGCGGGTGCTAGTTTTTCTAAGCTATAATAGTCGCTCGGTTTTTTATTAAAATCGGCAAAGAAACGCTCAAACACATCGGGCATCCAATACCAGGTAGGGCCAATATCAAAGGTAAACCCGTCACGTTTAAGTTGACGAGCGCGTCCGCCTATGGTTTCATTTTTTTCGTAAACAGTTACTTGATGTCCGGCTTGTGCCAAATAGCAAGAGGCTGCTAGAGCCGAAAATCCGGATCCAATAATAGCGATATTTTTTTTCATTCGGCTTAAAGTTCGTTTACGAGGTCAAAAATAGATTCGAATTTTTTGATTGATGGAGATAGATGATCAGAGTCAATGAACTCTACCATTCGTCCAATGCACCATAATTCTGTCGTTTCGTTGAGTAATTCATTTTTAACGTCATCAATGTAACGGTTAACATGATCTTTGGTGGGTTCAACCGTCATATAAGAAACAAAAACGATGTTGTCAAAGTATTTTTTTATGTCTTTTAAACTATCTAATGGTACGCTTTCTCCCAAGTAAATCGTTTTATATCCAGAAGATAGAATTTCATAATTTAAGTACATGATACCCAATTCATGCACCTCATTCATGGGCAAGTAGAGCACAAATACTTTATCGGTTTTTGTGGGTTGAGCAACTTGAACTTTTTCGGTGTTAATGAGTAGTTTTTGCTTGATGAGGTAACTGATAAAATGCTCGTGAGCAGGGGTAATGGTATCGGTTTGCCAGAGTAATCCCAATTCGGTCATCATCGGAATAAACACTTCGTAAAACACTTCTCGAAATGATTTTTCAGAAAGCAGTTTGTTGTAGGTGTTGAAGAAAAGCGTTTGGTCAAAATTCATCATGGCCATTTTAAATGAACTGATGGCGTGATTTTTGGCGCTTTTTGACGAGATGATTTCGTTTACTAATTCTGGGATTTTTTCGGGTGGATATTTTGAAATCTTCGAAATTTTATACCCGTGATTATGCAGCAAGGTGATATTAAGTAGTTTCTGCAAACTTGCCAGATCATACAAACGAATATTGGTTTCCGTGCGCATGGGTGCCAATACTGCGTATCGTTTTTCCCAAATACGAATGGTATGTGCCTTAATTCCCGAAAGATTTTCTAAATCTTTTATACTAAAAACGTTTTTTATGTTGTTCATTATTTAAAATAAAAAGTTAAACAAAAGTAGGTAAAAATTTGATGTAAGATTTATTTTAGGATTAATTTTAGAAAAGACATGCATTTTATCGGATAATCATACGCTATTTCGCGTTTCTGAATTTTTATTTTGAATTGCCGCAATCGCTTGTTTAGTTTACACCAAAATAAGTTGGGGGTTGTGTCTTAATTTCCGAAAGCAATAACTGTTGATAGGATTTTAGATGATTGGAGGCAAAAAGGTGCTGAAATCTATTGAAAATATTTTTCCAAATTTTTTGCCCTTAGTTGACCAGTACGCGCGAGAAGGGACAAACGAACCAAATCAATCTAAAATAATAATAACATTTAAGTAATTACACAACGAGGAAACTTTGCCATAGTTGAATAACCAAATTAAATGATAAATTTGTATTTCAAACAAAAAATAAAATATTATGAAAATTAGAATTTTAATGTTGTCCTTAATAGGAATGATATTTTTTAACTCCTGTTCCAGTGATAGTAATTCAACTAATTCAACATCACAAAATTTAGACCCGAATACTATTTTACCAAAGAAGATTATTGAAGAGGAATTAGGTAGTATTTGTTATGAATTTTTTTATGATCAAAATAAGATCAACTACATACAAGTTGATACATTTATAAGTGGAGAATTTGGTGGCAGCGGTGGTGTTAACTGTTATTTTACCTATACAGGTAATTTGATTACGAAAATTCAACTTGGAGAAAGTGGTGACGAGAAAGGTTTTATTGATTTTACATACCAAAACAATAAGTTGATAAATAAAAAATATACAACTTTTTCTGGGGGAACATATATCAGTGATTTAGAATATGTTTATAATTCAAATAACACAATTTCTGTTTTGTCAAATGGAATTTTGAAAACAACATACACTTTATCAACTAACCAAAGTTACATTGTCAGTAAAGATGGAGGAGATCTTTTATATAGTTTAACAAGTAGTCCGTTTAAAAATGTTATAGGAATAAAAGAGGCATTTTTGGATTTGGGTTATGATGTTAATGCAGAAAATGTTAATCCAGAATTCGATTTTTTAGATATTTTATTCTCTTCTACAACCAGGAATATTATATCAATAACCCCGTTTCCAGGTGGACAAAGTTTTGATAGTCTTCATTTTAGATATGCTTATAATGAATTATTGTTTCCAACCAATATCACTCGTTTTTTTGGTTCGAATATCTTTGGTGCTCTAATATATGAAGGAACTTATAGTATATTTTATCAATAATAGTTTCAAGTGCTCCCGATTTATCGATATTGAGCAAAAAGATTCAGGAGTTTTATTTTGAATGGGTTACAAATTTTAATGACAGAATCATATGTAATAACCAAAAAAAGCAACCTATTAGGTTGCTTTTTTTATGGATGGACTACGTCCATCCCAGAAAGTTCTAATTTGAAAGCAGGATTGACTACGTCCATCCCTACAAAGCTCCGCTTTGAAAACAGGATTGACTTCGTCCATCCCACAAAGCTCCGCTTTGATAATCCTCAAAATAAAAAAACGCTCAAGCGAGCTTGGCGTTTTTTCTTTTTTTGAGGATTCATTCGTGACCACGATGGGATTCGAACCCACACGCCCTTACGAGCACCACCCCCTCAAGATGGCAAGTCTACCAATTTCTCCACGTGGCCAAAAAAAAAGCCATTCACAAAGGCGAACGACTTATTTGTGACCTGACTGGGGCTCGAACCCAGGACCCCATCATTAAAAGTGATGTGCTCTACCAACTGAGCTATCAAGTCAAAAAGCTTTTCTTCAATGCGGCTGCAAATATAAGGGCTTATTATTTATTTTTCAAAGCAATTTTGTTTTAAATTTACCTTTTTGACCAAATTCAAAGCAAGCCCTTATTAGATAAGGAATTAACATGATTGATAAACTGATTTTAGTGGGTTATATGGGTGTTGGAAAGTCAACAATTGCTCAACTACTAGCCCAAAAAACGGCTAAAACCTACTTGGATTTAGATAAAATCATCAGCGAAAGGGAAGGAAAATCCATCACAGAATTGTTTGCAAGTAAAGGTGAAATCTATTTTAGAAAAGTAGAAAATCAAGTTCTGCAGCAGGTTTTGGAAACGCAATCAAATTTCGTCTTGAGTTTGGGTGGAGGGACTCCTTGTTATGCTCAGAACCATTTGTTATATACCCGTGCCGATTGCCAATCTATTTACTTGAAGGCTTCCATTTCAACCCTAGTTGCACGAGCAGCTATGGAGCGCGAACAACGTCCTTTATTGAAATCTATTCCAGAAAAAGACTTAGAAGAATTTATAGCCAAACAACTGTTTGAACGAAGTTTTTACTATAATCAGGCTAGTTTTACGGTTGTAGTTGATCAAAAATCCCCCGACGAACTCACGAACGAATTGGTTAAATTAGTAGGTTAAACAAGCGTAATCTCCCGATTCGGCAAAAACCACTTGCACGTGTTCTTGCATAGAAGTGCTCAAGGAAATGCCTTTGAAATCAGCTTTTACAGGGTATTTTTTGTGGTTTCGGTCAATTAAAACAGCCGTTTTGAATTTGCCCAATGGAACTTCCAAAAAGTGCTTCACACCATACACCAAGGTGCTTCCCGAGTTTAGCACATCATCAACCAACACCAATCCTTTATTTTCGTATTCCTGAGCTGTCATAGATGTTGTGACAGGCAAATGCGGTTGTTGCTTATTAAGCTTCACTTCACACAGACTAACTTTTAGGGGTGAAATAAGTTGTAAAGCATCTGCAATTTTTTGCGCCAAAATAAACCCATTTTGTGCAATCCCTGCAATTACAATTTCTTTTTCGTCTACGTAGGTTTCATAAATTTGGTAGGCTATTCGTTTGATTTTGTGGTCAATCTCAGTTTGGGTAAGGATGATGTTTTGGCTCATATACTTATTCGTTTATTAATCAATGTCGTCGTTGCTAAATTCAAAATCAACCAAATCACGGCGGTCTTTTTTGGTGGGTCGGCCATCACCCGTTTTGCGGTAATGATCTTTGGAGAGTTTCAGTAATTCGAGGTGTTGAAACGCTTCGGCAGGAGTTTCGTCTTTTCTGTAAAGGTCTACCAATTTCGCACCCACTCGATTTTCAGGTACGTCTAAAACTGCAATTTTATAGGTAATTTGATCCTTGCGAAACGTGATGTGATCGGAGGGAAATACTTCTCTCGAGGCTTTGGCAACTTGGCCATTTACAGTAACCTGATTTTTTCTACAGGCCTCGGTAACCATGTTCCTAGTTTTGTAATAGCGCACGCACCACAGATACTTATCTACTCTCATCTTTTTTCTAAAATCGACGTTAAATAGTGCACAAAAATAAATCAAAATTGTATCTTGCGCTCCTAAAATTAAGTCCTGATGAACAAATTTAAGTTATATTTTATTGTATTCGCAACCCTTACCGTTTTATTTTCTTGCAACAAAGCCGACAGTCCTGAAATTATACCGCTACGCGATTTCCAAGTTCAATATGACGCCGAAATTGAAATTATTCGAGATTACTTAGAAAACTATTGTATTGATTCTTCAGATGTTAATCAAGTCTTTAAACTTAGAAAAATTATTCCAGGAAGTAGTGATATAGCGTTGTTGAATAGTTCTCGATTATGTTCAATTAAACCTATATATGATGGTGTTGAATATACTGTTTATTATATAAAAACAAGAGAAGGAAGTGCGTCCGGTATTAGTCCAGTCAGAGTCGATCAAGTATTGGCTGCATACAGGGGAGCATATCTCAATGATGAGTCTACGCTTGAAATTCAAAATAATATCAGGTCTACTGACTTTGAATACATTCCTTATCCAGAAAATTTTATATATTTAAACCAAACCATTCGAGGTTGGCAAGAGATAATTCCTTTGTTTAAATCAGGACAAATCGTAAACACTAGTGGATCAGATCCTGTTAACTATACAGATTTTGGCGCAGGCGTGATGTTCTTGCCTTCGGGTTTGGCCTATTACAATATAGGTAGCGGAAGCATTCCTTCCTATTCGCCCTTAGTTTTTTCATTTAAATTATATGATGTTCGTCGAGCTGATCAAGACGGCGATGGAATTTTTTCTATTGATGAAAGTAATGAAAGTAATGGTGTCTATGATTTTACCAAAGATACTGATGGGGACGGCTCACCAGACTACCTAGACATTGACGACGATGGCGATGGCTATTTCACTAAAACAGAAACCAAATACACCGATTCGGCTGGCGTAGTGCATTATTACCCCTTCAACGGAGCCGCAGTTGATGATCCGGCAACCCCATTGGTAGATGAGACGAAAGGAGTGCCCTCCTGCGGTTTAGATTACATAACTCCCACACGTGTGCGGAGGTATTTGGACAAGACCTGTCATTAATAACAAAAACCACTGATTTAACGCAGTGGTTTTTTTTATGCATTACAATCTTTTTATTAAGTGTTGCAATCTATGCAACAATGGTTCGAAAGGTCAGGTTTATTCTGGGAGAGTTGATGCGTTTGGTGGGCGTTAACCGATGCAACCAAAACGTCTGTGTAGTATCTTTCATGACCAACAAACTTCCGTGTTCCAACTGGAGTTCTATTTTGTGGTGAGAATGTTTGTGTTTGAAGGCAAATTTGCGTTCGGCCCCAAAACTCAGGGAAGCAATGGCGCCATCTTTTTTTAAATCGGTTTCACCGTCACTGTGCCAAGCCATGCCCTCGGTTCCGCTGTGATACAAATTCAGTAAACACGAATTATAGGTTTCACCGGTTTCTTTCTCGATCACCGCTTTTAAGGCCAGCAATTCGGCTGTCCAGGGCAAGGCGTGTTTGGTGGTGTTCGAATAGGTGTAGGCAAACGGAAGTTCACCATACCAGGCTACTTTTCGTTTGGTGATTATTTTCTTCCCAAAAATGATCGCTTCGTCGTTTTTCCAGGAAATGGTTTCTAATAAATTTTGGTAATAAAAATTTGCTTCTTGTACGGGGAACACTTGGCCGTAATACTGTAACGTTCCGTCGTATGGAAGCCAATTTTTTGTTTTGTCAATAAGCGCATCGAATAGGTTCATGGAGTAATAACCTCAAGGGGTAAATTCTTCGATTAATGCCTTCAGATTTGGGAACTCATTTGCCAATTTTTTACGCTCTGCCAGTTCAAAATCTAGAAAATCAAAGCCAGGAGCTACAGTGCAGCTCACAAGAGCGTAGCCTTTCTCGTCTTTGAGTTTAGACCCAAACCAAGTATTTGCTGGGATTGTGGCTTGGGGTAATTCACCTTTTTCAATAGCATTACCCAAAATAATAGAATTGGCTTTTCCGCCTTGGATTGTTACAATTTCTATAGGTTCTCCTTGATGAAAAAACCAGAGTTCGTCCGATTGAATTCGATGGAAATTTGATTTCGCTGTATCGTGCAGAAGAAAATAAATGGCTGTACTGAGATCCCTTTTTTCTCCATTTTGGTTGAGTGTAAAGGCTGAGGATCTATATGTTTCAGCATAAAAACCGCCTTCAGGATGAGCTTGTAATTGAAGTTCCTCAATAATGTCTTTATAGTTCATGCTTTAGGTTTTGGTTAATAAAGATACGGTTTTCAATTAACGGTTTCGGTCTTTGCGAAGGCGGCGATTTTCACCACAAATGTTCATACCAAGTAGAATGCTCAATGAAACACGTCCCCGCTACTGAGTTAAGGTATTGACTTCATCGAATTTCATTTCGCGCGGTAGCGGGGTATCAAGAACCACGCGAAGGGATTGACTTCGTCGAATTTCATTTCGCGCGGCAGCGGGTGGCATATTTACTACTTCACGATTAATTTTTTTGTAACAACCGAATTTTCAAATTGAATCTTTACAAAATAATTCCCTTTCGACAAATTTTTAATGTCTAACGATGAAATAAAATGATTGGTTTTAAATAAAATTTTGCCGTTTAAATCGTATAAATAAATAGATTGGACGCCTTTTTCTAAATCGGAATCGCCCACATTAATTTGCAAAATATCTGTAGCTGGATTTGGAAATAATTTTATGTTTTGTTCCAAAGCAATAAAATTGGCAGCAGACAAATTTGGTACCACACAATTGGCTTGACCGTTATAATTTGTAGTCGTAGTGCCTGTTGGGGTTACATATTGGAACGAGTAAGTATAAGGACTTGTCGATAATTTAGTATAATTTGTTGCATAACCCGGAACTAGATTTAGACTGTAACTCGTGTTGTATCCATTGTTAGTATTTGGCACACACGATGTGATTAATGCTCCGTTTAAAGGCGTCCAGTTTTCGGTTCGAACAGGACTGCCTTGCGGCTGCGGAATGATTTGCAAGTTGGCATCTTCAGTAACCACGCCCACCATATTTCCTATCATATAAGGAGCAGTTGCAGTACCGTGATAATGATATACGCCAGCAAATAAATGTCCGTGGTTGGCATCAAGTGCTGCCATTGCTCCTCCTGTTGGCTCTAAACTACCATAAACTGCATAGCCATCAAGTCCGTAAGCAATTGGCAAATTGGCTGCCGATTGCAAAAACATTGGTGCAATATGATAGTGATAATCGTCGCCTCGACCACAATGTCCTCCAAAATTATCCAACTGACCATCGGTGTACGAATCGACGCCTGTATTGGTATGATAATTAAAAATCGGAACACCATTTGTGGCAATTGCAATAGCACCTTTCGTAAAATGTGTTGCAGATACTGGCACTGGCGTGGCTGCCGCAACTGGGTTTAAAGTAAATTGCCAATAATTTGGACTGACATAACATTTTGGCATCGGCACTTGTTGTTGCCATCCGTGATTAGAAATTCCAACCATCATAGTATGTGCAGGAATTCCTGTTGCATTTACATAAAAATTGCTGGCATCATAACTGGTGCTAACTGTTGAAGAAAACGGTGCAAAAGCCGCTGTAACTAATAAAGGGTCAGTAGTTGAAACTGCTTTTTTCGCAAAACTGCCAAGTGTAAATAACGCACCTAAATAAATTATCGAAGCCAGATATTTGTACTTGCTTCTATCTGGATTTTGATATAATAAATAGCTAAAAACCAATAACATCAAACATATCAAAGTCATTTTTTGATATAAATTAGTGTTATCAATCATAACTTTAGGTTTCAAAATTCCACTATTGAGGTTCATAATATTAATTTGCTTTTCGGTTGCAATTGCTTGATCTGTTTTTGACAACGACGCCATTGGAAAAGAAAATAATTTGCCTTGAGTATCTTCAATATACACTTTTCCGTTTTTATACATAAAGAAATTTCCTTGTATCGTTATATTATCTTTTTCAATAAACCATTTTTTTACACTTTCATCATGAGAGTGTGTATCATGAGCAATTGCTGTCTGACTAACTATACATAGCATTAACAGAAATACACAGTTCATTGTTTTTATTAGATTTACTTTCATGTTGTATCTTGTTTTTTTAGAGGTTAAGGGTTTTTTTCATGTTAAGGTTGCACATAACGTTCCCAGGCTTTGCGATGTTGCGGACTATATGTTTACCAAAAACAACAACCAAAGAAGAGTCATTATTTCTGTGCAAATTGATTGTTGGACACTTTTAATTCAACGCTGTGTTGGTTACTATCGTTCAATAAAAAAATTTGTTTTTTAAAGCCTTTCTTTAAAATCATCAAAGTATTTTGATTATTATAAACGTCTTTAAAACTAGAATTAGTAAACTGAACTTTTGTTGCTTTTTTTGGAATTCCAACGACCTCAAAAACTGCAGAAGCTTCATGACCTAATTTCACATAGCCATTTTTGAAACTCACAGTATTCTTACTATTGATTGTAATAGAAAGATTTTTTAATACATGCTGTATGACCAAAGTATTAAACTCTTCTGGTGTTTTATAAGAATCTTTGCCATAATTGGTGTGTACTTCATGTTCGAAAGCAGTCAAGGCAGAATAAATCTGTAAAACCCACGAGCCGTCTTCTTGCTCAATCAAAATGGTAGTAGAATATAAAGGATCATGGTCTATTTTGTTAAAAGAAAAAAATAGCATTGATAACATTATGATTACAAACACATGCGTTGTGAAAGTTTTTTTGTTCATTATTTTCAAGTTATAATGATTATATTTTTACAAGTAATTGATACTTAAAAATTGTTATTCTTTGATCATTTTAGTATTTATAATTCCTTTTTCTGTATAAATTTTCAATATGTAATTTCCAGATTTTAAATCACTTACATTAATTGTATTTTCTGGCGCTGTTTTTAAATTAATTAATCTTCCAGCCATATCATAGATTTCAACTTTTTGGATAGGAAATACCGAATTCAAATTCAAAACACCATTCATAGGGTTTGGATAGAGGCTTACTGTTTTTACTAACTCATTCTCAGTAGTAGAAAGTGAGGTACAAAATATACCATCGCAATTTTCATCAATTGCGTTTCCATCAATTTCTACTGCATTCGGATTTACAGCTGCATTATTGTCATTACAATCATTCAACAAAGAAAATCCATCACCATCAGCATCAATGTTTGTAGCACTTCCACTAGCAGTTACATAGGCGCCATATATACAATTAATAAAATTGTTATTACCTGCCTTGTCAACATGGTAATGGTAACCTCTTGTTCCATCGTAATGTCCAAAGCAAGCATCCAGATCTGTTGGTTCACTACCATTTTCATTTGCATGTGCATATAAGCCGTGACCGTCTAAAGCATAACCTATCATTGGGGCATGGCCATCACATTGATTAATATTTGTAGTTAGTCCAGTAGCAGCATGGTAGTGGTAGCCTGCCGCTAGGTTAATATGTCCACCTGCATCATCAAAAGGAGCCAAGGTATAAGCACTTAATATAGCATTTACTGGTGCGGGAGCATCAAAACGAACACCATTGAAAGCAACGCCCCGAGCCGATAGACCAGTTGCTCCAGGACCCATAACAAACGGGGTTGAGGTAGTAAGTTTTATTGGGGTTACAGGAAAAACATACGTTTGTGTGAGTCCGGCAACATAAGATGGCAAACATTCTACACAATAATTTCGATATGCCACTCCTACATTTGGATTTGCTGCAGCGGCGCAGTCGGCTTGAGTTAATGTTCTAGTAATAGCACCTGTAGTTGTATTATACATTTGCCAAGTACTATTATTATAAAATGTAGCAAGATTTTGAATAAATGCTCCATCTACATTATATACGTTTCCGCTTTGCAACCAAATACCGCCTTGAGTTGCATTATCGGAAATATTTGTTGGACACCAGGGTCCCATTGTATGATCTGATGGTGTACTGGTTGAAACAACTTTATAACAAGTGGTACTAGTACCATTGGATAAAGTACAACCTATTGTAGAGACTGTAACACTTGGTCCATTTAAAAAAAGCAATGGATTGACTTTTTGAACAGTAGTTTGGGCTGACAAATTTAAGCATTTCAAAATGGCACAAATTAGTACTGCAAATAATAAATTTTTAGTTTTCATAATTATTTATTTTAAGTTATCAATTATTAGACTATATTTTTTATATTTTCTTGTGGTCGGTATAGATTTTCAGTTATTTTCAGTAAAAATATCTGTAACGGTTTGCAGCTACAAGAAGTTGGCGATTTCGAAGCACAAAACTGTCTGCCACCACTAAACTTGATACGAAGCACAAAGCTTCATTTAACCACTGAACCGCCAATTTCTTGTAGGTGCTGTTATGCCCAGTGCTATTGTCTGTAAGCATTTTTAAAGTCGAACCCCAATTACCAAAATATCGTCAACTTGTTCTGTTCCTGCTTTCCAGTTTACGACAAAATTGTCTAAGTAAGTTTCTTGTTCTTGCATTGTTTTACTTTGAATGCTAACTAAAATCTCTTTAAACTTTCTTGTCATTAATTTTTTTCCATCTTGTCCGCTAAATTGGTCTGCGTAACCGTCTGTGGAAAGATAAAAAGTGTCGCCTTGTTGTAATTTTATTTCGTGGCTGTCGAAGTGTTGGCTGTCCTCTGTTAAACCGCCAATTGCTTTTTTAGTTGCTTTAATTTCTTCAACTGTTGTCTGTCCGTTGCGAATAACCCAAATTGGTCTGTTTGCACCTGCGTATTTAACGATACAATTTTGTACGTCTACGGAGCAAAGTGCAATGTCCATTCCGTCTCTTGTAGATGCATCGCTGTCGGATTGACGAAGGGATGTTTTGATTCCTTTGTTCAGTAATTTTAAAATTTCAGATGTGTCCAAGCTTTGCGAAACTGCATCTTCTAATTTTTCCGAACCAATCATACTCATAAGTGCGCCTGGCACACCGTGTCCTGTGCAGTCAGCGGCAGCAATAAAAATTGATTGATTGTTTTTGTAAAAAAAATAAAAATCTCCGCTTACAATGTCTTTCGGCTTAAAGAGAATAAAGCTTTGAGGAAATGAAGTATAAACTTCTTCTTTCTTGGGAAGTTTTGCTTGTTGTATTCGCAAAGCATAAGTTATAGAATCAATTATTTCTTTATTTTTCTCTTCGATTATTTCATTTTTTTTATCTAATTCTTCTTTTTGAGTTGTAATTATAATATTAGCCTTTTCCGTTTTCCTAAAATTGTATAGCATTATTACAAACATAGAACCTGCAAGAAATGGAAGAAAGTCATTAAATTGATTTTCGTTGCCAAAAAAATACAACCCTAGTGTTATTACAACAATAGGGATTGTAAAAAAAAGGAATTTACTCTTTATACGACTTTTCATTTTCAACTTCCACATTGCTTTTTTGCTTTTGAGGGAATTAGATATGTTTTCAGTAATGTTTTTTTCCATATTTAATTAGTTTAATTATTCTATCTAGGATAACGACAGAAGCAAAATGAGAAACCCTATTGTATTTACAGTAATATGAGCAATAATTGGAACAAGTGTGTTGTTTTCATGTTTCTCCTGTAAATAACCATTCATAATACCAACGATTGTAGTAAAAAACAATATCCGCAATACAAATGGAAGGTCTGCACCAGTTGTTAAAATAAGTAAATGCGCCATGCCAAATAACACCCCGCTTATTAAAACTGATACATTAAGTTTTATCCGAAATAATTTAATGCCTTTGCTTTTTAATGGTTCCAGCATATTAAGTAAAAAACCACGAAACAAATATTCCTCTGTAATGGGTGCAATAATTGAAAGAAAAATAAAATATTGTAAAGGAGTATATTTCATAAAGGGATTAGGTCCTTTTGGGATATCTCCACAAATAATTTTAATTGCAATACTTGCTGTAATACTTACAGCTATAAATACAATTACAGCGGTTAAAATAGTTCTTAATATCAACTTTATTTTAACAGGTTTTATACTAAAATTTAATAGTCCTTTTGACTTAAAATAAAATATTGAAATTCCAGATAATGTCAACATTGCTACTTGATTCATAAAAGCTGAGGGTATAAATTCAATTGGTGTTTTCACAACCTTACCCATCAATACCGAAATTGAATATACTAGAATTGTAATTACTATTCCTAAAGTTGTTTTCGCAGAGTTTTTCATGTTTGATAGTATTTATGTATTGTTTTATAAAAGTAAATGCTTTTAACCTATTGTCTTTTTTAGCATTGGGCACAACGGTTTCGGGCTTGGCGAAGGTGGCGATTTTCACCACAAATGTTGATGCGGAGAACCAAACTTTGATTAACCACAAATGTGTCTGCGGAGCACTTAACCGCCACTTTTGCCAAACCCGTGTTATGCAGTCGTGCTATTATACTGTCGTCCAATTTTTTAATCCAACTCAATCAAAAGTACCAATTGCCATAGCTGTTTATGTTAGATGTAAATTTTAGCTTTCAATTTTGGGAGCTTTAGCTTCCTTGATACCTGATTCAAATTGAACATCTAAACCATGAGATACAGTTTTAGTATCTTCATAAACATCAAATTTAACAGCCTTTCCCCATTTCAATGTGATAAAATGAACTCCTTTATTTATGTAGGGCTCGCCATTTAATAAATGACAAGTTGCTGTCCACCTTGCAATAACTAGGGTTTTGGCTGGATTTCCTTTAACCTGAATGTCTGTTACCTCAAATTTAAGGTCTGGAAGTACAATTCCCACTCTTTCAAACCATCTTTTCAAGCTTTCTTTATCATGGCGTGTACCACCTAAGCAGTTATCACCTGCAAAAGTATGTTCTAATTCTTTATTAGAAACTCCCTTTAAAACCTCGTCATAACGGTGCTCTGTTATAGATTTGAAGTTCTTCTTTACAATTCCCTTTATAATATAATGATAAGGGCTTAAGTCTTGGGCAATTAGCGAAGTTGCTGCAACGATACATAATACTAACAATAATAATAATTTTTCCATTACTCTTTTTTAATTGATGAGTTACAAAATTACTAATAAGCTAAAATTCAAACAATGAACTTGGGTTAAGAAATACGTTTCCTTATTCTACTTAGTGCCTGTGGCGTTACTCCAATATAAGAGGCTATATACTTTAATGGAATAAATTGCAACAATTCAGGCTGTTCTGTAAATAAGTTCAAATAACGTTCCTGGGCAGATTGGATTAATAAAGATAATTCTCGCTTAGATTTTTTCATAAACAGGTCTTCGCTTGCCAATCTTCCTATTGTATTACCAATTTCCGTTTTGTCATAAATTATTTCTAAGTCATTATACGACACACTCCAGAGTATAGTGTCTGTTAAGGTTTCTAACTGGTATGTTGATGGTTCTTGTGTCAAGAAAAAATCATATGCGGACACAAAATTATTGACGAATGCAAATTCAAAAGTTAAATCATCAAATTCTTGAGGAATACATTTTCTAACAATTCCCTTTAAAAGATAAGTAGTTTTCTTTATGACCTACTTTTAAAATTATTGAATTTTTGGCAAATTCACGTCTTATAAGTTTAGATGAAAAGAACTCCCAATCTTTTTCAGAAATAGAAACCATTTTTTGGAAATATTTTTTTATTTCAATCATTTCTTGTTATCAATTAGGCTGATTCA
>JAPLEX010000037.1 GCA_026390995.1 Flavobacterium sp.
TCGTAATAAAATTCTTGGAGCGAAAGGGCATAGTCCTGCGACACAGGTTCCCATTGGCTTTCGTTTGAAATATATCCACCCACGCCAAGCGCCTCGGGATAATCGGAATAGGTTTGCATCAATTGCTCAAAATAGTCCGAAGCTAAATAGGTGTCGTCATCCAAAAAACAAATTACTTCTGAGGATTCCGCTACTTTCTCAATACCAAAATTGCGTTGTTTGGTGAGACCTCTTTGGCTTGCGTCTACCAAATAATACTTTAGATTTTCTATTGTATTACTAATAAATAACTCAGCTGTTTCTTGATTGGTTGAGCCGTCAATAATTAGTATTTCGTTGGGGTAGCACGTCTGATTTTGTACCGACTCCAACAAATCAGCTAAGGGTTTGGGCCTCATATAGGTGCATACAACTAGCGTAAATTTCATATCCGTTATTTTGTTCTTACGCCTAGTTTCATTAATTTTTTTGCATAAAAAATAGATCGATTAAATTGTAAATGCTTGTAGGGCATTCTCAATACACGATATAGAAAACTAATTTTAGGACCTTGAATCAAAAAGGTCATAAAATAGCGATGACGAAACTCAGCGCGTTGTTGTGGGGTGAAATGTTTATGAAATTGATACATCAGCGTAGGACTAGGAACTGGGCGCACCCATTTCACGGGTGTATCCAATTCCCAAGGTTGAATTTTTCTTTTCTTGCCCATAATTTTGGCCTGGTTGCCCCATATTCGATAGCCCCCATTCCCTGGCTTCAAATGTAAATTTGTAGGAAATGGATTTTGTAACACCGGAACTCCCAGTTTGAGAAGCGACAATCCAAAGTCGCCATCTTCGCCATACCCGCCATCGTAATTGATGTCGTTTCCGACCAACTGGTCTACGTATATTTTTTTTACACAAGAATTGGCATTACTAAACATTTGAGCGGTTCCAACAACCCATCTTGAGTTGTCAATCGCTTGTAATTTGTTTTTCAAATCATCTAAGCCTTGCGTTGCGTGATCGGCAGTTATGTCCAAGCCATTGCTGGCACCTGCATTGTAGGTTTGCAAAACTTTGAGGTGATTTGCTATAAAATCGGGTGGGATTCGAATGTCATCATCGCCAAATACAATGTAATCGCCAGTGCATAATTCAATCGCTTCATTTCGGGCGCGACAACTGCCTTTTGATTTTTGCCAAATTACATGAAGATCAAACGGAAATTCATGTGCTTGATAAAGTGATTCGTTGCGTTCATTTTCTGGCGTGGCATCGACGACAAACACTTGTGAGGGTTTATAATTTTGATGGGCCAAATCGTGGAGCAATTGCAAGGTGAAATCTTGCCTAAACATGGTTGGAATAATGTAACTGACAGTTGGATTTCCTTCTATTTCTTTCAATTTTCTGGGCGGTAAAAGTGTTCTATTTACACGCATTGAAAAGCGTTTTTTAGCATAGAAAAAAGCATCCCATTCGGTGTATTTCCAGAATCCTTTTCGATATACCATAAATAGGGCATGATCTATCTTAAAGTTTTTGATAAAAAAAGCGTAGCGATCGCGGGCAGATATTTGGATAGACTCTAATTCATTATTTTCAAAAAGCCCTTTTACATACAAGGGGATTGCGCCTTGAAACCGAAGACTGCAAACGCCAAAATCGAATGCTTGCATTTGGATGCTTTCATAATCAGGATCAAATCCGCCTAAAATTTCCCAGGTCGATTTTCTAATAGCAAACTGATTGGGGTTGATTCGCCAACTCACACATTTATCCAAGTTATCAAAATCAGTACCATACCAAAACAATACCGATCCTTGTATCGCAATTTCGGGAAAGGCGTTCTTATAGCCTTGTTCAAAAGAGCTGTGCCATATGTCACCGTATCCTTCTGCTAAAACATCTAATTTTTGGGTTACTAAATTCCCATTATAGAGTATGATTTCGCCTCCGGCAGTTTTGTATTCTTTTAAAACCATTTGTGTATCATAAATTAATCTGCCTGAAAAACAGTGTCCTCATCCAAAAATCAGCAAAAATACCGGAGTAGAAGCTGTGTTTTTTTGTGCAATTACTACCTTAGTTTCAAATGTATAACTATTCGTTTAAAAATTACTAATGATGTCTTGATAAAAATTGCTGGTTTGAATCGAAATTGTTTTGCTGTCAAAATTTTGCTCTACCATAGCTCTAGCGGCTTTTCCCATATGTATTGCTCGCTGACTATCTGTCATTAATTCCACTATTTTCTGGACATACAACGCATGATTTTTGGGATGAATACAATAGCCACTGATGCCGTCTTCGAGGAGTTCTGTTGACCAGCCAAAATTGCTTGTGAGTACTGGTTTTTGCATGGCCATGGCTTCTAGGGTTACCATGCCTTGGGTTTCGGCCAAACTAGGCAAGATACAAAGGTGGGCTTGTGCAATATAGGCTTGCATTTGTTCATACGGAACTTTGCCTGTATATTGAATGCGATCTAAAACAGCCGCGGGTATATTTTTTTGCAGCTCATGCCAAGTAGAATGGGCAGCTGTTTGAATATCGGGTGCATCGGCTCCCACCAAAACTAAACGCGCATTTGGTTGTTTTATAAGTAGCTGTTTAAAAATTTCTACCAATTCAAACACCCCTTTTTTGCGAATTAGTGTGCCAAAATACAGTAAGAGCCCGGGTTCAAACGACTCGGGATTGGGATTGACAAACTGATTGACAACTATGCCATTGGGAATTATTACTATTTTTTTTCCTTTTAACCGGAAAATAAATTGGGTAATTTCTGCAGCAAAATGAGTGGGCGAAGAAAAGGCAACTGCCCCACGCATTGCCCATTTTTCGAATATAAAATTCTTTAATTTTTGGGACCTACTTTCCAAATGACAAAAATAGGCATCGGTGCCGTGAAACCGAATTACCAAGGGCGCATTGAGCCGCATACAAGCGGTGATTCCAGTCCAATCAGGCGCTTCAATGAGTTGAATCTGTTGATTAGCAATACAATTATTTACATAGCGTTGAATAAATTTTCGGTAAAAATACCAGCCTCCAAAAGCATATTTTTTAAACGGAATAAAATGCAGTTGCACGCCTTGGTCGTCCAAAACTTGCGCACTGCGTTGACCATATACAAACACAACTACTCGATGGCCCAATGCAACTAGGTCGCGGGCGCTATTTTGAATGCTACTGCCAATTCCCCCACTTGCCTTACAAAGGGGATGGGGATATTCGGGGGTGAGCAAACCAATTGTCATTTCCATTTTTGTATAAAATCAGCGAGGGGTAAATAAAAATCGGCGGCGTTGGTTTCTACTTGTTCGGCAGGCCAGTTCCACCAAGCGATGGCTAATAAATCTTGAATCTGTTCGGGGCTGTGTTTCATTTTTACCACACGAGCCGGAACGCCTCCCACAACAGAATAGGGTGGAACATCTGTTGTAACCACGGCACCTGCCATGACAGTTGCACCCGAACCGATATTCACCTGTGGCAATATCGTTGTATTCATACCAATCCAAACATCATGACCAATTTCGGTGTGGTGCGCTATCGATGGAATTTTACTCGACTTAAATGCAGAAATTGAGTGGTGATTAGGTTGTAAGGATTTGTTTTTCAACTGATCCAAATGCGGAAAAGAGGTGATCTCGCTTTGTTGGTGAAAACCATCATCGAGTATAAAATGTACGTCGTTGGCTATCGAACAATAAGACCCAATTACCAAGGATGAATTGGGATACCATTGCCAAACAAAAGCGCCATTGTGGTAGGTTTTATAGCCGATGGTTGTATTTTTGGCCCGATCCAAATAGACCTTGTGCTGCCTGCTCAGGAACCGATAGTATTCGATGCCAAGCAGTTTCCACAACCAATATCTGAGCTTGTTTTTCAAAAGATTAATTTATTGAGTTGGTACTACCACATAATTGGCTGTGCCTTGGTGAGAGATTACGCTTGCCAAGGGTGCGGCTAATACGGCTTTATCGGCTACATCAAAAGTAACCACGGCATTTGCACCAATCAAGACTTCATTTCCTATGGTGATACCGCCCAAAATCACGCTGTTGGGTCCCATAAACACCCGATCGCCAATGGTGGGGACGCCTGAGTTTTTTCCGCGATTCAGCACTCCGATGGTCATCCCTTGGGAAAGGTTACAGTGTTCGCCGATTACCGCATCGCCGTGAATGACAATGCCTCCAAAATGCCCGATATACAAACCTTTTCCAATCCTAGCGCGATAGGAAATATCAAAGCCGTATTTGTATTTCATTTTTCGCCAGCCTAGAAAAAAAACATAAAAAAGTAGGCGGTTTTTACGGCGGTAATACTGTGTGAGTCTAAAATAGGTTAAGAACTTCAACCCAGGATTAGGTTGCCACCAAAACACCTGCATCAAAACACCCAGTGATAGTTTTTTGAACCCACAGCGTGCATAATCAGCCAAAAGAATTTCTCGTAACATCTGTTTAATTTAGTAGTTCATCAAAGGTATTCCAAATGCGTTCGGAAGCCAATTGAGCCGGTTGTTGGTTTATTTTTTCAAACCAAACTTGTGCTTGGTCAACCACTACTGGCTCCGTATTCGATAACATTTTTACAATCACTCCCTTCATTGCTACTGCCGAATCAATCCAATACACTGCTGTTGCAGAAGGCATCGATCGGAAGTGGATAAAGTTATAAATTTTTTGCACAGACCAATCGGCCACAGCGCAGTTTGCTACATCATACCGAATGTATGCGCAGGCTTTTTGCTGGGCCACATAATCAAATACCATCGACGAGCCCAAATTGATTACAAATTCGGTGTGAAAAACTGTGTTTACTAATAAGCGAGTATCAGCTTGCGTGGGTAAAATAGTATTCCAATCAACTCCTTGTTTTTCCCAGTTGGGGGCAACGGAAACCAGACAATCTTTAAATTCATCAAGCACTGCATCATAACGGTCGGAAAAATCAACCGGGCAGCGGCGAAACAAAATTCCTAGTGCCTGTCCTTTCTCATTCAATTTGCGAACCGCTCTTGCCAGATCAGCCAAATATATGGGGTCATTGGGCGAAGTGGTTATGTCATCCCCCGAAAAACAAATGTATTTTTTGGTTACATCCAAGCCGTGTTCGGCAAAAAACTCTTCCCGACTCTGCTTTAATGAATTGTCAAAATGCGATTCAAATTGGGGCGTGCCGGTGATTTTAATATGTGCATCGGCTACTTGTGGATAATAATACTGCAATTCAGACTTCATGTGTTGGCTCCAAACCAAGTAATAATCGGGTTGCACCAATTTGGTTCCTTTGGGTAAATTATCCCATGAAAAAATAAAAGATGCAGTAGGAATTTGCAGCGATTGTGCCGACATAATCGGAGCCAAGGCTAAGGATAAACGCTGATTGGTGCAAAACAACAAATCGGGTTTTTCTTGTTGTAACAATTCCAAACAATACGAATAGTATGGGGTTTTCTTTTCTAAATAGGCCAGCAATCGTTGTATGCGCAACAAGCCTTTTTGGGATTGGTTCGAGAAAATAAGCAAAGAGAGTAAAAACTTCTTCACCCACGCAGGCGCAGTTTTGGGCGAACTTGGAAATCTATAGCTGTCATACACTGCATCTTGACTTCGCTGTTTGTTTAAGGTTAATTCAATTTGAATTTGCGCATTTTTAACCAACTCAGACCAGCGGTGATTTTTAGCACGAGGAATCTTAATTTCTGTGTATCCCATGTCTGAAAGTGCGAATGGGCTCGCATTCCAAAACACGACTTCATAACCCCTCGCCTTTCCTAACGCATAAAACTGAGTAAACGCAAAATTGCGCAAACCCACTCCGTCGGCTAGAAAAATAAAGAGTTTTTTTGGTCGCATAGCAATGTTTTATTTGCAGCAGATGAAGTGTTTCCAATTAAAACAAACGCCTAATTAGTAGCCATTTACTTTGACTTCATTCTTTACCGGCTGACAACTACACATTCAAAATACAATAAAAAATGCATTCGAACTGAAAATTTTCAGCCCCACAAATTAACAAATAAATAGTGTGTAAAACTGACTTTTTAGCAAGAAACTAAAGCGAATCTGTGGGACAAACTACAATCTTTTAAAGTTAAAATTTTGTGCTTTCGCAAACGCATGCAACGCAGTTCTTCCTGTAATAACTTGTGAACCTAAAAAAATGAACGAAAATACGTTGACTGTAATCTTGTTAAAAAATTACTATAAATCGTGTTTGCCGCTGCGCAAATTACTTGCGTCTATGGGGTGTCACGAAATTGTTTTTGGGCGGAGCGTTGCCAAAAGGAAGGGTTAGCCAAGGTTTCCATGAACTGTTGTGCGCTTCGTCCTTCGCCAATTCTGGAGTTGCTTGTCGTGAAACTGAATCTATCGCCGCTAGAATTGCCTGTTGTTGGTAGGATACATGATGAATGCAAGGATGAGCAGCCCGGTTTTGTTGCCGTGAACCAATATTAATCGCAGGCACTCCATAACTTGGTGCTTCGCGGATGCCGGCACTGCTGTTTCCAATGATAAAATCGGCCTGTTTGAGCAATTGTAAAAAATATTCAAAACGCAATGACGGAAACAATTTGAATCGCGGATTTACCTGCAAAGACTTGTAGGCATTAAAGATATGGGTGTTTCCCATGTCGTTGTTGGGATAGACCACCACATAATTTCGGGTGTCAGCCAAAAGCGCCGCAACCAAATGTTGAGCATGCGATTCCATCTGGGAAATTTCTGTAGTGACCGGATGAAACAACACGATAGAATAGGATTCAAAAGGAATTTCGTAATACTGTTTTACGGTTTCTAAATTGGGTAATTTTGCAGAGAACATAATATCAAGATCGGGCGAACCAATTTCAAAAATGCTCGAGGGCTCCTCTCCCATTTGCTGCAATCGATTTTTGGCTTCGTTATTGGACACAAAATGCAAATGACTCAATTTGCTCACGCTGTGTCGAATGAGCTCATCAATTGTGCCCGAAAGCTCCCCGCCTTCGATATGAGCCACTAAAAAATTATTTAACGATCCTACAATAGCACCAGCTAAGGTCTCCACACGATCGCCATGCACCACAATCAAATCGGGCTGCAAGCTTTTGCAATAGGCAGAAAATCCCTCGATGGTTTTGGCTAAGGTGAGGTCCATAGTCGATTCGTGGGTGTGATTCTCAAAAGTATGGATATTGGTAAATGCGCAGTGTTGAATTTCGATGAGCGTATAGCCATATAATTCTTGCAGATGCATACCGGTAACAAACACAAAAACTTCGTAGTCTGGGTGTTGTTCGAGCTGCTGCAACAGCGGTTTAATTTTGCCGAAATCGGCTCGAGTACCGGTGAGAAATACTATTTTTTTCATACGCTAATTGGCCACATCGTCCCAACTTAATTGAGTGTCAACTGGAATATTTTTGGTGGCACATTGCCCTAAAATTGAATCAAAATGTTCGGCCAAAATAGCCCCTGTTCCGGGACGTTTTACCCAAATATTGTGTTTGGTAAACGATTCACCCGCTGCAATTGGCGCGATGGTGCATACGGTTGCAAAAGCAAAATCTATGGTGACTTGTTCTTCTAAAGCAGGGACTTTTGTACCACCCCGCATTTGCCAAATTTCTTTACTACCAAGTATTAAATCTCTGGTCGTTTGTTCGTCCATACTACACACAATATCAGGGCCTTGGCGATTCATATGGTCGGTAAAATGACGTTCTAAAATGCTAGCGCCTAGAGCCACAGCTCCAAGACAAGCATTGTTATTCAACGTGTGGTCTGAAAGTCCAAAAACCTTATCAGGAAA
>JAPLEX010000048.1 GCA_026390995.1 Flavobacterium sp.
AGCCAGTCCGTTGAATTCATTTTTTACCGAATTGGGACTTGAAGCTGGCGATGTGATTTTGGCCATCAACGAAACCAACTACAAATTAGACAATATCTATGATTTGATTATGGCCAGTGAAGGTTGGAAGGAGGACGATGCTATTTCTGTTAGTATTCGCAGAGCCGATAAAAACCAAGTAATACAAGGAAAAGTAAAACTTCCTATGGTTGATCGCGATGGATTTGAAGCTAGCAATACACAACTCGCAAAACTGAAAGAGGCCTGGCTAAAAGGCTAGATTTATCTACCCGTTTATTGCACTCCAATTGCATTTTGATTCGAAATTTTTTTCGGTTAATTTGCCAAAATAAAATTTATTTAGACATGAAATTATTAGCCAGTATGAGCGTTGCCTTGCTTTTAATAAGCTGCGCAAAAAAAGAATTACCCGGAAATCTTCACCTGAGCGGCTACGTAGCAGGATTAAAAAAAGGCACCATTTATATTCAAAAAGTGGTAGACACCAACTTGGTAATCCTTGATACAATTCAAATTAACGGAGACGCTCATTTTACAAGCAATTTGACAATTGATTCTCCCGAGATGTATTACCTTTTTTTGGACCGCGGTGTAAGTAATTCATTGGATAATAATTTGCCGTTTTTTGCCGAAGCCGGAAACATAAACATAGCAACCAGTTTGGCCTATTTTTTGGTCGATGCTAAAATAACTGGTTCTAAAAATCACGAGAAATACGACGAGTACAAGCTTGTTATGGCACGCTATAACGACATAAAACTGAGCTTGCTAGAAGAAAAATTCAAGGCTTATAAAAATAAAAATACCAAGGCAGTAGACAGCATTCAAGTATTGGAAAACGACAACACCAAGCGCGAATATTTGTACACCACCAATTTTGCTCTAAACCATAAAGCATTTGCAGTGGCTCCGTTTGTAACCTTATCAAACATTGCCAATGTGAATTTGAAATACTTGGACACCATTCAAAAATCGATGACACCCCAGGTAGCCAATTCGTTGTATGGAAAAAAATTAATCCAACTCTACAAAGAGCGTTACCAAACCGAGAAGTAGGTACATACCTTTTCCAAATACAAACCACTTATTAAGGAAGTGGTTTTTTTATATCACAAAAAAACACCTCAATTTCTTGAAGTGTTCTTGGAGCCGATAGAGGGACTCGAACCCACGACCTGCTGATTACAAATCAGCTGCTCTAGCCAACTGAGCTACACCGGCGGCAAATATTTGAGTGCAAATATAAAAGTCAAAACCCTATTTGCAAATAAATGACAGCATTTTTTAGCTAAAAAAAACGACTATAATTCGTTGATTTTACCAACCAATTGATTTGCAGCAATTTCTAAATCAGTATGGATTTGCTTGAAATGTGTTTTCTTATTCTCCACATTTTTGGCGTTCACTTGAGAGATTAAGGAATCAAATGTTTTGATTGCTTCGTCAATGATTGCATTGGTTGCTTCTGTTGGTTTTCCTGTTGTAGAAATTTCATACAAGTAAACCGCTTCGATAATATCGCCTAAAACGAAATTGATGTCTTTTTTTAAATTTTTTACGTTTGCCATGATTGTGGTGTTAAGTAAGTGGGTAATTCGCGTGCAAAAGTACACATATTATTAGGATATAAAACTATTTGCCTTGTATTTCTAAAAGCGTGGCTGTTCCTAACAGTTGAAATTCAAGAACTAGAGCTGGAACTAAAACCGTAGAGCCTAATGCAAAATTATAGATTTGATCGCCTATTTGAATAGAAAACGCGCCTTCGGTACACATATAAACGGTAAATGACGCACCCGATTTATGCATTGTCAGCTGGTCATGCAAGTGAATTTGATTGGTAGTAAAATAAGGACAATCGACCAAATTAGTAGCCGCATTAACTTGAGCAGTATAGGATTGTTTGGCCTGAACTTTTTGGTAATTGATGGCATCCAAAGCCAAATCAATGTGTAATTCGCGTGTATTTCCCTGTGCATCTACCCGATCGAAATCGTATAAACGATAGGTAATATCAGAGGTTTGCTGAATTTCTGCAATCAAACAACCGGCCCCAATGGCATGTACCGTTCCGGTTTCTAAGAAAAAAACTTCTCCTTTTTGTACCGGAAAAGCGTCCAACAAAGACAACATATTTTTTTGTTCTATGGCTTCAACATAAGTATCCGCCGAAGTATTTTGATTAAATCCCACCAACAAACGGGCGCCTGGATCGGCTTGCATCACGTACCACATTTCGGTCTTTCCAAAGGAGTTGTGTCTCGCCGCAGCCAGTTCGTCATTGGGATGAACCTGTATAGACAAATCTTCGCGGGCATCCAAAAATTTAAACAGCAACGGAAATTGGGTGCCATATTTTGCGTGTATTTGACTCCCTAACACCTCAGCAGGAAACTGATCCAATAGTACTTGCAAGGAAGTTCCACATAATGGACCATTGGCAACCACACTTACATCGCCTGGAACGGTTGATAATTCCCAGCTTTCCCCGGTTTGAGCAAAAGGGATCTCTTTGTGTAACGAATCGGCCAATTTGGTTCCGCCCCAAATGCGTTCTTTGAAAATAGGGGTAAATAGTAAGGGATATAACGAAGTCATTAGGCTATTTTTTTAATTAATGCAATGGCATTTTCATGGTGCTTACCCGGCAATTGACTGTTGTATAATCCTATTATGGTTCCTGTTGCATCTATTACATAGGTAACTCTACCAGGCAATAAGCCAAATAAATTACTCGGTACACCAAACATTTTACGAATTTCCTGATTGGTGTCGGCCAAAAGTTCAAAAGGTAAGTTGTATTTGTCTTGAAACCGTTTGTGGCTTGCCGAATCATCAGAACTCACACCTAGTACCGTGGCACCAAGCGCTTGGAAATCGGTAAAATAATCCCGAAAAGTACAGGCTTGTTTCGTGCAACCAGGGGTATCGTCTTTGGGATAAAAATACAGCACCACAACTTGTTTATTTATAAACGAGCTGCTTTGCACCAACTGTCCGTTGGCATTATATGCTTCAAAATAGGGTACTTTATCGCCTAGGGTTAATACCATTTATTCGCCGGTATAGGTTACAAAATTACGGGGAGTTTCATACAATACCACTTCTAAATCCAACATGAGTGGAAGGCCTTTTTTAATGGCATTCCATATGAAGATAGCGATATTCTCGGCGGTTGGATTAACCGTTGCAAAATAAGGCACATCCAAATTGAGGTTGCGATGGTCCAAGGGATCTTCAACTTCGGCTTTTATGATGGCGGCCAAATCAGAAACATTCATTACAAAACCGGTAATTGGATCAACTTCTCCTGTTACACTGGCAATGAGTTCATAATTGTGCCCATGGTAATTGGGATAGGCACATTTACCAAAAACTTCGGCATTTTTTTCGGACGACCAGGCCGCATGATGCAAACGGTGCGCGGCATTAAAATGTGCTTTGCGTGAAACTTTTACTTTCATAAGGCTTATTTATAGTTTGTGGTCTTCTAAGTAATGGTAAAATTCTTCAAAGATTATTTTGAACCAAATGGTGTATTCCTGGGGTGATGTAGCAATCGAATCGTGAATGGCGTCTATGGACAACCACTTCCAACTTTCTACCTCATCGGGATTAATTAAGGGTTCGCCTTGATAATAACCAATCATCACGTGGTCTAATTCGTGCTCGGTTAAGCCGTTGTCAAAAGGGGCTTTGTAGATAAAATGAAACAGTTCTTTCAAGGGTGCACTAAAACCCATTTCTTCGAGCAAACGACGCGAACCTGCCTGTATATTGGTCTCGCCCATGCGTTGGTGGCTGCAACACGTATTGGTCCACAACAAAGGCGAATGATACTTGTGAGCAGCCCGTTGTTGAAGCATCACTTCGTTTTTATCATTCAAAATAAAAACTGAAAAAGCCCGGTGCAAAACCGCTTTTTCGTGCGCTTCCATCTTGGGCATACTGCCAATGGCTTCGTCTTGTTCGTTTACTAATATTACATGTTCTTCTACCATAACGTAATTTGCGAGTCAAAAATACAAAAGAAAAATGGGTTCTCACTCGGCAATTGAATTTCAGGTAAATTAACAACTGACTGGGTGTCTTTACTCTACAACAAACGTTAAAAATACGGTAAAAAATAGCTTTTTATAATCTAGTCTGTCGCGCATTCAAATTGACTCGACTATCTTTGAATCACTAGAAAACTTAAATTCAAAACCAATGAAAACATGGAATCTTGTTCCGTTTACTTGTTGCCTATTATGGCTTTTGATGCCTTCAGCCTGTGCACAAAAAAAACCGGAATCAAGTGTTGAATCTGCTAAAAACACCGCTATGAAAAATCCGTATTATTCTCGAACCAGTCAAGAAAAACTAAACCTCTCTGATGCCGAATGGAAAAAAGTACTTCCCTTAGACTTGTATTTAGTTTCTCGAGAAGCTGATACCGAACGTGCCTTCACCGGTAAATTTTGGAACACCGATGTAAAAGGAACCTACTATTGTGCCGCCTGTGGCAATCTGTTGTTTCGATCAGGAGCCAAATTTCAAAGCGAATGTGGCTGGCCTAGTTTTTTTGAACAAGAAAATCCTGCAAGTGTGGTGTTTAAAAAAGATAGTTCCTACGGCATGATCAGATTGGAAGCCTTGTGCGGTCGCTGCGACGGACACCTCGGGCATTTGTTTGACGACGGCCCCGCCCCTACTGGCAAACGCTATTGCATGAACTCCATTGCCCTCGATTTTGAACCCGATACCCCTTAACACCCTAAAACCATGAAAAAAATAGCCCTGTTATTTATACTATTTTGCGGATGCATGGCATTGGCTCAACCTAAAAAACATAAAAAAATGGATTCAGAAACAAAATACGAAACCCTAACCCTAGGTGGCGGCTGCTACTGGTGTGTAGAAGCGGTATACGAACAACTCGATGGTGTAATCAAAGTAACTTCGGGCTATTCGGGCGGAAAAAATGCCAATCCCAGTTACGAAGCGGTTTGCTCGGGCACAACAGGCCATGCCGAGGTAGTGCAAATTACCTTTGATCCCAACAAAACCAATCTCGATGAATTGTTCAGAGTATTTTTTACCGTTCATGATCCCACCACGCTCAACCGACAAGGCAATGACCGCGGAACCCAATACCGATCGGTGATCTTCTACAATTCGGAAGCGCAAAAGCAAGAAGCCAAAGCCATCATTTCAGCCTTAACCAAAGCAAAAGCATTCACCACCTTGGAACCCTATTCTGCTTTTTATTCGGCCGAGAAGTACCACCAAAATTATTACCAAAACAACAAATCGCAACCCTATTGCCAGTATGTGATTCAGCCCAAACTCGAAAAATTCGAGAAAGTCTTTAAAGACCGCTTAAAAAAATAAAAAAACTGCACGGATTTTATTCGTGCAGTTTTTTTTTTAGGCTAATCCAACAATTATAAGATGTAATCGGTGTTGATGAAATTGGAGGCTTTGCTGTCTAACAATTCTTGCAAAATGGCATTATTATAGGCATTGTCTTTGGAGGCCACAAAGGTGCGTATCGAAAACGAACGCAAGGCATCGTGAATACTCAAGGTACCCACCGCAGAATCTTTTCGTCCGGTAAACGGATACAAATCGGGTCCGCGTTGGCAAGAACTGTTTAAGTTTACGCGACACACCAGATTAACCAAGGTATCGATGAGTGGCGCAATGGTTTTGATGTCTTGGCCAAATAAACTCACTTGCTGGCCGTAATTGGATTCGGCCATATCTTGCAACGGCTCTTGAATATCTTTGAATGGGATAATCGGAATGATTGGGCCAAATTGTTCTTCGTGGTAAAGACGCATGGACTTATTTACCGGATACAAAATTGCAGGGAAGATATAGTTGGGCAAATGGGTTCCTCCTTTGGCATTGAGCACCTTGGCGCCATGTTGGGTGGCGTCATCTAGGAGTTCCTGAATATAGGCTGGCTTTTCTTTCTCGGGCAAGGGCGTGAGAAATACTCCGGGTTCCCAAGGATTTCCGTAAGGCAAGGCGTCTACTTTTTCTTTAAATCTAGCAATAAAATCATCGACAACAGATTCGTGTACATACAACACCTTCAAGGCGGTGCAGCGTTGGCCATTAAACGACAAAGTGCCCATGACGCATTCTTGTATGGCTAAATCCATGTCGGCATCGGGCAAAACAATACCCGGGTTTTTGGCTTCCAATCCCAACACCAAACGCAAACGGTTTTTATTGGGGTGCTGATCTTGCAAGGCAATGGCTGATTTGCTGTTGCCAATTAAGGCTAAAATGGCAATTTTCCCTGATTTCATAATAGGCGAAGCCACATCGCGACCCCGTCCATAGACGATATTAATTACGCCTTTTGGAAAACTGGATTGAAAGGCTTCCAACAAGGGAGAAATAAGCAAAACGCCGTGTTTAGCGGGTTTGAAGATTACTGGATTTCCCATGATGATGGCAGGGATCAGTAAGGAAAAGGTCTCATTCAAGGGATAATTATACGGTCCCAAACACAAGACAACGCCCAAAGGGCCACGACGTACCATGGCATTCACGCCTTGACTTTTGTTAAATCGGGCACTGTTGCGATCGAGTTGTTTGTAGTCTTCTATGGTTTGGTAGATATACTCAATTGTACGGTCGAATTCTTTCTGTGAATCATCTAAGGATTTCCCAATTTCCCACATCAGGAACTTCACCACCTCATCGCGGGTTCCTTTCATTTGTGTAACAAAATTCTGCATACACTTGATCCGATCGGCCACTTTCATGGTAGGCCATAAGCCTTGGCCATTGTTATAGGCCGCGACTGCTGCCTCAACAACTTCATGCGCTTCGGCTTCGCCCATGGCAGGAATAGTTCCCAATAAAGTTGGGGCATAGGCTTCGGTTGACGAAATGGTTGAATACACCTCGGTGGTGGGACCCTCCCATTTTTTAAGGAGGCCATTTACCAAATAGGTGTCTTGTTTAAGCGGAGCGGAAATGAGATGTTGAACCGGGATAGGATGCATAGTATAAAGAATTTTAGTCTAGAATACAGACTCAGATTACTAGTAGTGTTTCGTTAAGAAATTGAATAAGAATTACTTAGCTTATTATTATTTTGTAAATGTAAGAAAAGCAATTTATTTTGTTTAATAAAAATTAAAATATATTAAACAAATTAATAACCAAGATAACAATACAAATTGAGAGAGGTACTAAAAATAAAATATTAGAGCGCGGATTGTATGCTTAATGCAATCTGTAAGGCACATTTTTCTCCATCAATGGCGGCAGAGATTATGCCGCCTGCATAGCCCGCTCCTTCTCCACACGGATACAAACCTTTGATTTGAACGTGCTCCAAGGTTTCCGGATTTCTGGGAATGCGCACCGGGGAAGAGGTTCTGCTTTCTGGCGCATGCAGTATAGCTTCGTTGGTATAATAGCCTTTCATTGATTGGCCAAACTGCACAAATCCTTCGCGCAAGATTTGCGTGAGAAAACCGGGGAATACTTGTCCCAACTCCACCGAAGTGGTACCGGGAACATAGGATGTTTTGGGAATGGATGCAGATATTTTGCTTTGCGTAAAATCAACCATTCGTTGGGCTGGTACTTTTTGGGTTCTTCCAGCCAACTGCCAAGCTTTTTGTTCGATGGATTTTTGGAACTCCATGCCGGCCAAGGCACCAAATTTGGAAAAGGGCTTGAAATCTTCCAATTTTAATTCGATGACAATGCCCGAATTGGCCGTAGCTTGATCACGTTTGGAAGGCGACCAACCGTTGGTGACCACCTCTCCTGGACTGGTGGCACAAGGAGCAATGACACCTCCCGGACACATGCAAAACGAATACATGCCTCGTCCTTGCACTTGCTTCACAATCGAATACGGTGCAGGCGGCAAATAATCGCCACGATAGTCGCAGCTGTATTGAATTTGATCGATTAAAGATTGAGGATGTTCGGCACGCACACCCATAGCAAAGGGTTTGGCTTCGATGTGAATTTGCTTGTGCGCCAATAATTCAAAAATATCGCGAGCCGAATGACCGGTAGCTAAAATTACGTTAGAAGCCAAAATGGAATCTCCTGTCTGGGTAACTAGGCCTTGAATGCTATTGTTTTTAAGGATAAAATCGGTGACACGGGTTTCAAACAACACTTGTCCACCGCATTCGATAATTTTTTCTCGAATGTCTTGGATAATTTGCGGCAATTTATTGGTACCAATGTGCGGATGGGCATCGACCAAAATATCGGGCGAAGCTCCAAAGCCTACTAATAATTTTAAGATTCGCTCGACGTCGCCTCGTTTTTTGGAACGGGTGTATAATTTCCCGTCCGAATAGGTGCCTGCTCCACCTTCGCCAAAACAATAATTGGAATCCTCGTTGACCACATGATCGACGTTGATGGCTTTTAAATCGCGACGTCTGCCTCGCACGTCTTTACCACGCTCGATAACGATAGGCTTGATGCCCAACTCCAGCAATTGTAGCGCAGCAAACAAACCCGCTGGGCCCGCGCCAATGATAATCACTTCTTGAGCAGCGACACAATTTTGGTATTCTGGCAACCGAATGACTTCTTGAGTATAGGGCTCGCCTACTAAAAACAGTTCGAGTGTTAGGTTGATCTTAATGCTCTTTTGACGGGCATCAATCGAACGTTTTTGTATAGAGATGTGTTGAATATCAGCCGCAGCAACTCGAATTTTTTTACTTACAACATCGCGAAGTTGGGCCTCGTTTGAAGCAACTTCGGGACTAACTTGTAGAAGCAATGAGGTAGGCATGTATTTTTTGGTAAACTTAAAATTTTAAATCGAGGTACAAAAAAAAGGTTTTGCATGACACAAAACCTTTTTGAAATACAAAATCGTGTAGTTAGTTTTTGGTGAACTTATAGGTAAAGGCGCCTACGGGTAAATTTACTTTCACAAAATACAAGCCTGAAGTCAAATCAGCAACTGATATGTTTTGAGATTCAGCAGGTGAAAGGGTTTTGATCAATTGACCTGTCGCGCTATAGAGCTCTACCGACTGAATTTCATAACCCGAACGGTTCATCAACTGAACATGAGACGAACTTGGGTTTGGATACAAACTAATTTGGTTTTGAATTGTGGGTTGGTTTATACCCAAAGCTACTGTATTCTGCAAGTAATCTGGGATGTTATCGCCGTTGCTGTCGTCGTCGGCAGGATTATTATTGTTGTTGTAATCTTCCAAGATTGTCAATACGCCATCGCCGTCATCGTCGTTGTCTAAGTAATTGGCAAGACCATCACCATCGGTGTCGTTTATCACATTAATGCCCCGATTAAATACATATTCGGTAGAGGTTAAAATCATGTCACCATCGTCGTCGTTATCTATAAAATTATATATGCCGTCGCCATCGGTGTCATCATTGGCTAAGTTGGTGTCAGCATTTAAATCTTCTAGTGCGGTATCAACACTATCCCCATCGTAGTCATTGTTGCAATCCAACACACGCAATTGCACTTTCACTATTGCTCCGTTGCTGTTGGCATACAAGACCTCGTCAAATGCAATTGAATTGGTATAATTGAGATCTTGAATTTCATTGGTTAAAGCCAACGCATCAGCTTCTGTTGGAAATAATTTTACTAATCCGGGTTCTGCCGGTAGCAAATCATTTTTTACCACATTTAAGTTAAACGAGACTAGCCCATCGGCATCGTCGTCGCATTTGGCAAATAAATAGGCAGAACTCGAATTGTATTTAGTAAATCGCCAACCTTCGTGAAAGGCTGTCCAAGAACCAGTATTGCGTCCTTCTGGAGAAATACCTGCGTCTCCAGCATCATTAATAATTCCTGTTACGGTGTTTCCTCCTCCCCAACTGGCACAAACTTGCTTGTCTATTAATTGAACATCTATCGTGTTTAGGGTTTCGTACAAGATCATTTGAAAAGAACTTTTGGACGCGTTACACGCAAACAAGGAATTGTTATCGAAAAGCACAACAAATTTGCGGTAAGGCGCTACGCCTGTTATTCCATAGGTAATTGTACCTTCTCCATTGGAATTATTTAAATCTTGGTAACAGCCCAAAATAGAATTTTTTACCGGAAAACTCACATTGGGGATGGTTTGCGAAAACGAAAAGGGAGAAAATCCATTGGCCATTTCACTTCGAAAATCAATGTATCCATTGGTACTCACTACCACTTGGTTGTAGATGTTTCCGTAGAAATCAAAATTGAAACCCAGCGGAATTAAGTCCGAACATCGGTCATCTTGCGTGCCTTGGACATTATTATCGGCTGCAAAAATGTGATAAGGAATTGCACTTACTGCATAATTCTGAGCAAATAAATTAAATGAACACATCAAAAATGCCAATGTAGTAATGCGTAATGACTTGCTTGTTAAGTAGTTATTAATCATAGTTTTTAGTTTTTATCAAAAATACAAAAATTTGTTTACCAAGCTAATTATATTTGCCAACATGAAAAGACAACTCAAATTGATTTGGGATTTTCGGGGAGCTTTTGCTGCAAAGACTGCGGAGCACCACGAAATACATTTAAAAGAATACATTCATTCTGAAAAACTACTGCTAAACATTACTGGTTTTCAGGTGATCGATGAGATGTATGCGATTGCATTCATGGTCGTGGAAGAAGCTAATATGATTGCCGTTCGAGATGCATTGAAACCACATCGAGGCGAAGTCTATGAATATTGATTAACGATTGTTGATTTTTGATTGTTGATTTTTGATCTAGGAAAAATCAGAAGCAATTCAATGGTTTAGCTGTAAACCGTAAACTAAAAACTAAGTATCAATTCGCGACTTCGCTGATGAATTTAATGCGCATAAAACGCAGTTCATCCAAATCGTATTCGCCGTCAAATTCCTTCAAGGCGTCTTCGATGCTGTCAGATTCGGATTCCATAAAGTACTCGTGAATTTCCTCTTGCTGCTCTTCATCGAGTAAATCATCGATCCAGTAATTGATGTTGAGCTTGGTGCCTGAAAAAACAATTTGCTCCATTTCTTTGATGAGCGTATCCATGTTCATGCCTTTGGCCGAAGCAATATCGTCTAAAGATAATTTACGGTCAATGTTTTGGATGATGTACAATTTATTGGTTGAGTTGGCTCCGGTTGATTTGACAACCAAATCATCGGGACGAATAATGTCGTTGTCTTCCACGTAACAGGCAATAAGGGTAACGAACTCTGCGCCATACTTTTTGGCTTTGCCTTCGCCCACTCCATGGGTATTCATTAATTCATCTAGCGTGATTGGGTACTTGAGCGCCATATCTTCTAGCGAAGGATCTTGAAACACCACAAAAGGGGGAACACCCAAATTTTTGGCTACTTTTTTACGCAAATCTCGCAACATGCTCATTAAGGCTTCATCTGCGGTTCCGGTTGATTTGGCTGCTGTGACAATGGCCTCGTCTTCGGTTTCGTTGTACTCGTGATCCTCAGACATCATAAACGAACTGGGTTGTTTGATAAAGGCCAGGCCTTTTTCGGACACCTTCAATATACCATAGGTTTCTATGTCTTTTGACAACAAGCCTTCCACTAAAATTTGACGAATCAAAGCCATCCAATAGCGTTCTTCAAAATTTGCACCCGAACCAAAAAACGGCTGGGTATCGGTCTTGTAGGCCTTGATCATGGCATTTACTCGGCCAATCAAGGTGTAAATAATTTCCTTGGACTTGTATAGATTTTTGGTGTCTCGTACTACTTCTAAAATTTTTATTACCTGATTTTGGGCTTCTACTTTTGTCTTGGGATTGCGGACGTTATCATCCATATCGGCACCTTGGCCGGTTTCGCTGTCAAATTCTTCGCCAAAATAATGGAGTAAAAATTTGCGCCTAGAGATCGAAGTTTCGGCATAGGCCACGACTTCTTGCAATAGTGCATAGCCAATTTCTTGTTCGGCAACCGGTTTGCCCGACATGAACTTCTCTAATTTTTCTACGTCTTTGTAGGAGTAATAAGCCAAACAATAGCCTTCCCCACCGTCGCGCCCGGCTCTACCGGTTTCTTGGTAGTAACTTTCTAGTGATTTCGGAATGTCGTGGTGAATCACAAAACGCACATCGGGTTTGTCGATTCCCATTCCAAAGGCAATGGTGGCCACCACTACTTCTACATCTTCCATGAGAAACATGTCTTGGTGCTTGGCCCGCGTTTTGGCATCTAAGCCTGCGTGATAAGGAATAGCGCTAATGCCGTTGACTTGTAATACCTCGGCAATGGCCTCTACTTTTTTGCGGCTCAAGCAATAAATAATGCCCGATTTTCCTTTGTGTTGTTTGATGAATCGGATGATATCCGACTCGATATTTTTGGTTTTGGTGCGTACTTCGTAGAATAAATTGGGACGATTAAAGGAAGCTTTAAAGGTTGTAGCATTTGACATATCAAGGTTTTTGAGTATGTCTTCCTGTACTTTTGGGGTGGCGGTTGCGGTTAATCCGATGATGGGCACATCGCCAAGCTGTTTGATGATTTGTCTAAGGTTGCGGTATTCGGGTCTGAAATCGTGCCCCCATTCGGAGATGCAATGCGCTTCGTCAATGGCTACAAAGGAGATGGTAACTTTTTGCAAAAAGGCCACGTACTCGTCTTTGGTGAGGGACTCAGGCGCTACATATAGCAATTTGGTTAAGCCCGAGGTGATGTCTTTTTTTACCTGGGTGATTTCTGTTTTGGTTAAGGAAGAATTCAATACATGTGCAATCCCGTTATCTGATGACAAACTTCGAATGGCATCCACTTGATTTTTCATTAAGGCGATGAGTGGCGAAACTACAATTGCCGTTCCTTCTTGCAACAAAGCGGGCAATTGGTAACAAAGCGATTTTCCTCCGCCTGTGGGCATAATCACAAAGGTGTTTTGTTTGGCTAATATGCTTCGAATAACCTGCTCTTGCAACCCTTTAAATTGGCTAAAACCAAAATACTTTTTCAGTTCCTTGTGGATGTCAATTTCGTTTGAATTCATTAGTTGATAATGGGAATTTGTATAAATTTGCAACTCCTAAGATACAACTTTCTTTTACACATACAACTATTATACAATTCTGATTTGATAACAAACCAAAATATCCAAGAAATTGCCAAAAAGGCCATACTATCCGAAAGCGAATCCATCAAAAAATTAATCGAGTACATTGACGATCAATTTGTTGACGCCGCGCAAGCCATATACAACTGCAAAGGTCGATTGGTGGTAACAGGCATTGGTAAAAGCGCAATTATCGCCCAAAAAATGGTGGCCACCTTTAATTCAACTGGAACTCCTGCACTATTTTTACATGCTGCCGAGGCGATTCACGGTGATTTGGGAATGGTGCAAGCGGGCGATGTAATTATTTGCATCTCCAAAAGCGGAAACAGTCCCGAAATAAAAGTTTTGGTTCCTTTACTGAAACGCGACGGAAATGTCTTAATAGGCATGACCGGAAACCGCACTTCTTTTTTGGCCAAAGGCTCCAATTATATTTTAGACACCACTGTAGAGCATGAAGCCTGTCCCAACAATTTGGCTCCTACCAACAGCACTACGGCACAATTGGTAATGGGCGATGCCCTGGCGGTTTGTTTAATGGAAATGCGTGGATTTTCTGGGGAAGATTTTGCCAAATACCATCCCGGTGGTGCACTTGGTAAACAGTTATTACTTCGGGTGAGCGACATGATAGAACACTCTCTGAAGCCTACGGTGAGTCCTGATGCAGCAATCAAAAAAGTAATTTTTGAAATTTCCGAAAAACGATTGGGCGTTACGGCTGTAGTAGATCAAGGCAAAGTAATTGGCATTATTACCGATGGAGATATTCGAAGAATGCTCAATGAACGGGACTCATTTATTGACCTTACTGCCCGTGACATTATGACCCAAAACCCCAAATTAATTAGCACTGCGGCGCGTGTACTTGATGCGTTTAATTTGATGGAAGATTTTAAAATAACCCAATTGGTGGTGGTTGATCAAGACCAATACAAAGGCATACTGCATTTGCACGATATTTTAAAGGAAGGAATTATTTAAAATGGGAAAGAAAAGCCTGAGTGAAATGTCGTTTTTAGACCATCTGGAAGAACTTAGGTGGTTGCTCATACGCATCACGCTCGCCATTGTAATTGTGTCCTGCTTATCCTATTTTATCATTGATTTTATTTTTGATGAGGTAATTTTCGGCCCCATTCATCCTGATTTTATCACCTACCGACTTTTTTGCGACCTGACACATTACTTTGGCACCGACGATGGCGGCATGTGCGTAACCGAGATGCCCTTCATTATTCAGAGCACCAGTTTGGGCGGTCAATTTTCGGTGTTTTTGTGGACCTGTATCACCGCCGGTTTCATTTTGGGATTTCCTTATATTTTATGGGAAATCTGGAAATTCATTAGTCCCGCCTTATACAAAAATGAAAAGAAATACGCCGTTGGATTTATCGTCGCGTCTTCCTTTCTTTTTTTCTTGGGGGTGTTGTTTGGTTATTATTTGATTCTACCACTCTCCGTGAACTTTTTTGGCGGATTTAATGTGAGTAGTGTAATTAAAAACGAATTCAACTTAGACAATTACATCAGCATGGTAAAAACTTCGGTGATTTCTTGCGGATTAATTTTTGAATTGCCCATCATCATTTATTTTCTTACCAAAATAGGCTTGGTCACTGCAGCCACCTTGCGCGAATATCGTCGCTACTCTATTGTGATCATCTTAATCGTGGCGGCCATCATTACCCCGCCCGATATTTTAAGCCAAATTATTGTGTCTATTCCGCTTTTGATATTATATGAAATAAGTATTTTAATATCCGTATTGGTAAACAAAAAAGATAAAAATGGCTGATTTAGTTTCTGACTTCAACAAATACCGCGCCAAGATGAACGCCAAACTATTGGCCGATAACAATATCGTTATTAAACGAATTTTTAATCTGGACACCAATGCCTATGCAGCAGGAGCCTTGGATGTGAAAACCAAAGAATTATTGGGCCTTGTGGCTTCGGCCGTGCTGCGCTGCGACGACTGTGTGAAATACCATTTGGAAACCGCCCACAAAGAAGGCGTGAGCAAAGCCGAAATCATGGAGGCATTAGGCATTGCTACCTTAGTCGGCGGAACGATTGTAGTGCCTCATTTGCGTAGAGCCTACGAATTTTGGGAAGCCTTAGAGAATTGATTGTAAATACTCGCATATTTTAAATTAAATTTGGGCCGTTCCCAATATTCAATCCATCAAAAATTACACCCTTAATGAAACTTAGAGCAGAAAATCTCATCAAAACCTACAAAGGACGAAGCGTGGTAAAAGGCATTTCGGTCGAAGTAAACCAAGGCGAAATCGTGGGCTTGTTGGGACCCAACGGCGCCGGAAAAACCACCTCGTTTTATATGATTGTGGGCTTGGTAAAACCCAATTCGGGCAACATTTACCTCGATGAGTTAGACATTACCAATTACCCCATGTACAAGCGAGCGCAAGCTGGGATTGGGTATTTGGCCCAAGAGGCATCCGTGTTTCGCAAATTAAGTATCGAAGACAATATTTTGAGTGTTTTGCAACTCACCAACTTATCCAAAGAAGCACAAATTGCCAAAATGGAATCCTTGATTGATGAATTTTCTTTGCAACACATCCGCACCAACCGCGGCGATTTACTTTCTGGAGGCGAACGACGACGAACCGAAATTGCGCGTGCCTTGGCAACCGATCCTAAATTTATTTTGTTGGACGAACCCTTTGCTGGCGTAGATCCAGTAGCAGTAGAAGACATTCAGCGCATTGTGGCCCAACTCAAAAATAAAAATATTGGCATCTTGATTACCGACCACAACGTACAAGAAACCTTGGCCATCACCGACAAAACCTATTTGATGTTTGAAGGAGGAATTTTAAAAGCCGGAGTGCCTGAGGAATTAGTAGAAGACGAAATGGTGCGCCGCGTATATTTGGGACAAAATTTTGAATTGCGCAAAAAGAAATTAGAATTCTAAACCATGAGCAACAAACCCTATAACGACTGGCAAGACAACAACGACTATTGGATTTGGGGTATATTTTACTACAACAAAGAAGACAAGCGTTTGTTTCCGCCCAAACGAACACCATGGATGGGTTTTACCACCAATTTTGCCAATCCAAAATCAATCTTGGCCTTGCTTGCTTTTATGGCGTTTTTCGTATTTGTGATTGCCATGATCGAAAGAAAATCACTTTAAATCAGCGGCTTGGCAAACCAGCGGTTGTAAATTACAGAAGTAAGTACATAACTGATAATGATGAGCGGCACTGCGGTGATTTGCAAAAAGACCAAAAGCAGCACCGAATACAATACAAATCCCAACTGTAGTTTATAGGCCTTCCAATTTGATCCTTTCATTTTTAGGGCAAATAATGGAATTTCAGCGTTAAGCATGTACACACTTACAAAAGTAATAAGCAGCAAAACCGCATGATTTATAAGCAACTCAAACACTACTATTGATTCTGAATGTATCGCCACCAAAGGTAAACTTAGGATAAACAAGGCATTGGCGGGTGTGGGCAAGCCAATAAAGGAATTGGTTTGACGGGTGTCTAAATTAAAATTGGCCAAGCGATAACACGAAGCCAAGGTGATCAAAAACCCAAAATAAGGCATCACTAGCGCAAAAAATGTAGTGGAATTTCCCGCTGATTCCAACAACATGTGGTACATCACAACCCCCGGCACTACTCCACTGGTTACCATATCGGCCAAGGAATCCAATTGCAAACCCAACGGACTACTCACTTGAAACAAGCGAGCAAAAAATCCATCAAAAAAATCAAAAAATATTCCCAAACAAACAAAGCCAAATGCAGCCATGTAGTTGTCTTGAAAAACATATAATAACGCCACACAGCCACTAAATAAGTTTAGTAAGGTGAGAATATTAGGAAGCTGTTTTTTGAGGTACATCGGCTATTTATTGGTTCACAAATTTAATACAATAAGTTAAAGAGCCGTGCGTTTTTTATTCAAGAATTTTATTTGATATTTGTAAAAACAAATCACCTTGAGCGCATTCCGTTTTTTTCCTGTTTTATTTTTCTGCCTTTCCATGCAGAGCCAAACCGTTCGCAAGTACTCAAATGAGTTCATGAATATTGGAGTTGATGCAGCCGCTCTTGGAATGGCCAATGCGGTGACCGCCCAAACGGCCGATGTAAATGCAGTCTATTGGAATCCTGCCGGTTTACTCCAACTCAAAGACAAACAAGTGGGATTGATGCACGCCAGTTATTTTGCCAACATTGCACAATACGATTATGCCGCCTATGCCAGCCCGATAGACAGCGAAAGTGCATGGGGATTTTCGGCTATCCGATTTGGGGTTGATGACATTTTGAACACCACCCAACTGATAGACAACCAAGGAATTATTGATTATAACCGGGTGAGTAAATTCTCGACTGCCGATTATGGATTTAGTTTTTCGTATGCCCGCAAATCCAAGTTCAATAACGTTCGCTATGGTGCCAATGCCAAAATAATACGCCGAGTTATTGGGGAATTTGCCAATTCCTGGGGTTTTGGTTTTGATGTGGGTGTGCAATACACGAAGAAAAAATGGGAATTTGGCTTGCTGCTGCGCGACATTACCACCACCTACAACGTATGGAGCATAGACGAACAAGCCTATGCTGCTGTGCAAAATTCTATTCCCAATCAAAATCAAGAATTGCCTGAAAGCACTGAAATTACTTTGCCCAAAGCCCAATTGGGTATAGCACGAAAATTCAATTTCCATACCGACTACTCCTTAGTGACCGCCGCCAACTTCAATATGGAATTTACCAAAACTAATGACCTCATTGCCAGCAACAGTTTAAGTATTGCACCGGCCTTGGGTTGTGAATTTGGGTATACCGATGTGGTATTTTTGCGCACGGGCTTTGGAAATTTTCAGAAATCGACACAAGTAGACAACAGCAGCAAAATGAGTTTTCAACCCAACATTGGTTTGGGATTTAAATACAAAGGCATACAAATTGATTATGCACTGACCGATATGGGCAACCAAAGCACCGCCCTGTACTCCAATATTTTTTCGGTAAAAGTTGATTTGAGTAGTTTCCGTTAACGATGAAACAAGCGCTACAACATCCGTTTTCATTGGCTGCGATAACCGGACTTTTATTAGCTGCTTCTTGGCCCACCTTCGGATTTCCGCTCCTTCTGTTTATTGCATTTGTTCCTTTATTGTGTGCCGAAAAAAAACTGCGCGAATCGAAGGCATCGGCATTAAAAGTACTTTCAGTCGCCTACCTCAGCTTTGTAATCTGGAACTTACTCACCACCTGGTGGCTATATTACGCCTCAGGTTTTGGGATGTGTTTTGCCGTGTTGGTGAATGCATTGTTGATGAGTTTTTTGTTTTTGGTCTATCACCAGGCTGCCAAACGAATACACACAAAGTATAGTTTAGTTTTATGGGTATGCCTGTGGTTGACATTCGAAAAATTTCATTTGGAATGGGAATTTTCCTGGCCGTGGCTCAATTTGGGTAACGCCTTTGCTACTTATCCCAAATGGATTCAATGGTATGAATATACCGGTACATTTGGCGGAAGTTTATGGGTATTAGCCTGCAATGCTTTCCTGTTTTATCAGCTTGCCGCGACTAATTTTTTACTCAAAAAATCAACGGGTTTGTACTGGGCATTGGGAATTCTCCTGCCAATAGGTTTATCCTTGGCTATATACGATCAATATGAAAGTAAAGGTGCAACCAAAGAAGTGGTTTTGTTGCAGCCCAATGTAGATCCATATACCGAAAAATACAACGCAACCAATTACCAAACTACAAAAGAGTTACTGGAATTAGCTGCCCCTTTGTGCAGCAAAACTACTCACTATGTAATTGCCCCCGAAACAGTCTTGGCCGAGATGATTCCTTACGACCAATTTTACCAATCCACCAGCCCGATGCTGATGCGGCAATTCATCCAACAACATCCCGGAATTCAATTGCTTTGGGGTATTGACACCTTTACGTTTATTACCGATCCGGCAGCAGTAAAGCCCGCAACAAATGCTTATCGACCGGGTTTATGGGTAGATTTTTACAACGCAGCCTTGTTTGTAGATGCCCGACCAGAAATTCAAAAATACTACAAATCAAAACTGGTTGTAGGCATCGAAAATTTGCCTTACAAACCCATTTTAGAACCGCTTTTGGGAAATATTATGCTCGATTTGGGCGGCACCATATCGACCAAAACCACCCAAACCGACCGAGCCGTTTTTACCAGTACAGACGGCAGCAAAGTAGCGCCAATTATTTGCTACGAATCCGTCTATGGAAATTATGTGAATGGGTATGTTGCCAATGGCGCTCAGTTTTTGGCCATCATCACCAACGATGCGTGGTGGCATGAAACACAAGGACATAAACAGCATTTAAGTTTTGCTCAATTGCGTGCCATTGAAACCAGACGAGACATCGCGCGAAGTGCCAATACAGGAATTTCTGCCTTCATTAACCAAAAAGGGGAAATTACCGAACAAAGTAAATACGGCGAAAAAATTGCACTCAAAGGAACTGTTCAGCTCAATGACAAACGTACCTTCTATGTGCGATTTGGTGATTATATTGCTACAGCAGCCTTAACAATTGGAAGTATCTTGTTGTTGCTGCTATTGATTAAACCCCTGCGAAAAAATCTTCAGTAGTTATTGCCCGCGGTAAAATAAAATAGTACTCAGGGTTTTGACACAAATATTAATATCCAAGAAAATACTGCGGTGCTTAATGTAGTACAGATCATATTGCAGTTTTATTAAACTGTCATCGACCGATTCTCCGTAGGCGTAATTAACTTGCGCCCAACCGGTAAGTCCGGGTTTAATAATGTGGCGGGTTTCATAAAAAGGCATCTTCTCGGCAATTTCATTTACAAATACTGGACGCTCGGGTCGTGGACCTATCAACGACATCTCGCCTTTAATGATGTTGTAAAACTGAGGAAATTCATCGATTCGGGTTTTGCGCATAATTTTTCCAAAAGCCGTCACACGACTGTCATTGAGCGTAGTAAAAACTGCGCCATTGGCCTCGGCATTTTTAATCATGGTGCGCAGTTTCACGATATTAAATACTACTCCATTTTTTCCCACACGTTCTTGCGAATAAAACAAGGAACCTCGATTGGCAAGTAAATTTCCAACTAAAATAAAGGGGAGCAAAACCAATCCTGCCCCAATTCCCACAAACCCAATAACAAGATCAGTGAGCCGAATAAATAACAAATACAAATGATTTTGATTGCTGCGGCTGAAAGGAAAATACCGATAAAAATCGCGGGCTACATATTGCACGGGGATGCGTTGGGTGAGCGTTTCATAGACCTGCGTATATTCTTTAATCATAAACCCATTTTCAAGCAATTGAATTAATTGGTTATACAATTGCGCCGTAATCCCTTCTGTGTTTTGGGAAGCTACTACAACTTCGGATACGGCATTTTTTGAAACAAAATTGGCTAAATTTTCACTTTCTATTAGTTTTAAATTGGATGGCATTTTACCAACCATTTCAGGATTTTTTTGACTATCTGAATTAATATAGCCCACCACTTTGTAATGCGGATCAGCATTTTCTAATCCCAAAACCAATTCTTTCAATTGGTCTTTATCACAAATTAGAATGACATTTTTCGTGAATCGATTGGAAGCAAAAAAAGCTACATAAATTAGGCGCCAAACGAAAAGTGCCAAAAAAATAGCCAAATAGAAAAAGAGGATTTGCAATCGATTGGAGGGCAAAACTGGCGTAAAAATTGGGGTGAGCAAATAGACCAATACGGTAGTAGACGCAGTGAGTACAATACTTTTGATGATCTGCACCTGATTACTCGCTACTTGCAAGTTGTACATTTCAAAAACGGTTCCAAAAACACTCAAATAAATCCCCAACACAATGGTCCAATAAAAATTGGAAGTCGAAAACTGAAAATAGTTGAAATTAAAAATAATACCTACACTGTACAAGGCCAACAAAACAGTAGTAATATCAAAAATTCGAAGCAAAACTTTTCGCTCTGAAATTTCAAAATGTATTTTAGTTAAATTAGGCATTTGGTTAGTATTATTTATCAAAAATAGGGATTATATCAATTGATTTAGAACAATTTACACCGAATCTAGTGCCTCTTTTGAAGGAGGAACATATACATTCAATAAGGCTAAGGCATATATAAATGCTGGCGCCGCCAACCGCATTGCTGCATGGTTAATGGTCAACAACCAAAAGACCAAGAACGATAAGATATAGATATTGTAGGAGTTTCTAAAAAATATAAACAATGGCATTGTAAAAAGGATGAGTAGTGCTAATATCCCGAATGCACCATGCTCCCCAATGGTACGGGTAATTTCATTATGCGTTACGACCAAATCACCCGTCTTTTTTTGCCTTTCTTCGGCAATTTTTCCCACTCCCAAACCAAAAATAGGCTGTGCTAAAAAAGCGGCAATTTCATCTTTGGCTAATTCTTCTCTAACCGTAAACCGGTCTTCTTTTACCCGTCCATTGATGTCCTGGTTGGCATACCTTTTATTTATTAATCCGTTGGTTTGGGAAGACGAAAACACCCAAGTACCTGCCATTCCAATTACAAGTGCAACCAGTATGTAATTCATTTTAATTCGTGCGTTTGAGCTTATTTTCACATAGGTTACCAAGACCAACACAATGAGCATGAGTAAACTGGTTACAATCCCTCCACGCGAAAACGTAATCAATCCCCGGTAACTGAGTTCTACTGCCACTACTGCATTGATTACAAATAAAAATACATTGGGCGAAAAAAAGATTAAGCGCGAAAAAAACACAAACATGCCCAATCCCAATATTGTAGCCACCTGATTGGGGCCAAATCCCCCAGATGTAGCAAAATTTGAGCCGGTTCCGAGTAGGATGTCTTTTAATTCGGGCGTATACAAATACAAATAAATAGAACAAGAAATAATAGGCAATCCTACAAGTAAAAGTAGCTCGTTGAGTTGCTTAAACGTTATTCGCCGGGTATAACAATACAAAGCACACAAACCCAAGCACAACGGACCTGAAATATTGAATGAAATGGCATTCTTAACACTATCAATACCGTCTAATGTATAATATCCAATTACCAATCCCGGGATTAAAAACAATAAATAAAGCCAAATAGGAACTGCATTTTTGGAAATACCACTAAAATAAATACCAATCAACATAAAGATAATTACAGCATATTTTGAATATTCATAAATAGGGTTTCCGTCAGTCATACGCAAGGCCACCTCTGAACCAACAATATAGGCTGCTGCATAAAGCACTTCATTGTTTCTGTTTCTAGAATTGAGCACAAAATAGACGCCCACAACGAAGATGCCATAGCCATACAATTTGGGAAAAAAGGGCAGGTAATATAACCCCAACCCAATTAACACATGGAGTAGTATTAAAAAAAAATATCGATTATCCGTTGTATTCATTTAAAATTCTTTGGACCAATCTAGAAAGGTATTAATTACGCTTTCTTCTGAATAATTCTGCTGTATTTTAGCTTGAAAGGCTTGTCCAAATCTAAGTCGAAGATTTTGATTATCTATGAGTTCTACCAAAGATTTATAAAACAAATCTACAGAGCCCGAGGGTACAACAAATCCCTCTTTTTGGTGATGAACGACAGCCGGTATTCCCCCTACATCGCTCACAACAACGGGCAATCCGTAGAATCCGTATTCCAACAACGCCAACGGAAGACCTTCTGAGATGGAGGTTAAAATTCCTATCGAACAGGAATTAGCTATTGGCGCAACATCAGCACGTGTTCCATAAATAAAAACATGCTGATCTACTACTTTTTCTATAATTTGATTTTTAAGTTGGGAAGCGTAGTCATCGTTAAAATCCTGCCCCACCAAATGAAAAGTCCAATCAGGATGAGATTGGCAAAGCAATTCAGCCACGGCAATAAGCAATGGGTGATTTTTTTCTTGTCGTAGATTGGCCAAACACAAAATTCGTTTTCCTGGAATACCCGCCAAGGGAACCGCTAAGGCTGTTATAGAGGATGTCGTTACATAATTTGGCAGATAGAGCACGTTTTTACATGCTAAATTTCTTTTTGCCCAATTTTTTAACGGTTCATTGACTACTAGGATTCCTGTAAAAAAATAAGAACAAAGTCGAAGAAAATACGGACTTCCTTGGTCTATATTTGCACTTAATCCCAAGTGATGATGGTAAATAAGTTTGAGCTTGGGAAGCAACAAACGAAGTAATAGTGCTGTAAAATATGAGGTAGCGTGTGCTTGAATATGGGTCACTTTATAAGTACGGCAGTACATTCGTAAACGAAGTAAAGCCTTGAGATCTACAGCCGATTTCTTGGCCAAAAAAAGATAGTTTACTTTAGGCTGAATTTGGTCTTTTAAAAGTCCTTCCTTGCGCGTACTTATTAATCCCGAAAACTCTACCTGCTTAGCTAAGCCGTTGGCTAGATTTACGGCCATGCGCTCAGCTCCACCTGCTTCGAGCGAGTCTATTAGTTGCACAATTCTCATGGGTGTACCAATTTAGCAATTTCTATTTCAAACTGATCCAAAGTATATTGTCTGGACCACTCCATAGCAGCTTCTGCTTTGAACTTATAGTCCAAGGGGTGTTGCAACAAGTCTATAATGCGCTGGGTATCCTGTTCAAGTTGCACATCCAAAAGCAAGCCTCTCGTTTGATTGTTCAACATAGAAGGCACACAAGAAACAGGAGTAACTAGGGGAACACAACCCCAAAACATAGCCTCTGCAACGGCTTTGGGCCAACCTTCACTTTGGGAGGGCAACACTAAAAAATGACTGGATTCGTATGCTTTTTGAATTTGGTGAGCCTCTTGATTGCCACAAAATTCGACTGCTGATTGCAGGGCGGCTTGTTCGCAATAGGATTCTAATGATGCGCGATCAGTCCCTTCGCCATATAATTTGAGCTGAATTGAAATGCCTTTTTTGAGTAAATTTTCAACCAATTGAATCGCATACAAGGGGTTTTTTCCAGAAGTTAAACTCCCCACAAACAGACATTGAATTGGGAAAGTAAGTGCCCGTGGAATGGTTTGTTTTTTATCAGATTCTCGGTAGGTAGCGGTAAAAAAAGAACGGCAATTGCTACTCATAGACGGCCATTCTCCATAGACCATCACGGTCATGTTGCGCGTTAGAAAAGTATTTTGCAAAATCCAACGCTGTAATTTATAGCTCCAAGGTTGTTTTGAACAGGGATCCCAATTGCCGGCATATTTGGCAGTTTTAATTTTTTTAGGGAAGAAAATTTGCACCACACAACCCAATAGCCCAATATTTCCTGGACAGCGCAAGTGAATATGATCGGCCCAAATCATTGCTTTTATTAAATGATAAAAATTCACAAATGAAACGAGAAAGGATTTTATCGCATTGAATAAAGTTGTGTTATTAAATTCAATACTGATAAATAATTTTGAAATAGGAAATAAAATTGGAGAAATTAAAAGTCCTTTATCTTCCTTCCAAATAGGGCAAAGCATACCAATTTCTATATCTTGTTTAGCCCATATCATCAATTCTTTTACAAAGGGACTATAGGCAAAGTAGTTGTTTTGTTTTAAAACCAAAGGAGCTGATGAAATAACGACTAGTTTCATTAAATATATCCGATTGAGCCATTTGTTGAAATCACAACAGCTGGAACGCCAACTACCGTGGTATGTGTTTTTACATCTGCATTTACGAAAGAACATGCTCCAATGAGCACATTGTCTTCAATATGAATTTTGCCAGCAACAACACTGTTTGCCGCAATAAAAACATTGTTTCCTATTACTGGAACTCCTCTTTTTTCGCCGAGGCCAGAAACCCCTATCGTAACATTTTGGGATAGATTGCAATTGTCTCCCAGAATGGCATCGCTATTAATAATAATACCTCCAAAGTGACCAATATAGAGGGAGTGGCCTATTTTTACTGTAGCAGGAATAGATATTCCGGTGATGAGTTCAATCCATTTTTGCCACAAAATGATACCGAACTTAAAAAAAAACTTAAAAGGCTGCCAGGTAATTTTTGTGACTACAAAATGTGCAATTCTATATTGAAAACTAGCCCAAAATCCTTGTGTTAGGAAAAGGATTACAAAAAAATTGGCACCATATTTTTTGTGTTTTCTATAATCCGAATAGATGAGTTGAAAAGTGGTCATTCTATTTTAGGTTTTTTCAAAAGTAATACAAACCAACTAAACGTTCTGCCGCAAGCTTCCAAAAAGGCTTTTTTTCGATGGGGCGTGGTAAAGGTATTGCTAAATCGGATGAGTGTCAATAAAATAGTAATTGAATTCCACTTTAAGCGGTCGTTCCAAGAAGGCGAATTCCATTTTACTCGCCACACATACCAGCCGTTGCGCACCACCATTTTGCCATAAAGAAAAGCATTGGGTCGTCCCGAATAATCATGGTAATGGGCCAATTGAGCCCGGGTATTGATATACAACGG
>JAPLEX010000010.1:0-13574 GCA_026390995.1 Flavobacterium sp.
TTTCTGAATTTCATATACTGAGCCACTTCCATTCCGTCACCCATAATGTCAAATGAAGTGGTTAGCATATCAAAATAGCGGCTTATTCTTCTTAGTTTTTCGGTAAAAAAATCAGTTTTTGGTTTTTCAGTATGACACAATTGATTTATTTCCCAAAGTATCATTTTGAACAATAATTCGTTTACTTGATGGTACATGATAAAAACCATTTCATCAGGCAAAACAGTTCTTTGAGTTTGTAAATTTAATAAGGCATCGGTTTGAATATAATCCCAATAAGTTATAGGTTTTGACCAAATAAGTCCTTCTAAATGGGTTTCGGTTTTTTGATTTATAGCTTCAAATTTTTTTTCTAAAGCCTCTAAAATTTCATTCGTATTGTTTTTACTACTCATTAGTCATTTAATTTTACCATAAATGGATTTTTTAACCCTTTGAAGCCCTCTAATTCTCCTTTTATTGAGCCCACTGCTAAACTGGCTTTTATTCTCAAAGGGATCTTATTTTCGTCATCGGAAATCCAAACCGTTAAGCTTTCTTCTTCTTTAAACACCCGTCCTGATTGAACGAGTGGACGAAAAATCATGGTCGAAATTGTACCAAATTTAGTTTCAATGTCTTCTTTCCCCAGGTATTTTAACTTGAATTTAGTGGTTTCGTTATCAAAAAACATATCAATGGCCACCGATTCGCCTACCTTCAGTTTGTCTATCGTAGGATGATTTCTCAGAAAATAAAACGACGACATGATGTCTTGAATTTCTTCTGGGGTTTTAAAACTGGTCTCCGTTTTGTTTTTGTAATCTTTTACTAAAACGGTATTGGATCCTTGCTCAAAAAAACCTTCTTGGTTTTTGGTATAGCCGCCTTCGTTTATTTTTCGAACAAACTGAAAAGGCTTTCCTGTTTCTTTATCAAAATAAGATTCATATACGTCCTCAACTTTAAAAATAAAGCGAGACATACCCGTCGTGTAGCCTCTGCCAATGGCGTGGTATACTTTTTTATTATTTCGGGTGGCTTCCTTTACTTCTAAGGTTGCATAACCAGCGTTGATAAAGCCATAATGAATGCGAAATTTAAACCATTCTCCTACCTCAAAAGCTCTTTCTTTTTGAGAACTAAATCCGAATGTGGAGAGCGCCAATAAGAAAATGATTATTTTTTTCATGGGAGTTGAATTGATTTCTAATAGAAACGCAATTAAGTTTCCAAATGTATTAAAACAAAAAAACTCAGTCAACTAATGACTGAGTTTTTATGCTATTAACCAACCAAAAATTATAAATTATGAATAATTTATTATAAAAACGTAGGGAAACCACTCCCGGTGTTTTTTGATTGGACAAATGTACAAGGTTTGTTGAGTTATATTTAACGAAAACGTTACTTTAACATTTTATTATTAGTAACGTTACAACTACAACGATGTAATTTGCATATTTCGCAATTTTATAAACAATTTTATAACGTTCCTCTTTTTTCTTGTTCGCGTTCTATCGATTCAAACAAGGCTTTAAAGTTACCCGCACCAAAGCCCTTGGCTCCCATGCGCTGAATAATTTCATAAAATAAGGTAGGGCGATCTTCTACCGGCTTGGTAAAAATCTGAAGCAAATAGCCGTCTTCGTCGGCATCAATCATGATGGCTAGACTTTGCAAGACTGAAATGTCTTCTTTCATCATCTCCATGTGGGTACCCAAACGATTTGGAATGTCCTCGTAATAGGCTTTGGGTGGAGCCGATAAAAACTCAACGCCTCTCGCTCGCAATTTCGTTACCGTAGAAATAATATCATCCGTAGCTACCGCAATGTGTTGCACTCCAGAACCTTCATAAAAATCCAAGTACTCTTCAATTTGAGAACGTTTGTTTCCTTTGGCCGGCTCGTTAATCGGAAATTTAATGCGGCCATTTCCGTTGCTCATCACCTTACTCATCAAGGCTGAATATTCGGTATGGATTTGCTTGTCGTCAAACGAAAGGAAATTCACAAATCCCATCACATCTTCGTACCATTTTACCCAAGTATTCATTTGGTTCCAACCCACGTTTCCTACCATGTGGTCAATGAATTTTAATCCCAATGGCTCTGGATTGTAATCGGATTTCCAGGGTTTAAACCCCGGCAAAAATGTTCCGCTGTAATTTTTGCGTTCTACAAATAGGTGCACAGTTTCACCATAGGTATAGATTCCGGCGCGAACTACCTCGCCAAACTCATCGCTTTCTACTGTAGGTTCGAGGTATACTTTGGCTCCTCGTTTGGTGGTTTCGATAAAAGCTTGGCGGGCATCTTCTACCCAAAGCGCAATTACTTTCACCCCATCGCCGTGTTTTTTTACGTGTTCGCCAATTTCAGAATCGCTGGTTAAAGCCGTTGTCAACACCAATCTGATTTTGTCTTGCGCCAACACATAGGAAGTTCTGTCACGCACCCCAGTCTCCAATCCGGCGTAGGCCAAGGACTGATACCCGAAAGCCGTTTTGTAATAGTGTGCCGCTTGTTTAGCATTGCCTACATAAAATTCTACATAATCGGTGCCTAAAAGGGGAAGGAAATCTTGTGCGCCTTCAAATATTTTTTCTAATCCGTATTCTACAGATGTTACTTCTTTTGCCATAGTGTTTTGTTTTTTGAATGCGCGCGTTAGCCTGCATCCGAGTTGGAGTTTTTTATTATTCTGCCCAAGATTTGTAATACTGTCCGTCGTCTATACCCATCGCTTCTTCGGTAACCATTAGCGGTCTAAAGGTATCTACCATAACAGCCAATTCTTGGGTTTCTTTGTGGCCAATGCTGCGTTCCATGGCGCCAATGGCTGGTCCGTGCGGAATGCCTTTGGGGTGCAAGGTGATGTGGCCTTGTTCGATATTGTTTCGGCTCATGAAATCGCCGTCTACATAATACAAGACTTCATCGCTGTCTATGTTGCTGTGGTTGTAGGGCGCAGGAATTGCTTGCGGATGGTAATCATACATACGCGGCACAAACGAACACACTACAAATGTGCTGGTCTCAAATGTTTGGTGCACCGGAGGCGGTTGGTGTACCCGTCCGGTAATCGGTTCAAAATTGTGGATGCTAAACCCGTATGGAAAATTATACCCGTCCCAACCAATCACGTCAAAGGGGTGTGTGGCGTAGACGATTTCATGAATCATTCCTTCTTTTTTGGTTTTAATCACGAAGTCGCCTTTTTGGTCGTGCGTTTCGAGTTCGGTGGGCAATTTAAAATCGCGTTCGCAAAAAGGAGCGTGTTCCAAATGTTGTCCCGAGGCATTTTTGTAGCGTTTGGGAGTATAAAACGGAGCAAAAGACTCCACATAAAACAAGCGATTATCAGCCTGGTCAAATTGAATTTGGTAGATCATTCCGCGGGGAATAATCAAATAATCACCAGGAACAAAGACAATATTTCCCAACATGGTACGCAGTTTTCCACTGCCTTTGTGAATGAAAATCAGCTCGTCGGCGTCGGCATTTTTGTAAAAATAATCGGTAAGGGATTCTTGTGGCGCAGCCAAACCAATGGTGCAATCGCCGTTCACCAATAGGGGTTTTCGGCTTTGTAAAAAATCAAGTGCTGGGTTTAATTCAAAGCCTTTTAACAACAAAGATTTGATGTTTTTGCCAATGGCAATTTTGGGCTCAACCGAATACGAAGCTTTAATTTCTTTTACTTGTGTGGGGCGATGCACGTGATAGGACAGCGAAGAATGACCGTGAAAACCTTCGGTACCAAAGAGCTGTTCGTAATAGAATTCTCCGGTCGGTTTTTTAAAAATGGTATGTCGTTTGGCGGGAATAGACCCTAATTTATGGTATATCGGCATAATCTTTTATTTTGAATGTACTGCGCTAGTTCGCTAACGCTCGGGTGTAATGAAGCAAATTGAATTCGAAGCGGGAATAATTTCCTAATTCATACAAAAAAGAAGTGTCTCATTCAGGATTTCTCTTGATGAGGAATTGAAGATATTCTAATAGGCCAAACCAATTTTTCATAAACCGAGTAAAGCATAAAAAAAGCTAAAAGAAACGAGAGTCTCTTTTAGCTTTTATGTTTAATTATTTTGGATTATTTAGGTTGCTGTTTTTGCGTCCATACCAAAAATAAATTACCAATCCAATAGCCAACCAGGCGATCAGTCTCAACCAGTTGGTCCAACCTAAGCCGTAAATCATAGCCAAACAAACCACGATGCCCAATACAGGAACCAACGGAAATTTAGGATCTGATAATGGCGCTCTAAATTCGCGTTTCATGTCGGGTTCGCGTTTGCGCAACACCACTACCGAAACACACACCAAAATAAAGGCAAACAAGGTCCCTATACTGGTCATGTCGCCCACAATATCACCCGGAATAAAGGCGGCAAATAAGCCTACAATTACCAAGATTGCCAAGTTGGCTTTATACGGTGTATTGTATTTTGGGTGAATTTCCCCAAAGGCTTTGGGTAATAAGCCGTCTTTACCCATCGCATAAAACACACGCGATTGGCCCAACAACATTACCAAAATTACCGAGGAGAATCCAGCCAAAATAGCAACCGTTACAAATTGCGCCAGCCATTCGTAGCCGATCATGTATTTTTGAATCGCAAAGGCCACAGAGGCTTCTTTACCACCTGTTCTAAAATCTTCAACCGAAGCGACTCCGGTAAGCACATGCGCAAATAAAATATAAAGAACGGTGCAAACTGCCAAAGAACCTAAAATACCAATGGGCATATCACGCTTCGGATTTTTAGTTTCTTGCGCCGCCGTACTCACCGCGTCAAAGCCAATAAAGGCAAAGAATACCGTACCGGCTGCACCCAAAATTCCCATGATTCCGCCAAAGCTGTGATCGATTCCTTGGTCGTCGGTAAAAATAGAAGGGAGAGGAATATAAGGAGAATGATTGGTTGGGTTTATGAATGACCAACCCAATACAATAATTAAGATTACAATAGCCACTTTTACCACGACAATTATGCCATTCACAAAAGCAGATTCTTGCGTTCCTTTTATTAGCAACAAACTAATCACGGCCACAATAAAGAAAGCCGGTAAATTGATCATTCCGTTTGATACCACACCAGTAACAGGATCTGTAAAATGCTGAAAAGGGGAGTGGGATAATTCATACGGAATGGGACTCATATGCAGCACATTGACCAGCAGGTTGTTGAGGTATTCACTCCACGCAATTCCTACGGTTGCTGCACCTACGGCATATTCTAAAATTAAATCCCAACCAATAATCCAGGCCAATAATTCGCCCATGGTGGCATAGGTATACGTATAAGCACTCCCAGAAATAGGAATAGAAGAAGACAATTCGGCGTAACATAAACCGGCCAACGCACAACCAATGGCGGCCACAATAAACCCAATGGTCACCGACGGGCCAGCATTTTGAGCAGCAGCAGTAGCGGTGCGTACAAATAAACCGGCGCCAATAATAGCGCCAATTCCCAAGGCAATCAAAGACCAAGCCGTTAGGGTGCGTTTCAATCCTTTTTCTGAGTCTCCCGCTTCACTAAGCAGTAGTGTTAATGATTTTTTCTTCCAAATTGACATATGCGTGTAGTTTTTAGTTTTAGTTGTTTCAAATATAGCCTTTTTTCTAAATAAGTTGTCCCCGACAAAATTTGTTAAAAAGTGAAGCCCACAGTTACCCATGCAATTCCTTTTGGGAGTTCGGGCGACCAAGTATACTTTAGCTCAACCGGCCCAATAATCGTTTCCATGCCGTAGCCCAGGGCATAACCTGTATAGGAAGCTTTAGAAAGCCAGTCGGTGTTGTTAAATAAATAATCCCCCACATTGGCAAAATTACCGGCGGCGTTGAGGTGGTGTTTTTTAAGAAATTTGAAATCCAAGGTCAGTTCAGATTTTGCGTAACTGTTGCCTGAAACACTCAAAAAATCATAGCCATAAAACGGTTTAAAATTATGTGTACTGCTGGCGCCGTATCCCCCCAATATAAAATCAAAATAGTTGCTGCTTGCGCCCCCAAACGAAAACCCAATTTCTGATCTCACGTTGGCCGTTAGTCGTTTTGTAAACGGAAAAGCAAAAGCCACCTCTGATCGCGCAATAGAAAATCGATTAAAATCATGGTTGTAATTGGACGAATACAAATACGACTGGCAATCTCCTGCGAAGCTCCATCCCTTTTTAGGGAAGTATTTGTCATCAAAAGAATCGTATTTGATGTACCCAAAAACGCTCACAAATCCGCTGTTTTCAAAAACTGGTTTGGTGGTTTCGAGGGTGGTTGAGGTGAGTTGCAAATGGGTATGCTCAACACCGCCGCCCAATAAAAATTTTTGCACAAAAAGGGTTTGTACATAGGCTTGGTTGGTAAATTGAGCAAAATCAATATTCAGGCTGTTAATACCTAAAATAGCGAGTAATTCGCCGTTAGTAAAATCATTTTTTACGTTCCGGTTAAACTGGTTGTACTTTGATTTTATCCCAAAACTCCAGTAAAATCCATTGTCAATGTAATAATCTAGATTGTATCGAAAGTTATCGCCTAGAATCAGATCAAGGGACAAAATATCATTTTTAAAAACCGATTTTTTCTTGGTATAGTTGGCCAAAATCCCACTTTTGAAAAGTCCGTCGTAGTGCAAGCCAAATTTCACATAGGCATTGGTGGGGTTTTCGAGCAAATCAAATTGCAAATCGGCCACGTCCTCTTTCTTGTCGAGTTGGTACAAGAGGCTTCCAAAATTTTCCGTAGCGGCCATTTTATTAATACCATCGGTAAAATCAGCAAAAGACACCGCGGTATTTTGTTTAATTTTTACTTTCCCAATCACATAGGCTCGGGTGTAATTTTTTAAAGGCCGATTTAGTAAAATGTTTCCGATGCGCAAACTATCGACTACTTGAATGAGCTTCCCTTTTTTTGTTTCAGCCGAAATTTTTAACGCATTCAATTTAGGCAAGGCAGTTTGGGCGGCTTCTTCCCCTTTGGTTACAATTTCCGGTCCTTTATCAAAGCTCATCACGCTATATTTTTTGATGTCTGGTTTCAGGTAAATGTCAACTAGTTTTATTTTGTCGTTCATTTTTTCCATCATCTGAAAATTGGAAATTTGAACTAATATTTTGGCCGCATCTTTCAAGTCTGAACGCTCTTTAACTTCGTCTTGCACATCTACACCAATTATAATATCCACGCCTCTTTTTTTCATTTCTTCAACAGGGAAGTTGTTAATAGCACCCCCATCAACAAGCAAGTTTCCATCTATTTCAACTGGGGAAAACAAGCTGGGGAAGGCCCCGCTGGCCAACAAAACTTGTGGTAAATAGCCGTGATCGAGCACGACTTCTTTGCCTGTTTCAATATTGCTGGCCATGCAATAAAATGGGATTGGTAATTGCGTAAAGTCATGCACTTCTAGCGCGTGGTAAAGTAATTTGTTGAGCAAGTTGTAGTTGTAAATCCCTTTTGACAAGCCCGAAGGAATCCCAATATGCAACTTTTTAAACGGCAACGAAATGGCATAGAGTTCGTCGTTGCGCTTTTCGTAAAAGCTTTTCGAATTTCGGGGAATATAGTCACTCAGCAAGGCATCAAAATCGGTAGTTTTAAAGATCGAATCAATTTGCGTGGCCGAATAACCGGTGGCATACAAGGCACCTATTACTGCTCCCATACTCGTCCCGCCAATGTAATCAATCGGGATTCCCTCTTTCTCTAATACCTTGAGTACTCCAATATGGGCAAAGCCTTTGGCGCCTCCCCCACTCAACACCAAACCAATTTTTGGGCGTTTGGGTGTCAGGCTGTCTTGTGCAATTGCACTCGAATTGGCCCACAACAGCACAACCAAAACCAAAAGGCAGTGGCGTGTAAAACCAAAATAACAGCGCGGTGTTTTGGAATTATTCATGGGTTGAATTTGAGTGGTAAAAGTCGGTAATTTTTTTGGCTTTTGAAACGCCTACTACTGCGGCAATATCGGTTTCGCTCGCGAGTTGCAATCGTTTCACACTTTTGAAGCGCTGCAGCAATTGGGTGATGGTTTTCTCGCCAATACCCGGGATGGCTTCCATCGATGAATTGATGGCCGATTTGCTGCGCTGATCGCGATGAAAACTGATGCCAAATCGGTGGGCTTCGTTGCGCAAATACTGAATGACTTTGAGCGTTTCTGATTTTTTGTCCAGGTATAAAGGCACCGAATCACCCGGATAAAACAGTTCTTCCAAGCGCTTGGCTATGCCCACAATGGCAATTTTTCCTCTCAATCCCAAGGCATCGATGCTTTTCAAGGCCGACGACAATTGGCCTTTTCCGCCGTCAATGATAATGAGTTGCGGCAAGGGTTCTTGTTCGTCGAGCAAGTGTTTGTAGCGGCGGTAAACGACTTCCTCCATCGAGGCAAAATCATTGGGGCCTTCTACGGTTTTGATGTTGAAGTGGCGGTAGTCTTTTTTGCTGGGTTTGCCGTCTTTAAATACCACACAGGCCGCCACCGGATTGGATCCTTGTATGTTGGAATTATCAAAACATTCAATGTGTCGGGGCTCGACGCTGAGTCGTAAATCTTTCTGCATTTGGGCCATGATGCGCGTGGTATGTCGGTCTGGATCTACAATTTGCAATTGCTTGAGTTGTTCGATGCGGTGAAATTTGGCATTGCGCTCGGACAGTTCTAAGAGTTGTTTTTTGTCGCCGAGTTGCGGCACCGATATTTTGAGTTGTTCGCCCAAATCGACGGCAAAGGGAACCAGAATTTCTTTAGAAAGTAAGCCAAAACGCTCACGCAATTCTACAATGGCCAACTCCAACAGTTCCTGGTCGGTTTCGTCGAGTTTCTTTTTGATTTCGAGCGTGTGCGAACGAATGATCGACCCGTGTGCAATTTGCAAAAAGTTGACAAAGGCCGCCGTTTCATCAGATACAATCGAAAACACATCTACGTTGTTAATTTTCGGATTGATGATGGTAGAACGGGCTTGGTAATTTTCGAGGGTTTCTATTTTCTCCTTCATCTGCTGCGCCGCTTCAAATTGCATGAGCGCTGCATACTGATTCATTTTTTGTTTAAACTCTTTGATGCTCTCTTTCAAGTTTCCTTTCAAGATTTCGCGGATGGCTTGAATTTGCTGCTGGTAATTCTCGAGCGATTCATGTCCTTCGCAGGGCCCTTTGCAGTTTCCCAAGTGGTATTCTAAACACACCTTGTATTTGTGTTTGGCCAAATTGCTGGCGTTTAAATCATAGGAACAACTGCGCAGCGGATACAATTGCTTGATCAAATCCATAATTGCACTTACGGTCTTGAAATTGGTATACGGACCAAAATACTCCGAGCCGTCTTTAATGAGTCGTCTGGTAGAAAACACGCGCGAAAAGGGTTCGTTTTTGATGCACAACCACGGATACGTTTTGTCGTCGCGCAGCAGCACATTGTAGCGCGGCTGTAATTTTTTAATCAGGTTGTTCTCGAGCAACAAGGCGTCCGATTCGGTGGGCACCACAATGTGTTTGATGGTTACGATTTTTCGCACCAGCACATTGGTTTTGGCGTTGTCGTGTGTTTTGTGAAAATAGGAGGAAACCCTTTTTTTGAGGTTTTTGGCTTTGCCTACATACAAAATTTTACCGGCGTCATCATAATACTGATACACGCCAGGGCCGTCGGGCAGGGATTGCAGCTGCAGTTCTAAAGCCGGATTTTGCATAGCCAAAGTTAGTTGAATTGTTTAAAAATACAAGCGGGGCCTTTGCAGCCATTCAAATGAACGACAGGCGCAGATTATTCATTTATATAAAGCGCGGCTTCGGGAAGTGACTGCCTTCAAAGCGCGGAATTTGTGTACTTTTACAGTCGCCTTGAAACACGCTTTGCTATGCGAAAATCTGACCTGAGACTTTTATACAAACAACGCCGCGCCGCGCTCACAGCCGATGCCATTGACGCACATAGTTTGGCCATTGCCAATCAGCTCTTGGCTTTGCCCATTTGGGAGCACACCTATTTTCATGTTTTTTTGCCCATCGTGAAGCAGCGTGAAGTAAATACCGAATACATCCTGCACGTGTTGGCGGGCAAAGACAAAGAAGTAGTTGTCTCCAAAAGCGACTTTGCTACCCGACAACTGACGCATTTTTTACTCACTGATTCTACCAAAATCTCCACCAACGCCTACGGAATTCCCGAACCCGTATCGGGCTTGGCGGTGCTGGTTTCGGCTATAGAAGTGGTATTTGTGCCTTTATTGGCCTATGACAAACTAGGCCATCGGGTGGGTTACGGCAAAGGATTTTACGACAGTTTTTTGCAGCAATGCAACCCCAATACGGTAAAAATTGGGCTATCTTTTTTTGCTCCCGAAGAAAAAATTGAGGACATATCTGCTGCAGATGTTGCCTTGGATTATGTGGTGACACCGGAGGGGGTTATGAGTTGTCGGTGATGAAGATTTAAAGATTGAATAATTTAAAGATTTAAAGATTTTGTTCTGAAGTCACAGTTTGGTTTCGAGTTTCGGGATTGGAAAATTGTTTTTTTTCTCTCTCGCAATCCCGATAAATCGGGACGCGAAGGTTGCTATGCTTCCGCACAAATCAAAAATCAGAAATCACATATCGTTAATCGTTAATCTTGCTGTTCCCATCTTCCCACTTCCCGCTTAACAGCCGTTCTGAGTATCTCTTTAAACGGACAACAGAAAACGGACAACAGAAAACCCGCTAAGTATTCGTATTTTTGGGTCCACTAAAATAAACGACTATGCGCAACTTTGACTTATACAACCCGACCCAGTTGGTGTTTGGAACCCAACAACTACATAAACTAGCCATCTTAGTGCCCAAAGACGCCCGCGTGCTGCTGGTGTATGGCGGCGGAAGTATTTTTGCCAATGGCATTCACGCCCAAGTAATTGCTGCGTTGCAAGGATTTCATCTGGTAGAATTTGGTGGGGTAGAACCCAATCCGCGCTACGAAACCCTAATGCAAGCCGTAGCAATAATTCGCAAAGAAAAATTAAATTTTATATTGGCTGTAGGAGGGGGAAGCGTGATTGATGGCGTGAAATTTATCTCGGCCGCGACCCATTTTGAAGGCGATGCCGCCCGTATTTTACAGGAGCGCATTTTGTTTACAGATATCACAAAAGTAGTGCCTTTTGGAACGGTACTTACTTTGCCGGCTACCGGCAGCGAAATGAATTCGGGAGCCGTGGTGACCATCGAAGCCACGCAAGAAAAATTGACTTTAGGCGGCAGCGCCTTGTTCCCTAAGTTTTCGATTTGTGACCCTACTGTGATCGCTTCCTTGCCCAAACGCCAATTGCAAAACGGCGTCATTGATTCATTCATGCACGTCATGGAACAATACCTCACCTACCCGCACGAGGCTTATTTGCAAGACCGAATTGCCGAAGGAATTTTGCAAACTTTAGTCGAAATAGGGCCCAAAGTGATTGACAATCCTGCCGATTATGTATTGGCTTCTAATTTTATGTGGTGCTGCACCATGGCCTTAAATGGCATCCTCAACAAAGGCGTGCCGGTTGATTGGGCCACGCACATGATAGGTCACGAATTGACGGCCTTGTATGAAATTGATCACGCCCGTACCTTGGCCATTATTGCACCCAACCTATACCGCGTGCTCTTGGAAACCAAACAAGACAAACTGATTCAATATGGCAAACGCGTCTGGAACATCAGCAGCGGAACCCCAACCGAGCGCGCCAATCAGGCGATTGATAAAACCACACAGTTTTTTCAGCAATTGGGTGTGCCAACCAAGCTCAGTGAATATACCGCCAATTATGCCCAAACCGCCGATTTTATCGTGAAGCGTTTTGAACACCGGGGCTGGGTTGCGCTAGGCGAACGTCAAAACATAGATTTAGTTAGATTGAGGCAAATTGTTGAAATGAGTTATTAACCCAGAATTGCTTGTTTTTACTTACTTTTGGTCTCCCCAAACAGCAAAAAATCTACAAAATTGTAGCTAATTTATGAAAGACAATCCAATATTTGCCGTCATAGGCGGAGGCAGTTGGGCCACGGCTATTGCCAAAATGCTGTGTGTAAATCAAGCGAAAATTGCTTGGTACATGCGCAACGAAGATGCCATTGCGCATTTACAAACCGAACACCACAACCCCAATTATTTGAGTTCAGTCGAATTCAAAATGGAGCAGTTGCTGCTCACAAACGATATTAATGAAGCCATAGATTTTGCCGACATCATTATTTTTGCCATTCCTTCTGCCTTTTTGAGTGCCGAATTGAAAAAACTCACCTCCCCATTAGTTGACAAAGTAATTTTTTCAGCCATCAAAGGGATTGTACCCGAAACCAGTCTAATTGTAGGCGAACATTTCCATAAAACCTTCGACATTCCCTATGATAATATTGGGGTAATTACTGGCCCTTGTCACGCCGAGGAAGTTGCCTTGGAGCGTTTGTCTTATCTAACCATTGCTTGCGGCGACGCCCAAAAAGCAAAAGTGGTTGCACTCAATTTATCGAGTAATTACATCAAGGCCAAAATCTCAGACGATATTATTGGCACCGAATATGCCGCGATGCTCAAGAACATTTATGCCATAGCAGCCGGAATGGCACATGGGTTGGGCTATGGCGACAACTTTCAGTCGGTATTGATGAGTAATGGCATTCGAGAAATGAAAAAATTTATTCGAAAAGTCCACAAAATGAAACGCAACATCAACGATTCAGCCTATTTGGGCGATTTGTTGGTAACCGGTTATTCTATATTTTCTCGCAACCGCATGTTTGGAAACATGATTGGAAAAGGCTACACTGTGAAAAGCGCGATGATGGAAATGAGTATGGTGGCCGAGGGCTATTATGCGGCCAAAAGCGCTTGGGAGTTAAACCAAACGCATAAAGCAAAAACGCCCATAATTGACGCAGTACACGAAATTTTGTACGAAGGGAAGGATGCCAAAAAAGTATTTAAGAAGCTCACCGAGCTATTGGATTAGGCTTATTTTACTACCACACCGTTCACAAATAAAATGGGCACTTCTTCTGTAGCACCTGCGTTGATGCTGTTTTTTAGGAAGGTAAATTTTTTGTCAAACAAAGTGTTTCCTATAAAATAGGTGAGCATGAATTCGTTGTTGAGTTGCAAAACGGATTCGTCTATAAGTTCCACCTTTTGCACGGATACAGCGGGTACTTTTACAAAGGCATGGCGAAGCAAAGAGGTTTTTTTCATTTCTCCGTCAATTGTGCCAAAGGCTTTAGACACGAGCATCACATTGTCTAGATCATAATCCGAATCATTCACCAAGTACACATACCATACGCTGGCATTAAAGTCGTCGCTCCATTCTGGCACGGCGGCCAAAAACACGTTTTCTACTTCGGGAATGAGGATGTCTGATTTCATTTTTTTTTAAAGTGGGAAGTTGGAAGCTGGAAGTTGGGAGTTAGGAGTGGGAAGTTGGAAGATTTCAGCTAAGAAGCTAGGCAATGCGGAGAATCACGAGACTTCGGGACCCATTCAAAAGTTCTTAGTATACATTTTCAACAGAAAACTGATAACCGAGAACTGATAACAGCAT
>JAPLEX010000010.1:13590-45427 GCA_026390995.1 Flavobacterium sp.
CTGATAACAGCATCTACACCATTGACTTAAATTGCTCCAAAAAGCGCACGTCGTTTTCGTAAAACAAACGAATGTCGCCAATTTGGTACAAGAGCATCGCGATGCGCTCAACGCCCATTCCAAAGGCAAAGCCCGAAAATTCTTCGGGATTGATTTGGCAGTTTTTCAAGACGTTGGGATCTACCATCCCGCAGCCGCCAATTTCCAACCAACCGGTTCCTTTAGTAATGCGGTAATCGGTTTCGGTTTTAAGTCCCCAATAAATATCAATTTCGGCACTGGGTTCGGTAAACGGAAAATAACTCGGGCGCAACCTGATTTTGGACTTCCCAAACATTTCTTTGGTGAAGTACAACAGCGTTTGTTTTAAGTCGGCAAACGAAACGTCTTTGTCGATATACAAACCTTCTACTTGGTGAAAAATACAATGCGAACGGGCCGAAACGGCTTCGTTGCGAAATACGCGCCCCGGCGAAATGGTGCGAATGGGCGGTTTGTTTTCTTCCATATAACGCACTTGCACCGAAGAGGTGTGGGTGCGCAACAAAATATCGGGATTGGTTTGGATAAAAAAGGTGTCCTGCATGTCCCGTGCCGGATGGTATTCGGGGAGATTCAAGGCGGTAAAATTGTGCCAATCGTCTTCGATTTCTGGACCTTCTGATACATTAAATCCAATGGTCGAAAAGATGTCTATAATTTGGTTTTTAACCAAGGATATCGGATGGCGCGAACCAATCGTAATGGGCTCTCCCGGACGAGTCAAGTCGCCATAGATTCCTCTGATTTCTTGTTTGCTTTCTAGGGCGTCTTGAATTAGTTTCACCTTGTCTTCGGCAGTAGTTTTAAGCAAATTAATTACCTGCCCAAATTCTTTTTTCTGCTCGTTGGGCACGTTTTTAAATTCGGCAAACAAGGTTTTTAAGAGGCCTTTGCTTCCCAAATACTGAATGCGATAGGCTTCTAGTTCGGAAGGGTTTTCAGTATGAAAGGCAGCCGCTTCGGCGATGTGTATTTTAATTTGATCTATCATGATGCGTGGTCATTGAGCCGACAAATTTAGGTAAAAGTTAGAAGTATCTTGGAGAGAGATTCAAGTTTTTCGTGGGCCTAGTCAATATATTCGCGGGCCAAAAAATACCCCACAATGGCTTCTTTCATGAGCACCGATTGTTCGCCCGCTTTCAAGGGAGGCAATTCTTCTTTGATGGTATAGTGTGGCCAGCCATCGGCATCGATGTAATCAAATTCATAAAAGCCGTAGGGCTCAAGCAAGCGACAAATGGCGATATGCATGAGGTTTACCTTCTCATCTTTTTTGAATGCTTGGTGCACTTTTCCCAATTCTTGTACCCCAATCAAATAGATGATGGAGTCCAAATCTAAGTCTTCCCCTTGCGAAAACTGATCCGACAATTTGGCAACCAATTGTTCCCAGCGTTCTTTTAATTGAATATCTCTTGACATAAGGAGGTACATTTTGTGTTCGGGCAGGCAATTGCCACAGCGGGCAAAGATAGGAAGTTGCCGCCGGAGTTGCCCCACCTTATTTTTGATTTATATTTGCTCATACTTTATCTGCATAAACATGATTTGGATTGATTATATACTGTTGGCTTTTATTGCTATGGGGATGATTCGCGGCTTGCGCAATGGCTTTTTTATAGAACTGGCCGGGCTCATTTCTTTGCTGTTTGGCGTGTATTTGGCTATCAAATTTTCGTATATCGTCAATCAGGTTTTAGCGCGAGTAGTGTCTTGGAACCCAAAAATTATTCAAATCACAGCTTTTGTAATCACCTTAATTGTCGTGTTAGTGGGTGCCGCGCTCTTGGCAAGGTTCTTTACCACTGTAGCTCGAGTAGCCCAGCTGGGCGCAATCAACAAACTTGGGGGCGGTTTATTGGGCGGCTTTAAACTACTGATAGTGTTGAGTTTGGGCCTTGCCTTGTTTAATAAACTGAACTTTTCTCATGCCTTCGTTTCCAAACAAACCATTGAGAAATCCTGGTTTTATTTGCCCATTCAAGGAGTGTCCACTACTATTTATCCTCAGCTCCAGGAGGTTTTTGTTGCCTTTGGCACACCAGAGCAGTCGCACCAAAATTAGTACACCTGCCGAATGAATTCTTGGTTAATCCAGCCTTCGGTTCCATCGGTAAGCTGAACTTTTTTCCAATTGTCGAGTGAATCCAACACAAAAACTTTGGCCCCTTCGTGCAGCAAAACCACTTCGGTTGCGGCTTGTTTGGGCTCGCTTTTTACCGAAGCCATTTCGGCAAATACAATAGCAGGGTGTTCGCTATTGCTAAATTTTTTCTCGATTACCGCAGCAACTACGGTGCATAAAGCCACAAACAACAGCACAAACATCCCTACAAAAAATAGGCGTTTCTTGGCGGCATAAGGCGAAAAGTAATAGCCTATAAAACAGGCCAAAAACACGAAAGAAAAACAAACCGCAATCCACGCCCAGCTGTCGTAATGAAAAACAGACAGCTGCCCTTGTAGCATATGGGCAAATCCAACTTTGGGCACCACCTTGATTTCGTCGATGGTCATTTTGTTGGCAAATTTCAAGTTGTTTTGAATTTCTACATCATCGGGGTTTAGGAATAAGGCCTTTTCATAATTGTAGATCGCCGGCGCCACTTTGTTGAGTTTGTAGTAACAATTACCCAAATTAAAATACAAATCGGCCGATTCTTTATGGCTTTCCAACACCGATTCATAGGCCAAAATGGCTTGGTTGTAATTGCCTTTTTTGTACCAATCGTTTCCTGCTTCAAAGCCAGTATTCGCCCAACTCAATTGCGAAAGAAACAGCAGCACATACACTAATTTTTTCATCGTCATTTCGTTTAGATCGGGTTACAATTGTTTTTCTAATTCTTGCAAGAGCGATTCGGCCTTGTGATAATCTTGTTCGATGGCCACCGAAGAGGATGGCGCATAGCGGGCAAATTCACAGTTTTTCATCAACTCTAAAAATGCGGCAGTGGTCGCAGTCGATGCATTTTTGGATTGCAACAAATGGGCAATCGTGTCTTTACTCATCTCAGACGTTTCGATGTGCAATTTGGCTTTCAAAAAGTTGTGCATCGATTTCTCGAGGGCAATGTAAAACAACTCTTTGTTGGGCATTTGCTTTTTGGCTTCCAACAAATATTTCTTGGCCAATTGATTGGATTTTTTAATGCGGTTGCCCGCTATATCGCCATCAATAGCTTCCTTTTTCTTTTTAAAGAACACAATCACCGGAATTAAGAATGCGGGTAAAAACAGCAGGATGTAAAACAAGCGAGAGCCCAAAAAGTCCTTGCGCTTGGTTGAGTGTAAGCTTGTTTTTAATTTCACATAGCGAAACTGATCTCCGGCATTTATGGTATTTTTAGTTGATTCAGTTGCGGAAACGGTTGCAGTTGCATTGTTGCCGGCTGTAGGCCCATCTAGAACTTCAATCACCAATTCGGGTGAACTGATGGTTTTGTATTTGCCTGTACCCAAATCAAAATACGAAAACTGCAGCGGCTTGATGGGGTATTTCCCTTTAAACTGGGGAATCATGGTGTAATTATCGGTTATGCTTCCGTTCATGCCACTCAAAGGCGTTTGTACTTGCTCGCTGTGTACCGGATCATACATTTCGATCGAGTTGGGCACCACCGGTTTGGGTAAGGTAAATAACTTAAGATTCCCAGTTCCCGAAACCGCTACTTTCAAATCGAGCGACTCTCCACTTTTGAGTTGGGTTTTAGTTGGTTTTACCACAAAATTAAATCGGCCCACCGCACCCGAGAAATCTGCGGGTTTCCCGGCTTCGGGCAACGGTTTTACGCTGATGGTTTTGCTTCCGGCCGAAACCCGGCGGTTGTCATTGACCACCTGTACTTGGCCAAAAATGTTTCGGCGGTTGGTGGGTACTTGCAAATCGATGTCGAGCGAAAGCGGTTCAATTTCTAATTTACCCGATTTTTGCGGATACAAAACCGTTTTTCGAAGCACCACATAGCGAAAGCGTTCGCCGTTGTATTTGCCTTCTTCGGCAACCAATTGTTTGATGTCGATGTTCTGGCTCCAAAAATCATTGTACTTGGGCTTGTTGAGTTCGCGCCAATTGGTAATCCCGATATTGTAACTAAAAAAGAGTTTGTACACCACCGTGATGGGTTCGTTCACGTAGGGATTGCCTTTTGAGATTTCGGCGACCAAATGAATGGCATCGGATGCCGAAACTTGTGGCTCGTCGTTGGGATCGCGTGGCTGTTCTACTGCGGCCGTCACGTTAATTTTTATGGGATTGGTTTTATAAATCTGACCATTAATTTCTACAGAAGCTTGTTTAATGGTAAGCGCGCCTTTTTGCGAAGGCAATAAATAATAGGAATAGGATTTATTAAACGAACTCCGGCCATTAACCCATGATTGACTCACTTGTTGGCTTGGCCCAGCCACGATACGAAATCCTTCAAAATTTGGCGGCGTAAAATTATCGCCATCGGCATTCATGGTAAAATCAATGCGCAAGCGCTCATTTAGCCCCAAACTGTTTTTGCTCACCTTGGCCTCAAATTGCACTTGGGCAAAAAGAGTTTGGCAGCTGAGCAATAAAAATAAAACCTGCTTTTTCATAGTCAATTCGTCAATGTATTACCAGTCTTTCTCGGTTTGGACGGGTTTGCCTTTTATTTTTTTGGCATTCACTTTGTCTTGTATTTTTTTCTCTTCGTTGTTTACCGCATCGAGTAAATTTTGCAAACGCTCTTTCGAGATGCCACCCGGCTTGGGTTTGGGCTGCCCTTGCGAAGGATCGTTTTGATCTTTGTTGTCGGGGTTTTTGCCCTCATCTTTCTTGTCGTCCTTCTTTTCTTGGTCGCCTTTGTTTTTGTCGTCTTTTTTATCCTGATTTTTTTGGTCTTTCTTGTCGTCCTTCTTGTCCTTGTTTTTGTCTTTTTTGTCGTCCTTTTTGTCGTCTTTTGGCGGCGGATTGTCTTTCAATAATTTTTTTGCCAAGGCCAAATTGTAACGCGATTCGTCGTCGGTGGGGTCGTTGCGCAAGGCGTCTTTAAAAGCCGCTACTGCCTCGCCGTATTTTTTTTCTTTCAAATATACATTACCTAAGTTGTGAAACGCATTGTGTTTTTCGCTGCGAATTTTGGATTTCTCCACGGCGTCAATATAAGCGTATTTGGCTTCGCTGGCTTGGTTTTGTTTGTAAATGGCATTGCCCAAATTGTAGGACGCCAATGCTTTTTGACTGGCTTTTGATTTAGAAATACGGTAATTGGCTTCGGCATCGGCATATTGTTTGTCGGCAAATTGATCGTTGGCCTTACTCAAATAACGGTCTTTTTCCTGAGCCATTACACCCATTGATCCCAACAGCAAAAGCAGAAATGTTCCTTGAATCAGGAATCGTCTTACAAAGAAAAGGGAAGTATTATTTTTCATTAAATAAATTCAGTTTTTTAATCCAAGCGGTGCTGCGTTCCAACAAGAATAGATCAATGACTAATAAAAGTATCGCCAGCCCAATAAACCATTGAAATTGCGATTGAAAATTGGCCATTTGCGTGGCTTCAAATTCGGTTTTTTGGATGGTATCCAGGGCTTTTTTTATTTTTTCGAGCACGTCTTTGGTTTGATTCCCGTTGATGTAAACACCTTTGGTCGCTTTGGCAATGGCCTCCAAACTTTCGGCGTTCAGTTTGGTAATGACCACCTCGTTGTTTTGGTCGCGTTTAAAACTTTGCACCACGCCATTTTGCTTGAGCGGAATAGGCCCGCCTTTGGGTGTTCCCAAACCAATGGTGATGATTTTCATACCCATTTTATTGGCTTCGGCCGCCGCGTCTTCGGCCCCTTCAGAATGGTCTTCTCCGTCAGAAATGAGGATAACCAATTTGCTGGTCCTGTTGCTTTTGTCAAAAAAGGTGCCGGATAATTTGATGGCTTCATCGAGCGAAGTGCCCTGCGAAGAAACCATGTTGGTGTTCATGCTTTGCAAAAACATTTTGGCCACGCCATAATCGGTAGTAATCGGCAACACCGGGAAAGCTGATCCGGCATAGGCCACAATTCCAATGCGGTCGTTGCCCAATTGGTTGATGATTTGCGAAACCAATTGTTTGCTTTTTTCCAAACGGCTGGGCGCTACATCTTCGGCCAACATACTTTTGGAGACGTCTACCGCAAATACAATATCAATCCCTTCCCGTTTGATGGTTTCCATTTTGGTGCCCATTTTGGGGTTCACCAAACCCATAATCATGGCCGCGAGTGCCAAGAGCAATACAGTAAATTTCAGTCCCTGTTTGAAAATCGATTTTTCGGGGCTCAATTGGGCCACCAAAGCGATATCGCCAAATTCGCGTTGTTTTTTGCGTTTCCAATACTGCACATAGCCAAATAGCAGGAGCATGACCGGAAGGGCCAAGAGCAAATACAGGTATTTATGTTCTTCTAATTCGTACATAACCTAAATAAAACTTTTATATATCGTGTTGCGCAATCCAAATTCGAGCAGCAAGCAAATGCCGGCCAAAAGCACCCATGAACGGTATTTTTCGTCGTAGTCGTAAAAACGCAATTCTTCAATTTCGGTGGTTTCTAGCTTATTAATTTCGTTGTAAATCTGTGCCAATTTTGAATTACTGGTCGCTCTAAAATATTTTCCACCGGTTTTACGGGCAATGCTTTTCATTAATTTTTCGTCAATTTCCACCTGCATCATGCGAAACAAGAATTGGCCGTTGGGCGCAATGGCGTAGGGAAATTCGGCCATACCGTTGGTGCCAACACCAATGGTATACACTTTAATGCCGTATTGTTGGGCAATGTCCGAGGCGGTTTCGGGTTCGATAAATCCGGCGTTATTTACCCCATCGGTGAGCAAAATAATCACTTTGCTTTTGGCTTTGCTTTCTTTGAGTCGGTTCACAGCGGTGGTGAGTCCCATGCCAATACCGGTTCCGTCTTGCAACACATTGTCGTATTTGATGCTAGAAACGGCGTCTAGAATGATGCCTTTGTCACTGGTTACCGGAGTTTTGGTGTAGGCTTCGGCGGCATAGACCACCAAACCAATGCGGTCGTTGGGACGTTCTTCTACAAAATCTGCAGCCACGCGTTTCAGGGCTTCCATGCGGTTGGGTTTTAAATCTTTGGCCAACATACTGCCCGAGACGTCTACCGCAATCACGATGTCAATTCCTTTGGTGGTTTTGGTTTTATTGGTCACATCCACCGTACGCGGACGCGCCATGGCTACAATCAAACAAGCCAAAGCTGCCAAGCGTAAAGCAGGCAAAACGGGTTGTAATTTAGCAAGCAGCGAAGGTGAAGCCTGGAATCCTTGCAAAGAACTCATCGATAACGAAGCGGCTTGTTGTTTGCGTTTCCAAAACAACCAAGCGGCCGCCACCGGGAGCAGGAGCAACAACCAGAAAAATTCGGGATGTAAAAAGGTGACGTTTTTCATTAGGGTGTAGCTTGTTTCAGTTCAACTGAGTTCAAAATGCGCTCGGCAATCGCGTTGGCATAGGCGTCGCCTTCTTCGTGTACCAACACCAATTGTTGCAATCCGCCGTCTTGGCCAAACAATAAAACTTCGTAATAATAGGTAGTGCTTGATTTGGTTAAGGTGTTGAGCAACACAAAAGTGCCGTAGCCTTTTCGGCCCGAAACGCCTTGCTTGGTTTGAAACTCTTCCTGTTTTACCAGCATATTTTGGGCGCCCATGTTTTCTAATAAATCAATGGTTACGTTGATCGATTTATCCAGATCTACTTCGCCTTGGTTTTTGTAATGCAGGGTATTCACCATCACATAAAAAGCATCCGACCATTGGCCTTCCACAAACGATTGCATGTCTTTGATTAAGGCCATGCCTTCTTTGGGTAATTTTTTGGACAAATCGGTGCGCACTAATACTTGGGGTGTTTCCAAACGTACCGCAGGATTGCCGTATTCGCTTTGCACCCATTCGCCTTCCAACAGCAATTTGGTTTCCTTGCGAATCAAGGTGTCTTTTACATAGGTAAATCCTTTTGTGAGCGTAAAATAGCCAAAAACCAAGAGCAAAACTCCCACAACAGAGGCAGCGATGAGTTGGTTGCGGCGTTTGCGTGCTTTGGCCAATTGCAGTTGGAGCTGTTGTTGGCGTTGCAATTCGTTGAGTGCCGATTCTTCTTCGTTTTCTTCGATGGTAGGAATGGCGCTATCTAAAGTTACAATGGCTTTTTCGATTTTTTTCCGGTCTTCTGTAATTTCAAAATCAAGCGGTTTTGATTTAGCAAATTTCACCAAATCGGCTTGTTTGAGTACGCGCTCTAAATTTTCGATGGTCTCGGCAGTGAGCTCCATTTTCTTTTGCTTAGACGCATGTTGCAAAGCGGCGATCAATTCGGCCGTGGTGCTTTCCATGGCAGGAATGGCAATGGCTTCTTCGATGTAATTTCGGGCGATGGCGGTAAGTTCGCTGTAGTAGGACTTCACTTCGCCTTTTTGCCAGAGTTGTTTTTTCTCCAACACATTGAGCATGTTGGTGGCTTTTTCGATGGGCGATTTGGCTTCTTCTATCGTTTCAACGACCTGTTTTTTGCGTTTGCGCCACCAATAAAATCCAAACCCAGCCGCAGCCAAGATCAATAAAACAAGTACTATGTTCCAAATCCAGCGGTTACTTTTAGTGCCTTGGGCAATGGGTTTGATGTCAAACATTTTTTGTTTGAGCGTATCCACCACCACATTGGCCACTTGCACACGCAGGCTATCCGAATAAAAGGGCTTGTTGTTGATGAGAATTTTTACGGCCGGAAGCGCATAGGTTCCGCTGTCAAATTGGGTGAGGCCGTAGGTTTTCACCAACTCGTATTTACTGTCTTTCCAAACAGTATCTACCGGATACGATTGAATTACCTCGAGGGCTCCCAGGTTTTTGAGTGTAGGGAAAACCACCCGTGCTGAGGTATCGGCAATCGCCTTCAAACTCAATTTGAATTCGGCCCCGATTTTATTTTGCCTCACATTAATCGAGGTAGACAACGGCTTTTGTTGGGCAAAAACCACTGCACCAAAAAACAGTAAAGCGATATATAATTTTAATTTCATTTTCTTTCTCCTAGTTGCGAATTCACGCGCTTGTTTGGGATTATCTGGATTTAAAATACCCCAATAATTTGGTTACATAACTCTCGTCTACCCGCGTATGCACCACGCCTGCTCCCGACTTGCTGAACATTTCTTTAAAGTAAGTCGTTCGTTCGTGGTAGTGTTTTTGGTAGGCAGTACGCACGCTTTTTGACGCCGTATTTACCAGCTGCAATTCGCCTGTTTCGGCATCCAGCAGGGGTACCATTCCAATATTTGGCAGTGCTTCTTCGCGTTTGTCGTAGACGCGGATGCCGGTGATGTCGTGTTTTTTGGCCGCTATTTTGAGCGGTTTTTCGTAGGCTTGGTCCATAAAATCCGAAATCATAAAGACAATGGCTTTCTTTTTTTGGGTGGCCGATAAAAACTGCAAGGCTTGGGCTACATCTGTTTTTTTGCTTTTGGGGGCAAACTCAATCAACTCGCGAATGATGCGCAACACATGTGATCGGCCTTTTTTGGGCGGAATGTATAACTCGATTTGATCCGAAAACAAAATCAAGCCAATCTTGTCGTTGTTTTGTGTGGCCGAGAACGCCATGGTAGCCGCAATTTCGGTTACGATGTTGCGTTTTACATCGCCTTGTGTACCAAAACTTTCAGAACCCGACACATCCACCACCAACAACATAGTGAGTTCGCGTTCTTCCTCAAAAACTTTTACATAAGGCTCGTTGTACCGCGCGGTCACATTCCAGTCGATGGCGCGAATGTCATCGCCAAACTGGTACTGACGCACTTCAGAAAACGTCATCCCACGCCCCTTAAATGAAGTGTGGTATTCGCCCGAAAACAGGTGATCGCTCAACCGCCGGGTTTTGATTTCTATTTTGCGAACTTTTTTGAGTAAGTCTTTGGTTTCCATTTTTTTAGTGATAAGTGCTAAGAGATAAGTAACTAGAAAAAAGCAAAAGCCAGTTACTAGTTACTCTTTACTAATTACTTTTTATGGAACTTCTACTTCGTTTACAATTTTGTTGATGATGTCAACCGAGGTGATGTTTTCGGCTTCGGCCTCATAAGTCACACCAATACGGTGACGCAATACGTCGTGTACTACCGCGCGCACATCTTCTGGAATCACATAGCCCCGGCGTTTGATGAAGGCATAACATTTGGCGGCTGTAGCCAAATTGATGCTTCCACGTGGAGAGGAACCAAAGCTAATCAGCGGCTTAAGGCTTTCTAAGTTGTATTTTTCGGGGTAACGCGTGGCAAAAATGATATCTAAAATATATTTCTCAATTTTTTCATCCATGTACACTTCGCGCACAGCTTCTTGTGCTCTAAGAATTTGCTCGACCGAAATTACGGCATTCACCTTTTCGTAAATGCCTTTCAAATTTTGGCGAATCACCAAGCGCTCTTCGTCCATTTTAGGATAATCAATCACTGTTTTGAGCATGAAACGGTCTACTTGCGCTTCGGGCAACGGATAGGTTCCTTCTTGTTCAATAGGGTTTTGGGTGGCCAATACCAAAAAGGGTCGATCTAATTTGAAGGTAGTATCGCCAATGGTTACTTGTTTTTCTTGCATGGCTTCAAGCAAAGCCGATTGCACTTTGGCGGGCGCACGGTTGATCTCATCGGCCAAGACAAAATTGGCAAAAATGGGCCCTTTTTTTATGGAAAATTCGTTTTGTTTGATGTTGTAAATCATAGTTCCCACCACGTCGGCAGGAAGTAAATCAGGCGTAAATTGGATGCGGCTAAACGACCCTTGAACGGCTTGAGAAAGTGTATTAATGGCTAATGTTTTGGCCAATCCGGGCACGCCTTCCAATAAAATATGCCCTTGTCCTAAAAGTCCGATTAACAATCGCTCCACCATATGCTTTTGTCCTACAATAACTTTGTTCATTTCCAGGCTAAGCAAATCGATAAAAGCGCTTTCTCTTTCAATCTTTTCGTTTATTGCTCTAATGTCTAGCGTTGCTGCTGTTTCTTCCATTTCTTAATTGCGATTAGGATTAATTGGGTTCTTAATTTTAACGTGGTGCAAATTGAATTTTTTTTTAAAAGAAAGATGTTAAAAATTGGTTAAAACTTCGATAAACACTACTATTTTAAGGATGTTTTGTGATTCATTTTATCTATTTTTAAGATCTCAAAAACCAAGTGTTGTTAATCTGTAACGTACCTACTGCTTTACGCTAAAGCAATCCACAATACCATGAGTAGATCTACCCTTTCTCCTATTGTTGCCGGCACCATGAATTGGGGTGTTTGGGATAAAAAACTAAGCGCTTCCGAAATGCAACATACGATGCACATTTGCCTCGAAAACCAAATCACCACCTTTGATCATGCCGATATTTATGGCAATTACACTACCGAGGCCGAATTTGGCGTCGCCTTCAAACAAAGTGGACTTGCGCGCGAACAGATTCAATTGATCTCCAAATGCGGCATCCAATATATGGCCGAATCCCGAGCCAATACCATTAAACATTACGACTACCGCAAAGATTATATCATTTGGTCGGCCGAGCAATCCATAAAAAAGTTACACTGCGACTACTTGGACGTGTTTTTATTGCACCGCCCCAGTCCGTTAATGCAAGCTGATGAAATTGCCGAAGCAGTAGAATACTTAAAAAGCAGCGGAAAGATTCGTGCGTTTGGGGTGAGTAATTTTACGGCTAGCCAAACCGAATTGATTCGCCAAAAAACCGAAATTGACTACAACCAAATTCAATTTTCGGCTACTCATTTTGAGGCCATGCTCGACGGCAGTTTAGATTATATGCAACAACACGGGATTCAACCCATGGCCTGGAAACCATTGGGCGTCGTGTTTAAGCAAATACACCACAAACCCAACGCCTAAACGCATTACTTGACAGCTTAATGCTAAAATACGAAGTAGGCACCGACGTACTTTTATTGGTTTGGATTTTACGACATCCGGCAGGAATTCTTCCCGTGGCCGGAACGGTAAATATAGCTCGGATCCAGTCGCTGATGAAAGCCACTACAATTTCCCTGGATCTCGAAGATTGGTTTGCCATTTGGACGGAGAGTATGGGGAATAAAGTGCCGTAAAGGGCTGTCTGTTGTCTGTTGTGAGTTATTGGTTGTAGGTTGTAGGTTTTGGAAGTATACTAAGAACTCCCCTCTCGAGAGGGGCTGGGGGTGTGTATTATTAGTTGTAAGTTAACGGTTGACAGTTTACAGTGGTTCTTATCATACAAATCAAAATTCATCCCGAAGTTTCGGGACAAAAATCGTTGATCTTCACCCGAGAGCTTTGCTCGAACTGGCGAAGCAATCGTTGATTAAATCCGTGCATTCGTGGCGAAAAGCTAAAAGCTGTCAGCAATCAGCTTTCAGCAATCAGCCGTTCTTAGTATACTTCTCAAACTCCCCTCTCGAGAGGGGCTGGGGGTGTGTATTATTAGTTGTAAGTTAACGGTTGACAGTTTACAGCCGTTCTTAGCATACAAATCAAAAATCAAAAATCAAACATCGTTGATCGTTAATCAAATCCATGCATTCGTGGCTAAAAGCTAACAGCTAACGGCTGACAGCTAATAGCTAACAACAGTTCATAGTATACTTTTAAAAACTTCCCTATATTTGACTCACTCATTTTAAAACCACTATGGATAATATTAAACAATACGTGCAAGAGCACAAAGACCGATTCATTTCAGAATTAATTGAATTATTAAAAATCCCCTCGGTGAGCGCCGATACGGCTTATTCGCAAGATGTCTTTGACACGGCCGAAGCGGTAAAAGTAAGTCTAGAAAAAGCCGGCGTAGATTTTGCCGAAATTTGTGACACACCGGGCTATCCAATTGTGTATGCCCAAAAAATTATAGATCCCAATTTGCCCACGGTGTTGGTGTACGGCCATTACGACGTGCAACCACCAGATCCCATAGAGTTGTGGACTTCTCCGCCATTTGAGCCGGTTATTAAACCCACCGAAATACATCCCGAAGGCGCCATTTTTGCCCGCGGATCTTGCGATGACAAAGGCCAAATGTACATGCACGTCAAAGCATTTGAGTACATGATTCAATCCAACACCTTGCCGTGTAATGTGAAATTCATGATTGAAGGCGAAGAAGAAGTGGGCTCCAAAAGCTTGAGTTGGTTTGTAGAACGCAACCAAGAAAAACTCAAAAACGATGTGATTTTAATTTCCGATACCGGCATGATTTCCAACCAGCAACCGTCTATCACTACCGGTTTGCGCGGCTTGAGTTATGTGGAGGTTGAGGTAACGGGCCCCAACCGCGATTTGCATTCTGGCTTATACGGCGGAGCAGTGGCCAATCCGATTAATATATTGACCAAAATGATTGCGTCTTTGCACGATGAAAACAACCACATTGCCATTCCCGGTTTTTACGAAGCCGTAGAAGAACTCACCCAGGCAGAACGTGCAGAGATGGCCAAAGCGCCGTTTTCGTTAGACGCCTACAAAAAAGCCTTAGACCTTAACGATGTATACGGCGAAGCCGGTTATGTGACCAACGAACGCAACTCCATTCGTCCTACACTTGACGTGAACGGCATCTGGGGCGGCTACACTGGCGAAGGCGCCAAAACCGTGATTGCCAGCAAAGCGTATGCCAAAATATCCATGCGTTTGGTGCCGCACCAAGATTGGAAAACCATCACGCAATTATTCAAAACCCATTTTGAAAGCATCGCACCCAGCGGAGTAACCGTAAAAGTGACCGAACACCACGGCGGACAAGCCTATGTAACGCCCATTGACAGCATTGGCTACCAAGCGGCCAACAAAGCCTATACCGAAACCTTTGGCGTGCCTGCTATTCCGGTGCGTTCGGGCGGAAGTATTCCCATTGTGGCCTTGTTTGAAAAAGAGCTCAAAAGCAAAACCATCCTCATGGGATTTGGCTTAGACAGTGACGCCATTCATTCGCCCAATGAACATTTTGGCATCTTCAATTACTTGAAAGGCATTGAGACCATTCCGTTGTTTTACAAGTATTTTGTGGAGTTAAGTTAGGTTTCAGGTTTATTCCGCTATGCTCCATCTGTCGGCTGTCGCCTCGAGTCAGGTTTCAGGTTTCAGGTTTCAGGTTTCAGGTTTCAAAAAAGAAGCTTACTAAGTTAGGATATAAACCATCATATATTATTCAGTAATCGCTTACATTTTACTTTTTAATGACCTATCATAGGGGCTGAAGCGTGAAACTTGAAACGTGAAACAAAAAATCACTTTCCCTTCTCCTCAATCCACTTGGCCAAGTATTTGGTGCTTTGCAAACTGTGGTGTTGCAAGAGCGCACCGATAAAATTTGTTGCGCGGTGGGATTCCAAGTGCTGGAGTAAGTAGTTGATTTGATCGATAAAAACTTGTTCAAATTTGTTTTGATCAAAGCGAGAATTTACCAAATGCATTCCGTTTTCTTGGGCTTGACGCCAATGATCTTCGTTTTGATACAAGTGAACAGCTGCTTCTACAAATGCGTCATCATTATCCGTAACGGTTCCATTCCAAGGCAAATCGCCAGGCATCGATTCGGCACCGATGGATGAGGTGACCGAGGGCGTTCCATAACACATCGCTTCGAGTAATTTTCCTTTGGCACCGGCACCAAACGGAATGGGGGCCAATAAAACCCGAGTATTTTGTATCACTTCTTGCGCCGATTCGGCTCTGCCCAAGACCAAAAATCGTTCGCTAGCTTTGTGCAGTTCGAGCGCTTTTTGTGGCGGATAGGCACCGTAAATTTTTAAGCTGGCTGTAGGAATTTGTTTGGATAATACCGGCCAAATGTGCTGCTTTAAATACAAAACCGTTTGCCAATTGGGCTCATGCAAAAAGTTGCCGATAAATACAAAATCACTTCGCTCCTCAAATTTGAGCCAAGCGGCTTGCGTTTCGGTTGTAATCGGATCAGCCAAAAGCGGCAAGTAAAACAGCAAATTGCGTTTTATGCCAAAGGTGTTTTGCAGCAAATCCAGTTCAAATTCGGAGATAATGAGCGAAAGGTCGCAGCGCAACATACTTGCAATTTCGCGTTTGGCGGTATCAGAAAATAAATCGGAAGGCGTTAAATCCCGTTTTTGTTTATAGGCTTCTTGTCGGGCCAATCGCAAACAATGCAAATCTTCGGTGTCTACTAGGCGCAAGGCGTTGGGGCACTGTTCGGCCACGCGCCAACCAAATTGTTCTTCGGTCACAAAGCGATCAAAGAGCACCGCCTGGGGATTAAGCGTTTGAATATACGTATCAAAACTGCTGTCGTTGAGCAGGATTTCTTGGGTAAAAATGCCTTTTGAATTCAGATTAACCGAGTAGAGCGACGTGCTGGCCGCCGAGGCAAAATGAACTTCCCAATTGTGCTTGGCAAACAACTCGATCAGGTGCAGCAAATGTGTTCCCGCCGCCGATGACTGGGGCTCGGGCCAAACTAAACCGATGACTAGTAATTTGTTTTGCACACAAAATTTATTTGCCGCAAGGTAGAAAGTTTTTGGAAGAGAGACTATTTTAAGAAATTCCAAAATTCATTGGTATACTAAGAACGATAGATAGCTGAAAGCTGTTAGCTATTAGCTTTTTGCCACGAATGCACGAATTTGATTAACGATTTTTGATTTGTGAATTTTGATTTGTATGCTAAGAACAGCTGTGAACTTATAACTAATAAACACACCCCCAGCCCCTCTCGAGAGGGGAGTTTTGCGAAGTATACTAAGAGCGATAGATAGCTGAAAGCTGTCAGCTGTCAGCTATTAGCTTTTTGCCACGAATGCAGGGATTTGATTAACGATTTTTGATTTGTGAATATTGGTTTGTATGCTAAGAACAGCTGTTTGCTTCTAGCTGATAACCACGTATGCACGAATTATTTAATCCCGACGCTTCGGGACCAATTGGTCTCTACAAGACGAAATCTTTCAATCATTCAATTTTTAAATCTTTAAATCTAAACGAACAACCGACAACTGAAAACCAATCAAAAATCCTTACTTTCGCACATTGATTTTAGAAAACGGAATTATGAGTACTAAATTCTCCGAGTACAAGGGCTTAGACCTGCCAACAGTGGCTTCAGAAATACTCGATTTTTGGAAAAAAGAGCAAATTTTTGAGCAAAGTATTACGAGCCGCGAAGGGCATACCCCCTATGTGTTTTTTGAAGGACCGCCATCGGCCAATGGATTGCCGGGCATACACCACGTAATGGCGCGTGCGATTAAAGATATTTTTTGCCGCTACAAAACCCAAAAAGGATTTCAAGTAAAACGAAAAGCCGGCTGGGATACCCACGGTTTGCCGGTAGAATTAGGTACGGAGAAAGAATTAGGCATCACCAAAGAAGACATAGGCAAGACCATTTCGGTCGAAGAATACAACGAAGCCTGCAAGCGCACGGTGATGCGGTATACCGATGTGTGGAATGACCTCACCGAAAAAATGGGCTACTGGGTGGACATGAAAGATCCGTATGTAACTTACACGCCCAAATACATGGAAAGCGTGTGGTGGTTGTTGCAACAGATTTACCAAAAAGATTTGATGTACAAAGGCTACACCATTCAGCCGTATTCGCCCAAAGCGGGCACCGGATTGAGCTCACACGAAGTAAACCAACCGGGCAGCTACCGCGACGTGACCGATACCACCATTGTGGCGCAATTTTTAGCCAAACCCGAAACCTTACCGGCCTTTTTACACGGATTTGGCCCCATCCATTTCTTGGCTTGGACCACCACGCCTTGGACCTTGCCCAGTAACACGGCGCTTACTGTTGGTCCCAAAATAGACTATGCATTAGTACGCACCTATAACCAATATACCTTTGAACCCATTCAGGTGGTGTTGGCCAAAAATTTGGTCGGCAAACAGTTCAGTAAACCCTATGTGGCTTGTGCCGATGAAGCCGATATGGCCGCCTATAACCCAGGCGACAAAACCATCCCATATCAAGTACTGACGAGTTTCGTAGGCAAAGATTTAGTGGGCATTCGCTACGAACAATTGTTGCCTTTCGCACTTCCATATCAAAATCCGGAACATGCATTCCGCGTAATTTCGGGTGATTTTGTCACCACCGAAGACGGAACCGGAATTGTGCACACTGCGCCAACGTTTGGTGCCGATGATGCGAAAGTGGCCAAAGAAGCCGTGCCCGAAGTACCGCCCTTGTTGGTCTTAGATTCCAACGGGAATCCCGTTCCTTTGGTTGATTTGCAAGGAAAATTTACCGCGCAGCTGGGCCCTTATGCCGGCAAATATGTGAAAAACGAATACTACAACGACAACGAAGTGCCCGAGCGCTCTGTGGATGTAGAAATTGCCATTCAATTAAAAGAAGAAAACAAAGCCTTTAAGGTAGAGAAATATGTGCACAGCTACCCGCATTGTTGGCGCACCGACAAACCCATTTTGTACTATCCGCTCGATTCTTGGTTTATCAAAGTAACCGAGATCAAAGACCGCATGTTTGAACTCAATGACAGCATCAATTGGAAACCCAAAGCCACCGGAGAAGGCCGTTTTGGGAATTGGCTAAAAAACGCCAACGACTGGAATTTATCCCGTTCACGCTATTGGGGAATTCCTTTGCCGATTTGGCGCACCGAAGATAAAACCGAAGAAATCCTCATTGGCTCTGTCGCGCAACTGGTCGAAGAAATTCAAAAATCGATGGCCGCTGGCTTGCAACAAACCAATCCGTTTGCCGGCTTTGAAGCAGGCAATATGTCTGAAGCCAATTACAACTTGGTCGATTTACACAAAAATGTGGTCGATGCCATCGTCTTGGTTTCTCCTTCGGGCAAACCGATGCAGCGCGAAGCCGATTTGATAGACGTGTGGTTTGACAGCGGCGCCATGCCTTATGCGCAATGGCATTATCCGTTTGAAAACAAGGAGTTGATTAACGACAACAAAGCCTTTCCGGCCGATTTTATTGCCGAAGGCGTTGACCAAACCCGCGGCTGGTTTTATACGCTGCACGCCATTGGCACCTTGGTATTTGACAAAATTGCCTACAAAAACGTGGTGTCTAATGGGTTAGTTTTAGACAAAAACGGTCAAAAAATGTCCAAGCGATTGGGCAATGCGGTAGATCCATTTGAAACCTTAAAAGAATATGGCCCCGATGCCACACGCTGGTACATGATTGCCAATGCCAATCCGTGGGACAACTTAAAATTTGACATCGAAGGCGTGGCCGAAGTGCGCCGTAAATTTTTTGGCACGCTTTATAACACCTATTCGTTCTTTGCTTTGTATGCCAACATTGATGGATTTACCTATGCCGAAGCCGAAATTCCGCTCGAAGATCGTCCCGAAATTGACCAATGGATCATCTCGGAGCTGCATACCCTGATTCAAGAAGTAGATTTGGCCTACGCCGATTACGAACCCACCAAAGCGGCTCGAGCCATTTCTGAGTTTGTACAAGAAAACTTGAGTAATTGGTACGTGCGTTTGTGTCGCAGACGTTTTTGGAAAGGCGACTATGCCCAAGACAAAATCGCGGCCTATCAAACCTTGTATACCTGCTTGCTCACGGTGAGTAAATTGGGCGCGCCTATTGCTCCTTTTTTCATGGAACAACTTTACAGAGACTTAACCCAAGCAACACATTTAGGAGAATTGGAGTCGGTACATTTGGCAAAATTTCCGGATTTGGTTGAAAACTTTGTTGATAAAAAATTAGAGCGCAAAATGCAAAAAGCACAGACCATTTCGTCCTTGGTTTTGTCCCTGCGCAAAAAGGAAATGATCAAGGTGCGTCAACCCTTGCAAAGGGTAATGATTCCGGTACTTGACGCCAATCAACGCGAAGAAATCAACGCCATTTCTGACCTCATTAAAGCGGAAGTAAACGTCAAAGAAATCGAATTATTAGACGATGCCTCTGGGATTTTGGTGAAGCAAATTAAGCCCAATTTCAAGGCCTTAGGCCCGCGTTTTGGTAAAGATATGGGCTTGATTTCCAAAGAGATACAGTCATTTACGCCGGATCAAATTAACGAGTTAGACCGCAACGGCGAGTTGGCTATTGTTATCTCGGGAAAACCAATAACTTTATCACTGGCTGATGTAGAAATTTCTTCGCAAGACATCGAAGGCTGGTTGGTGGCTCATGCAGACGGAATCACGGTTGCGCTAGACATCACCCTTTCGGAAGAATTGATTCAAGAAGGAATTGCACGCGAATTGGTCAATCGAATTCAAAACATCAGAAAAGAGTCTGGGTTTGAAGTAACCGATAAAATTCATCTTGTTTTGCAACAGAACACGCAACTAGAAGCAGCGGTTCGAGCGAATGAAATGTATATTAAATCGGAAACCTTGACCGAATCGATTCAGCTGCAAGCCCAAGTAGAAGGGGGTATTGAAATTGAATTTGACGAAATAAAAACAAGAATACTAATTACAAAATAATACGATTATGGTTGATGAAATTGCCCGCTACTCTGACGCTGATTTGGCAGAGTTCAAAGAGCTTATCCTAAAAAAAATACAAAAAGCACAATCTGATTTAGATTTAATCAAAAGTGCCTATATGAATGACTTAAACAACGGAACCGATGATACCTCGCCTACCTTCAAAGCATTTGAAGAAGGCAGCGAAACCATGTCAAAAGAAGCGAATTCGCAGTTGGCTATCCGTCAAGAAAAATTCATCCGCGATTTGAAAAATGCACTTTTTAGAGTAGAGAATAAAACCTACGGCATGTGTAAAGTGACCGGAAAATTAATTAGCAAAGAACGCCTTTTGATTGTGCCCCATGCCACCATGAGTATCGAGGCCAAAAATATGCAACGCTAAGCTGAATTGACACAAAATTAACGCTCCAATCGGGGCGTTTTTTTTAGAAATTAATACTATTTTTGGCCCATCAAAACAACTACATGACCTTACGCAAAGCCTATTTCTTGATATTCATCATCCTGTTGGTTGATCAAGTTTCTAAAATTTACATCAAAACCAATTTTGTGTTGGGCGAAGAAATTAACGTCTTTTCCTGGTTTAAAATTTTGTTTATCGAAAACGAAGGCATGGCCTGGGGAACCGAAATACCGGGTTCTTATGGCAAATTAATTCTCACTTTATTTCGTTTGGTTGCCGTGAGCGCTATTGGCTACTGGTTGTGGGACGCTTCGCGCAAAAACAGTTCCACCTATTTGATTGTGGCGATCGCACTCATTTTGGCGGGTGCTTTTGGAAACATCATCGACTCGGTGTTTTATGGCATTTGCTTTGATGACAGCCGTGTACACCTAGCTACCTTGTTTTCTAATCGGCCTTATGGAACTGTATTTCATGGCAAAGTAGTTGATATGCTTTATTTCCCCATTGTTGATACGCAATTTCCAGATTGGATGCCTTTGCTAGGGGGGAAACCGTTTAAATTTTTTAATGCCATCTTCAACGTAGCTGATGTAGCCATTTCTACGGGCGTAGGCATTTTGATTGTGTTTAATAAAAAGGCGTTTCATGAAAACAGCAAAAACACTCTTTTTAATTAAAAATTAATGATTGCTGGGGTAAACTAATAACTTGTGAAGGGTTATGTGTTGTGAGTTAGGTCCTGAAATTTAGGGATTCTTTGCGCATTCTCACACCTATACGCCTTTTATCCCCTCTGAGCTAATAGCTGAATGCTGACAGCAAAAATCACTTATACAAATTATTATACTCCACATACTCCCAAACGGCTTGTGGTAATAAAGCGGCTGCATTTTTTTTGTCGTGAATCGCTTGGCGAATAAAGGTGGATGAAATTTCGACTACCGGGGCGTCTACAAAATGTACGTTGGGGTGATTAGCTAGCGTTTCATTTGCGGGTTCGGGCGAAATTCGCGGGTAGACATACATGGGGTAATGCGCCAAAATCACTTCGTAGTTTTTCCACTTGTGAAAGGTTTTCAGGTTGTCTTCGCCCAACAATAATGAAAATTCGTGTTGCGGATAGGCTTCAGAAAGGAGCGCTAATGTATGTACGGTATAATTAGGCTGTGGCAATTTGAACTCAAAATCACTGGCCTTGAGTTTGGGGTAGTTTTCGGTAGCCAAGTTCACCAAATGCAAACGCTGGTAATCGTCAAGTAAAGTGGCTTTCTTTTTGAGCGGATTGTGTGGCGTAACCACCAGCCAAATTTGCTCCAACTCCGTATACTCCGCCATGTGATTGGCGATAATTAGGTGTCCCACATGAATGGGATTAAAAGTGCCAAAATAGAGTCCTATTTTCATGGTTTTCAGTGATTAGTAACTAGTGATTAGTGACAAACTCTCTAACCAAATCACACGCTTCGGCTTTGGCAACATCCAAATCATAATTTTTAATGATCACATCAAATTGCGGAGCCGTGGCCAGTTCAACCGAGGCTTTGGCAATGCGCATGTTTATTTTTTCGTCGCTTTCGGTGGAGCGTTTTTTGAGGCGAATTTTGAGCTCATCAATGCTGGGCGGTTTCACAAAAACAGCCAAAGTTTCTTGCGGGAATTTTTTCTTGATGCGCAAGCCGCCAGCCACGTCAATGTCAAAAATTACGTTTTTGCCCAAGGCCCAAATGCGTTCTACTTCGCTTTTTAAAGTGCCGTAAAAATTATCGCGATAGACTTCTTCCCATTCTAGGAAATCGTGTGCCTTGATATGGTTTTTGAATTCAGTTAAAGAAATAAAATAATAGTCTTTTCCGTGAATTTCTTCCNNNNGATAAAATAATAATCCGTCCCGTGGATTTCTTCGCCTCTAGGTGCACGGGTAGCGGCTGATACCGAGAAGGCCAAATTCAATTCGGGTTGTGCCAACAAATGCCGCACTATCGTGGTTTTTCCGGAGCCCGATGGCGCCGAGAATACGAGTAATTTTCCTTTTTTCATTTCTTTCTGGTAGCTAATTACTTATAAAACATTAAGTACTTGCTCTTTAATCTTTTCCAATTCGTCTTTCATTTGCACCACCAATTTTTGCATGGTTGCGTGATTGGCTTTAGAGCCCATGGTATTGATTTCTCGTCCCATTTCTTGGGTAATAAATCCGAGTTTTCTACCATTGGCTTCAGCCCCATTCAGGGTTTCGATGAAGTAATCCAAGTGGTTGGTGAGGCGCACTTTTTCTTCGGTGATGTCTAATTTTTCCAGGTAATAGATCAATTCTTGCTCAAATCGGTTTTCATCCACCTGCACTTGCAATTCGGCAATGGCGGTCTGCAAACGGTCCTTAATAGCTTGTACCCGCTCGTGGTCAAGCAGCAAAGCTTCTTGCATATAGCTGCGAATATTGCCAATGCGCAAAACAAATTCTTTTTGCAACGAAGCCCCTTCGTCTACCCTAAATTGGGCAATGTTGGCTAAGGCTTCTTGAATCACGTGTTGAATTTCTATCCAGTCGTTTTCGTCAATTTCTTCGCGTTCGGTTTTGAGTGCATCAGGCATGCGCACCGCCATTTTCATCAATTCAGTCTCATCGGCTTGCGGCAAAACGGCTTTCATTTGTTGCATGTAGGCTTGCACAATGGGGACATTGATTTTGGTTGAAGTTTGCTCGCCGGTCAATTCTATATATACCGACAAATCTATTTTGCCGCGTTCCAAACGTGTCGCGACCTCATTGCGAAGCCCTAATTCCATCTCCCGGTACACCGACGGAATGCGCACATTCAAATCGAGGCCTTTGCTGTTTAGGGATTTCACTTCGACAGTAATTTTTTTGGTCGCTAATTGAAGGCTGGACTTACCAAAGCCCGTCATGGATTGTATCATAGGTGATGTAAAAAGTGATCAAATATAGGAAAAATCGGCAAGCTGCTAGGTCTTTGCCTTGGGGTCTTTGTTTTGTGTAACCAAATATACGCCTGTAAAAATGAGCAAAGCTGCCGTGAGTTTTACCGCCGAAATCTCATCTTTCCCTAGCCCGATGGCAAACACCGAAGCAAACAGGGGTTGCAAGTAGATAAATACGGCCACTGTAGTAGGTTTGAGTTCCCGCATGGAAATCAAGTTAAGCAAATAGGTTAAAAAGGTTGAGCCCACTACGATAAATCCAATTTTATAATAAATACTCAAGGGAATAAGTTGCCAAGAAATCGCTTCAAATTCGGGCCAACCAAATGGAATTACTAACAAAAGCCCAAAGGTATAGATCCATTTCACGAAGGTAAAGGCGTTGTATTTATTCATCAGTTTTTTCACTAAAATCAGGTAAAAGCCGTAGGAAATGGCGTTGATAAAAACCAATAAATTGCCCAAAGAAGCATGCGGCGCATTGTGAATGGATTTGCCATATAAGATAAGTACGGCTGTCCCTATTAAACCCAAAACCAGACCAATAATTTTTTTGAGTGCTAGTCTTTCACGCAGCATAAATGCCGATAAAACCAATACAATCATGGGGGTGGTACACATTAAGACTGCTCCCATGATGGGCGAAGTAAAACTCAATCCCTTAAAAAAAGTGAGCATGTTTAAGGCCACGCCAAAAAAAGCAGCAAAGAATATCCGCGGGTAATCGCCAAGCGCAATTTTTTCTTTCGGACCCAAAAAAGCAAAGGCCCAAAACAACACTGTGGCGCCAAATACACGCAAGAGTATAAACCCAAAAGGCATCACATAATTGGGCATCACGTCTTTGGCAATGGTAAATGTAACCCCATACAAAATGGAAACTAGGGTGGCTGAAATATAGGCGTAGTTGCGTCTAATCATGGGCTAAGGCCGCCAAAGCTTTGGCTACAATTTCGGGTTTATTGCCAATGTATACTTGATTTTCTATCATAAAAACCGGACGTGCCAAAAATGTATAATGCTCCAACAAATACTTTTTGTAATCGGCTTCGGTGAGCGTCTGGTTTTTTAGGTTGTAGGCTTTGTACAATTGCGCTTTTCGGCTAAACAGGGCTTCGTAGCTTCCTGCTAAAGCATGCAATTCTTGCAGTTGTAATTCGGTGAGTGGATCTTGTTTGATATCGTGATAAACCAACTGAGCTTTGGGTGAAATTGCCTTAATGATCTTTCGGCAGCTGTCGCAGGAAGGCAAATAGAAAACTGTGTTTTTCATCGGTTAGTGCAATAAAAATAAATCCCCCAATTCGTCATATGACACCAAGACGTCAATAGGGCCTTGTGCATAACAGGCCACTTCATAGGTGTTGTAATGAAATTGGATGCCTTTGTCAGAAAAAATAAAATTTTTAGGCAAGACAAAAGTATCGTCGGCAAAAAAATAGCCGGCCTCGGTGAGGGAAGTCTTGGCTGGAATTTTAAGCTGTACCCTAAATTTTGCCTCAACCAATTCGGAGAGTTTGGCCGTGTTGGAGAAAACTTCGGTGAGCTTGTAGGTGCGTCCATTCGCCGGATTAAACAGCAACGATTCGGTAGCGCCATACCCATGTGCGCCTCCAGTAAAGAGGTAATAGTCAAGAGTAATGTTGAGTAATTTGGCCGCTTGATAGTTAATTTTTATAGCGGCTTGTGCTTCCCAAGAAGGCAAACTATCTTGTTTTAAATCGGTTTTTATTTGGGCGTAATTCGACACAAATGAATTGACCAAGTCGTTGTAGTTTTTCACTTCGGCGATTCGTTCTCCTGTATAAACACTGTTGCAAACGGCTGTGAAAATTCGTTTGTTGAGGGCTTTTGACGCTGCATCATTGCCTTCAAAATGGGTGATCTCTAGCTTAATTTTGGACTCATTATAAACTGCTGAAGTGTCGGTAGAAGAAGATTTATAATAGGTGCTTGTGCTGGTTTTTAATTCCTTGGTACACGCCACAAGCGCAAATAAAAAACCCAAAACAAGTAACTTGTATTTTCCTATATATTTCATATGGGTACTCGATTAATAAAATTAAATCTTGCATGAAAGCAATTAATGGTAAAGGTAGTTTTTCAGTACACAATTAAACAATAACTTTGCCAAAAAATTGGGTCTATGAAATTTAATACCAAAACCATCCACGGGGGCCAACACCACGATCCCTCAACCGGAGCTGTTATGCCTCCCGTATACCAAACCTCCACCTATGTGCAAACCAGTCCCGGGCAACCCGTAAGTGATTACGAATACAGCCGGGCCTCAAATCCTACCCGGACAGCCTTAGAAAACGCCTTGGCCAGTATAGAAAATGGCGCGCGTGGTTTGGCTTTTTCTTCGGGTTTGGCAGCCACCGATTGCGTATTGCGCTCGTTTAAAGCCGGCGACGAAATTATTGCCATGGACGATTTGTATGGCGGAACTTATCGATTATTTACTCGCATTTATAAAAACTCAGGCTTGGTGTTTCATTTTGTTGACATGAATGATTTGGATGCTTTTCAGGCCTTGATTAACGAAAACACCAAAATGGTTTGGGTAGAAACACCCACCAATCCGTTAATGAAATTGGCCGATATTGCGGCCATTGCGGCCATCACCAAAAAACACCAAATTCTATTTGCGGTTGACAATACGTTTGCAACACCCTATTTACAAAAACCCTTAGACCTAGGTGCCGATTTGGTGATGCATTCGGCTACCAAATATTTGGGCGGACATTCTGATGTAATTGCAGGAGCGCTCGTCGCCAAAACCGCCGAATTGGGCGAACAATTGCATTTTCAGCAGTTTGCCACGGGTGCCACCTTGGGCCCAATGGACAGTTTTCTGGTCTTGCGCGGTATCAAAACTTTACATTTACGGGTGCAACGTCATTGCGAAAATGGCGAAAAAGTAGCCGAATTTCTATCTCATCATCCTAAAATCAATTTGGTGTATTACCCTGGTTTGACGACTCATCCGCAACATGCCTTGGCCCAAAAACAAATGAGTGGTTTTGGCGGCATGGTATCCTTTACATTTGCCTCGGGCAGTAAAGCCGATGCGATTTCGTTCCTAGAAAAACTACACGTATTTACACTGGCCGAATCCTTAGGCGGTGTAGAATCCTTGGCCAATCATCCAGCTTTAATGACGCACGCTTCGATTCCGGAAGATGTGAGAAAGAAAGGCGGTATTTCAGACGATTTAGTTCGACTGAGTGTGGGTATAGAAGATATTGACGACCTCCTTGCCGATTTGGCTCAGGCCTTAGCCTAAACATAAAAAAGCCCGTTAGCATTTACTAACGGGCTTTTTTATGTTTATTGAGATATTCTCTATTCTATGTAATAAATATATCCCACATTCAACCAAACCAACCAATCGTTGGCTTTGTTTTCTGGATATAAACTTGGGTTTGGGTTCAATCCATCTACCCAGTTAGAAAAGAAATATTGCATTCTCATGTCAATCATTAAATCAGACAAAGGAGCTAATTTGTATCGGGTACCTACACTTCCTACAATAGACCAAACTGATCCGCCTTCGTTTTGTGTAGCATTGTAGTATTTGATAGGCGTAGTTGCTGGCGTATTCAATTCTCCATCGCCAATCGTAGACCAGGCAGCTGGATCGTAAAAACTAAATTGCCCACCCAAACTGATAAAGGGAGCCAATCCCCCAATAGTTGCTGTAAAATCGCGGATGCTCAACGGGTAATATTCCAATTGCATTCCCAAATTGGTTACTTGAGTACTTCCTCGCATGGCACGCAATTGATCGTTGAACAAAGTCGTTCTAGACGGGTCAACCCATTCGCCATAATGCTTAAGGAAGGTTTTATTAAACGATAATTCGCTGCGTAATTTAAAGTGGTCGTTGAAATAGGTTTCCGGGGTATAACAGTTACATTCTGCTTTGTACGAAAAATTGAGGTAATGAATAATTCCGTATCCGTATCCGGTGTTTCCCATGTTGGTTGAATAGTCGTTTCTTTGACCATAATCAGATTTAAACGACACTGGACCAACGATGGCACCCACTTCATGTGAAAATCCAAATTGTGCCCATGCAGCATTGGAAATTCCCATAAAAAGGAAACAAGCGAGTACGGTGTGTTTTGCTAATTGCATATCGAGTTTTTCAATTCCCGACAAATATATAAAAACATCATACACTTCTAAAAAAAATTCTAAAAAAAGGCTACTTAATTTTAGCTCAATATATTAGAGGGTTTTTCGAGAAATTTTTGCGGGAGCACGTTTGATTTTAGAGAGTATAATTTAACCTAAAATCAATAGAAAAATTAAAAAATCATCCCCCGTATTTTCATATTAATGTATATTTGTGGCCAATTAACGAAAACGTTTTCTTAACGTCAATAATTTTACAAGTATGTCACAAAGTATTAATGCTTTTATTGAAGCTGTAGCCAAAAGAAACCCCAACGAGCCTGAGTTTATGCAGGCTGTTAAAGAAGTTGCCGAAACGGTAATTCCTTTTATTGAACACAATAAAAAATACCAAAACAAAATGTTGTTGGAGCGTATGGTTGAAGCCGAGCGCGTCATCATGTTTCGCGTTACTTGGATCGACGATTCTGGAACTACGCAAGTAAACCGCGGCTACCGCATTCAGATGAACTCAGCGATCGGGCCTTACAAAGGAGGTCTTCGTTTTCACCCCTCGGTAAATTTGAGCATCTTGAAGTTTTTAGCTTTTGAACAAACCTTTAAAAATAGCTTGACTACTTTGCCAATGGGCGGTGGAAAAGGAGGCGCTGATTTTGACCCAAAAGGGAAATCAGACATTGAAATCATGCGTTTTTGCCAAGCGTTTATGACTGAATTGTCTAAACACATTGGTGCCGATACCGACGTACCTGCGGGAGACATTGGTGTAGGTGGACGTGAAGTAGGCTACATGTTTGGCCAATACAAAAAATTGCGCAACGAATTTACCGGTGTATTAACGGGTAAAGGAATTTCATTTGGTGGGTCGTTAATTCGTCCCGAAGCAACCGGATACGGAAATGTATATTTTGCACAAAGTATGTTGGGTACCAAAGGCGATAGTTTTGCCGGAAAAACAGTAGTCGTTTCTGGTTCTGGAAACGTAGCGCAATATGCTGCCGAAAAAGCCACCCAATTGGGCGGAAAAGTAGTCACTCTTTCTGATTCTGCCGGATACATTTATGATGCCGAGGGGATTGACGCCGAAAAATTGGCCTACGTAATGGAAATCAAAAACGTAAACTACGGTCGTATTAGCGATTATTTGACTAAATATCCTTCTGCAAAATATGTAGCAGGAAAACGTCCGTGGGAAGTGAAATGCGACATTGCTTTGCCTTGCGCAACCCAAAACGAACTCAACGAAGAAGAAGCCAAGATGTTGTTGGCCAACGGCTGTATCTGTGTGTCTGAAGGCGCCAATATGCCGACTACTCCAGAGGCCGTAGAGGTGTTTCAACACGCTAAAATTTTATTTGCACCGGGAAAAGCGTCTAATGCTGGAGGAGTTGCCACATCTGGTTTAGAAATGTCACAAAACTCGTTGCGTTTAAGCTGGACTAGCGAGGAAGTTGACGAGCGTTTAAAAAATATCATGTTAAATATTCACGCCTCTTGTGTAAAATATGGTGCCGACGCAAACAAGCACGTCGATTACGTGAAAGGAGCCAACATAGCTGGTTTTGTAAAAGTAGCCGACGCCATGTTGGGGCAAGGCGTGGTATAAATACCAACCCTATATCATTTCGAAAACCTTCTGTTTCCAAGAAATAGAAGGTTTTTTTTCGCGCACGAAACACCTCCAAATTCTTCGTGTTTTATAGTATATTTGCTTCGCTATATGGGCTTATTATGAAAAACACCTTGCGTCTCCTTTTCCTTTTTGGATTCTATCCGTTGCTTTTTGGTCAACCCACAACCCTTTGGAAAGGCTATTTTTCCTATAACGAAATCGTCGATTTAGGAGAATCGGCTACCAAGGTATATGCCGCATCAGAAAACGCCCTGTTTTCTCAAGATGTGTTGTCGGATAACATCAAAACCACCAACACCATAGACGGCCTCTCGGGACAAACCATTTCGGCCATTTACCACAGCGAAACCCAACACAAAACTTTGGTAGGCTATGAGAATGGCTTGCTCATTGTGATTAATGAGCTAGACGGATCCATGCGCTCGGTGGTAGATATCATCAACAAAACATTGCCGCCCACCATCAAAAAAATAAATCACATGATGGAGTACCAAAACACCATTTATTTGTCCTGTGATTTTGGAATCGTGCAATACCATTTAGACACACTACAATTTGGCGACACCTATTTTATTGGCGATAATGGCGCACAAATTAGCGTAAAACAAACCGCTGTGTTCAATAACACACTGTATGCTGCCACCTTTATAAACGGCATTCGCAAAGCGGGCCTAGACAATCCCAATTTGAATGATTTTAACCAATGGACTACACTCGACACCAACGGTTGGACAGGAATTGCTGCCTTCAGTAACAGCTTGTTTGCGGTGTCCAATTCGGGTTATGTGTCCCAATGGAACGGAACTAATTTTGCAAATTTCAGCTATTTATTAGCCCCTGCGGTTGACATGCGCGTGAGTAATTCTTATCTTGTATTTACTACAGAAAACAACGTGTTTGTTTACGACAACGACCTAGTTTTACTGCGACAAATTCAAGCTGCCGAACTAAGTGCAGAGCCGATTCAGTTTAGCTGTGCCGCGGTAAAAAACAACACCATTTATTTGGGCACAACTGCCAATGGCTTACATACTACCACGCTTAGCGCAGGGCCTTTTTTCAACATTACCCCTGACGGACCATTGCGAAACACAATTTTTTCGCTCACCAAATCTCCCTCAGCCTTATGGGCCGTTTATGGAGATTATACGGTTTCCTATAATCCGTATCCGTTAGATTATTATGGCATCAGTAAATGGGACCCTAATTCGGGCTGGCTCAACCTTGATTACCCCGAAATTGAATCGGCCGTTGGCGCCGAGGTAGCTTCTGTTGTGCGGGTAACTGTGAATCCCGCTGATGAAAGTCAGGTGTTTGCCAGTTCGTTTCATTCGGGCTTAGTAGAACTTAATCAGGACATTCCCACAGCGCTTTTCAACCAAAACAATAGTGGGTTGGAAGCTCCAACTGTTGCCAACACCGTGCGAATAAATGGTACGGCTTTTGATAAAAATGGTAATTTGTGGGTAACAAATAGCATTATTAAAAATGGATTGAAAGTTAAAAAAACGTCGGGGCAATGGCAGTCCTACAACTTAGCTCTGTGAGCACCTTGAATTTTGGACGCTTAACCATAGACAAAAACGGCACCAAGTGGATGTGCACCCGCAGCGATGGGCTCATCGGGTTTAATGAAGGCTACAACAACTTGTTTAAAAAAATCAATTTTGGATCGGAGTTGGGTAATTTGCCTTCCAAAGACGTGCGCGTTTCGGCCATCGACAACAACAACCAACTCTGGATAGGTACCCTGCAAGGATTGCGTGTGCTCTCGAGTGTGGATAATTTCTTGTCAAATAATCAAATGACTACCTATCCAATTATCATCTTAGAAGACAATCTGGCACAAGAGTTATTATACGAGCAATTTATTACCGATATCGAAGTGGATGGCGCCAACAACAAATGGATTGGCACCGCCGATTCGGGCGTGTTTCAGGTTTCGTCTGATGGCCAACAAACGCTGCATCACTTCACCAGCAGCAATTCGCCGCTGCCCAGCAACGGAGTAAATGACATTGCCATCGATACCCAGTCTGGGGAAGTTTATTTTGCTACAACCAAAGGCATGGTTTCCTACAAAGGCACTGCTACGGCAGCCAACGACGATTTAAACAACGTATACATTTACCCCAATCCGGTGCGCCCCAATTTTGATGGTACCGTAAAAATAAGTGGGCTAATGGACGATGCGACTATAAAAATTACAGACATCGAAGGGAATTTAGTATTTGAAGCCATTGCCCAAGGCGGTACCTTGGAGTGGGACACCACCGCCTTTGGCAAATACCGCGTCGCTTCGGGGGTTTATATGGTATTTATCTCCTCCAAAGATGCAGCACAAACCAAAGTCAAAAAAGTGATGATCATCCGATAAGTTGTTCGTATGCAAGTCAAAACCAAAGCGATTGTTCTTTCCTCCCTAAAATTTCAAGAAACCAGCCTGATTGTAAAGTGCTTTACCCTATCAGATGGGGTAAAATCCTATCTCATTCGGTCGGCCTTTGGTTCAAAATCATCCAAAGTGGGCGGGGCAAAAATTGCCTATTTCCAGCCCATGACCTTATTGGAAATCGATGCGATACACAAAAACAAAGGCACCTTAGAACAGGTTAAAGAAGTAAAAATTTACTGGCCATACCAAACCATTCCAACTGATATTGTGAAAAGCAGTATTTTGCTTTTTTTGGCCGAAATGTTGCAGCATTCCATTCACGAAGAAGAAAAAAACAGCGACTTTTTTGATTTTTTAGAGGCGGCCTTGCTGTGGTTGGATACCCACCAGGAAACGGCCAATTTTCACCTGGCTTTATTATTGGAGGCAACCAAATATTTGGGGTTTTATCCCGATACTTCTGCAGAGGGTCTTCCTTATTTTAACTTACAAGAAGGCCAATTTTCGGAAGTTTTATCCTTGGGAGCGCTCTCAGAACATGAAACCGACTTGTTTAAAAGAGGCTTACACTTGCAGTTTGACTCCGATCAGAAATTATTTCACGTGAGCGAACGTCAACAACTGCTTAAGATTATTATTGATTACTACAGCCTTCACCTCAGCGGCTTTAAAAAACCGAAATCACTCGAGGTGTTGAAGGCGGTTTTTAGCTAGCGGTTGTGAGTTGTCAGTTTTGAAGATTGAAAAATTGAAAAATTGAAAGATTGA
>JAPLEX010000010.1:45434-54382 GCA_026390995.1 Flavobacterium sp.
AAAGATTCAGACTAGTAGAGACCGTTAGGTCCAGAAGCATCGGGATTCAAAAATTGGAATTTTTTTAATTCGTGCATTAGTTGCTAAACTTCCAACTTCCCGCTCCCAACTTCCAACTCTTTGCTAGCAGCCGTTCTTAGTATACTTCGCAAAACTCCCCTCTTGAGCCGGGTTGGGGGTGTGTTTATTGGACAATCAAGTTTCTTACTTTTCTTTTTCCTTGATGAAAAAGAAACAAAAAATCAAGACCTGGGATTTTCGGCGATCAAAATAGGCTTACTTCCTAAAACTCAAAAACTCCCCCACTCGCAAACTCGCGGGCTCAGACAGTTCGAGTTTCTTTACGGAAGTTTCTCCTTTTTGATACTCGCCTGCCAAATCCAATGGTCGGAGAAGTCTCCGGTAGTGCTATTATGGATATTGGTCCAGAAGCATCGGGATTCAAAAATTGGAATTTTTTTAATTCGTGCATTCGTGGCAAAACTTCCCACTCCCAACTCCTAACTTCCAACTCTTTGCTAGCAGCCGTTCTTAGTATATCCCAAGACTTTCGACTTTAAGACTTTACAACTTTCGACTCATCTCCTACAAATTAAACGAAGCCCCGATGTTGGTGTAAAATTGGTTGTGAAACCGAGCGTATCCTTCTACATTATTCTTGTAGTGTTTTATGGGTAAACCTGCTTCAGCATACACCCCAAAGCCCGAAGAGAAAAACCAACGAAAGCCCAAATGGCCGCCAAAATTTTTCAAACTCAAATCCAATCCAGGATAAACATCCATTTTGGGTTTAAGTCCCAAGACATCTCCAATGTGGGCATTGAAACGTGCCTTGATATCCATTAAATCCTTGGCATAGGGTGTGCTTACCAAATACTTATTGGTTGACAATAAATACGTGGCCGCCACCCCAACTGAGATGTTCTCGGCTAATCCTTTGTCAAAGCTGGCTTGAATTCCATTGGCATGCTCTTGCATATTGAATCCTACTTGAAACTTCATGTCTTTTTTTCCTCTAAACGCCTGTCCATAACTTAAACAGCTATAGAAAATGCAAGCCAATACAATACTTTTTTTCATGCTCATTAATTTAATTATCAAAATAAGAAACGATATTAATTTCTGCCTTTTTCGGTGGGATACAAGCTGGGTAAAGGTTCGCTTTGCCAAAACTGTTTAGAGTCGACGTCCATGAGGGTCAATGGGCCTTTGAATGCGGCACCGGTATCTACATTCCAGATACTAGCCATTTGAATTGGTATGGTTTTGCCTAAGCGGGTTACGGGCGTGTGTCCGAGGTATATTTCAGTATAATGGGTGAGTCGTTTGGGATAAGCCCAATGTCCGGACTGGATCGTCTTATCAAGGCCAACCGCCATTTCCCAGAGGGTGCGATCCCAATACACTAATTTAGGAAAGTGTTCGTAGGTTACGCCATTCATATTGGTAAATCCAGCGTGCACAAACAGGCGATTCTTTTCGTCTAGGTAGTAATTTTGCAAGTTTTTTAAAAACATCAAATGTTTTTGTTTGGTCTCGAGCGAAACAGTTTCATAGGCCAAAACGGTCGACGCCCCTCCATGTTCGTTCCACAACTGATTGTTTTGACTTCCTTCCAGCCATTCGCAGAGCAAATCATCGTGGTTGCCTCGAATAAAAATACAGGTAAAACGGCGGTCTAATTCGATTAAAAAATCGAGTACTTGTGGCGACTGACTCCAGCCATCTACATAATCCCCTAAAAAAACAAGTCGATCTTTTGGGGTTGCAGCGGCCCGTTCCAAAACCTGGTGTAAGGCCCGTAAACCGCCATGAATATCGCCTATAACAAGTGTTCGCATACCTAATTTATGTGACACAATAGTAGGTAAAATAGTTAGAACTTTTAACATTTATTACATAAAATCTGCAGCACAAAGCCCAAGCCTGTATCTACTTTTACCTTGTTGAATTTCTCGAGAATTTCGTTCTTATTTTATTGTACCATTTAAACTTTTTACACACCATGAAAAAACTATTTATTCCTTTATTTGCCTCAATCCTATTTGGATTTACTGCACAAGCCCAAACTTCTAAAATTGAATTAGAAAAACTATTTGGGCCACTAATTACTCAAGAAGTGCCTGCATCGCTTCAGTCCAAACAAGTTTCTGCCTTTGAGCAAGTCCTTCCTGTTTTTGGAAAAAAGGGCGGCAAAATTGTGCTCGTTGTAAACGAATATGGCATTAAAAATTTCTACACCTCCAAAGGCGTGACAGCCAATGCCGAGACCATGGCGCTATTTGAAACACGCCTCAACGCAAGCTCTACCAGCACAGATCGTTGTGGATTTTTCTGTTGGTTGGGACTAATAAGAGATCTCTTGACCCTTATTATTGAAGTTTTTAACCCTTAATTTATTTAGCGCTTTTGTTTGCCAAAAACAGATAAAAGCGCTTTGTATTCTTCTCTATCATGAAAAAACTGAGCCTTTTCGTGTTGCTTGCTGCGTTGTATTCGTGCCAAGCCATATATACCTTACAAAATCAAAAAATCAAGCTTTCATTAGACGAAGTTGCTTTTGATACTTCCCAAAATCTGTGGCGTATTCCGGTGCAAATTCACCAAAAAAGTATCCCTTTTGTGTTTGATACGGGCGCGATGTTCTCGGCGATTTTTAATGCAGATTCGCTCTGCCCCAAAGAACTGCAGCGGGCCATAAAATTTGGCTCAGTGCTGGGCGCTGATCATAAAAAGCAGCCGCAAAAATTAGTGGTTTTGCCTGTGAGTTGTCGGCTTTTTGAAAGCGAAAACAAGGTGTTTACAGCACCAACAGCCCCGCAAATCGATTGTATAAAACCCGAAAACAGGGTGCAAGGTGTGCTTGGGATGGATTTGTTTTTTCACCAAGAAAAATCTTTGTATTTGACTTACTCAACTGGTCGTATTGTGCTAAAAGACCGGCCTGAAACGAATACAGCCCTGCTTGAGCAAGGTTATGTTTTACTGCCGAGTAAATTTAAACGAAATGCGCTTTTTGTTTGGGCAAAAATAGAAAATCAGGCCGTCTGGTTTAAGCTAGACAGCGGATTCACAGGAACAACCGCACTGCCTTTTTCTACAAAAAACAGCTTTCAAAACCCCTTGAAAACAGTTTATGAAGGAGCGGCATTTCAAACCGCATTGGGCCATACGTTTGGTCGGGAAGTGTTTTACAGCAAAATGCCCTTGGTATTGGGGAAATATAAAGCTAAGCTGCAATGTGTTGAATCGCGCACAATAAAAGAAGCCGTGCTGGGATTTAAATTTATGCAAGGCTTTGATTGGGTTTTTGATTTCAGAAATAAGCAACTCTTTGCCAAACGCAATGCCCAACCCATTCCAGAAAATTATTTAAACCTACCCGCCTATCGGGCAATAGCTGGCGATAAATTGCGCATTGGATTGAAAGCCGTAAAAGCCAAATCCTTTTCGCTGGGTGATGAAATCGTGGCGGTAAACGGCGTGAAGGTAACCGATAAAAACCGCTGTGAACTGGAACAATTACTAAACAGCACAGCCGATTGGAATCAGTTGGAATTGTTGATTTCATCAGCAAAATAACGCCAAAAGAATCATGAAAATCGTTGTCTTTATTTGCTTCATCGGAGGGCCCTGTTGCCTGAGTTTTGGGCGCTCAATTGGCGATAACCCCAATGCGGTAATTTGGGCGATGACTCAGGAGATAAAAGCAGTGCGTTTGTTTTATGATCAACGGATTGAAATATTGGAGACCCAAATGCAACAGCAATTAGTGTGTATACAGCAGGCCAACCAACAATTTAATCTGCCAAACGAAATAGCCACTTACCTGATTTCAAAGGAACAAATACAGGCGCTTCAGGTGGAACAAAACAACGAAATTACCAAAATAAAATACCTGAAAGGGCTGCAGATTATTAAGTTGCTGTATGAAAAAGTACTGAGTTTAGATCACCATTTTGCCTCTTCGCGTTCGTTTCAGGAGTTAAATAACATGGCCAATCCCAACCAATACAAAGAGTTTATCAAATTTAAAGAAGTGGTTCAGGCCAAGCGAGAAAAGAAATCACTAGTAGATTTGCCAGCGCTGCTGAGTGGCAACACTATTATTTCTGTGGTGCAGTCGGTGAGTAATTTGGTCAATTCGAGTATTTCAAAAGAAGAAAAAGAAAAGGAACTGGCCGCCGTGGCATGCTTGTTGGATTTTAGCTTGCGCATGCAAACCGATTTGAACACCATTTATTTTGAAACGGCTTATTTGCAAAGCAGCAACTTAAAAATTAAACAGGATATCGAACTGTTGTTTAAAGAGTATACTAAACCTATTGGTTACAACAATTCCCTAGAGGGTTGCCGCACCAGTGACGATTGGGAAGTGATTTCGCAAAAAACAGAAGAGTACTTGCAAAAAATGAAGTCCAATTCGGGAAGTAAACAATACAAACTGCAAATCAACATGGAGTTTCCGGTGGATCGCTTGTTGCAGTTTATTGCGCAGTACAACAATTTCATTGACCAAGGGGCCAAGCATTACGAGAAATTTAAAATCATCGTAAACAGTTACGAAAACGAAAAGCAGTGCGAAGTACAATTGCCTGCCGAGTATAAAAAATTAAAATCCGATATCGACTTTGCCATCGAAAAATTTAATGTGGCCTACAAACCTGTTGAAATCAATGGCACGAAAATGAAAGAGATTCTCTACGGATTAAACGAATTTGATTAGTTGCTTGATCAAATATTTGTGTTCTTTGTGTTTTGAAGCGGCAATCAATTGGGGATTGCCGCTTTTTTTATTGCCATTAGCCCAAGTCGTATTTCATTTTTCGCAAAATTCGCAGCGATTCTTTAAACGACAAATAGATGGCAGGGAAAGGCTTCAAGAGCTGCTTTGCGTCTATTAATTTTTGCTTTGCTTCGTCAAATCCGTTAAAATAACAAATCATAAAGGTGGCCGGCATGTTTTCTAAATCCTTGATTTCGGACGGAGTTAATGTGATTTGGTTGGTCAGTTTTTTGAGTAAGGCTTGGTTGGTGTTGTAAATATGATGGAGTGTTTTTTTATCAAAAACCGGCGGTTCAAAAAGCATTTTTCGTTCAATTTTGTAAAAGCCATTATCAAAAAAATGTAAGGTTTGTTGTTCAAACGGAAAGTAATTCGTTGTTTTATTTACTTCTAAGGGAACAAATTCCGTGATGGTAAAAGTATGTGCGTCATAGGCTATGGTCACCACATCCAATGCCGAATAAAACAGTTTAATTTGCTCGTTTATCAATTCAATATCTACTCGTGAAAGATAGGTGGTGTCGCCCACTTTTTTTTGGATTCCAGCCCAACAAATCACAAAAAGTTCTTTGAAAACTTTGTGTTTTGACCAAATGTCTTTGTGGCGAACATTAATAAAATCGAGTACCCCATCTAGGGTATAGGCAATGTTATTGCGGGAAATATTCTCAATTCCAACTACCGTTTCTTTGTTGAGTTTGCTCTGATTTATTGGGCCTTCCAGTGGAATGGAGTTGCTGCCAATTCGAATGTATTTCGTGTGGGCAACAATGGTGTAGATGTTTTTTTTGAAATAAGACGGGAGTGGTTTTTTCTTCTTTTTAATGGTAACCAACCCAATTACTTTGTCTTTTGGCAAATTGGGAAATGGAACGTTTTCGTATTGGATTTCCGGTGGATTTTCTAAATAGGCATTGACCAAGTTTTGGATGCGACTGTCGTCAAAAAAGTCATCGCCAATGAGTTCGTTGTCTTGGTCTTCTACGCCTACCACGATATAGGAATTATTGAAAAGATTGGAATTTGAAAGCGCGCAAATGTGTTTCAAAAACTTTGCCTTGCCTTCTTTGGTGTGTAAATTTAGCTGTCTTTTTTTGTCATAAAAACTGGATTCATCGTGATTGGCCAATAAATTTTTTATTAAAAGACGCCGGTTTATCATGGGAATAAAAGTTAATCTCGTTTCACCAAAGTAGAGCTGGCTTGCGCGGTGCTGAATACAATTAAATCGGCTATATTTACATGATACGGTCGAGTGAGCACAAAGTGTATGATGTCGGCTATGTCTTCGGGTTGCAAGGGCTGAAACCCTTGGTATACTTTGGCGGCACGTTCTTGATCGCCTTTAAAGCGCACCTCAGAAAATTCGGTGGCCACCATGCCCGGATGAATGGCGCCCACTTTTATGCCGAAGGGATTTAAATCCATGCGCATGGCATGATTTAACGCTTCGACTGCGTGTTTGGTCGCGCAATAGACGTTGCCGTTGGGGTAGATTTCTTTACCTGCGGTGGAGCCGATGTGAATAATGTGACCGGCTCGTCTCTCTATCATCTGCGGGATAATGGCCTTTGAAACATACAACAAGCCTTTCAGGTTGATGTCAATCATGGCGTCCCAATCGGCGATGCTTCCCGTTTGAATCGGATCAAGGCCATGCGCGTTTCCAGCATTATTTAATAGGATATCTATCTGGTTAAAAGGGGTTGGCAAAGAAACTATCGCTTCAACAACGGCTGCATTGTCGCGCACGTCAAAGCAGAGGGTATGCACTTGCGTATGGGCAGACAACTCCTGTTGCAAGGCCTCCAATCGGTCTTTTCTTCGTCCGCAAAGCACTAATTTAAATTGGTTTTTGGCTAATAATCTTGCCGTAGCTCGGCCAATTCCACTGGTAGCTCCTGTAATGAGGATGGTTTTCATGGGTTGAATATAGAAGGGTTATGGGCTGAAAAAATCAACCCCTTTACTGGGGAATCAAATTGACTACTAAGGTTTGTGGAATTACGTGGCATTCGTCGGCCGTGACCGTGATAGGTGCCGAGGCATAGGGAATGTACCCGTCTTTTGAAACCGAAATAACATAGGTGCCTTGACGTTCGTAGGCACCCGAGAAAACGGTACTGCCTTGGTAAAATTCAAGCGGCTCAACATAGCTGCCTTCGGTGGCGACTACGCTAATGCCGGTGGTTTCTAAAGTACTGCTGCTGTTCAATTGCACTTGCACATTGAGCCCAGCGCGGGCTTCGGTGGTGCAATAAATAGTGTCTTGTGGTGAATCTTCACAAGTCGATGCCGTGAGAAAAGGCAAGCAACAACACAACAGCAGTACTTTTTTCATCCTATTTTATAAATCAAATTTAATGCCTTGCGCCAAGGGTAAACTGGTAGTATAATTGATGGTATTGGTTTGACGACGCATGTAAACTTTCCAAGCATCAGAGCCCGATTCGCGACCGCCGCCGGTTTCTTTTTCGCCACCAAATGCGCCACCAATTTCGGCACCTGAGGTACCAATATTTACATTGGCAATTCCACAATCAGAACCCGCAACCGACAAGAAGGCTTCGGCTTCTCTCAAGTTGTTGGTCATGATCGCCGAGGATAAACCCTGGGCCACTCCATTTTGAATCTCGATGGCTTGGGTCACGTCTCCGCTGTATTTTAACAGGTATAAAACCGGGGCAAAGGTTTCGTGTTGTACAATTTGGAAGTGATTTTGGGCTTCGGCAATCGCCGGTTTTACATAACAACCGCTTTCGTAACCGGCGCCACTCAATACGCCTCCCGGCACAATTAATTTTCCGCCTTCGGCCACGACTTGATCCAAAGCACGTTGGTAGGCTTCTACCGCTTGCACATCAATCAGCGGACCGACGTGGTTGTGCTGATCCAAAGGGTTTCCGATGCGCAATTGGCCATATGCACCCACAATGGCATCGCGCACTTTGTCGTAAATACTTTCGTGTATAATCAATCGACGGGTTGAGGTACAACGTTGTCCTGCGGTTCCCACGGCGCCAAAAACAGCGCCAATTACGGTCATTTTGATGTCGGCATCGGGAGTAACAATGATGGCGTTGTTTCCGCCCAATTCTAATAAAGATCTACCCAATCTGCCGGCAACCGCTTGCGCAACTAGTTTACCCATGCGCGTTGATCCTGTGGCTGATACCAAAGGCACTCGGGTATCGGCAGTCATCAATTCGCCTATTTTGTAATCGCCATTGATCAAACAAGAAATCCCTTCGGGCATGTTGTTTTCTTTGAGTACCTCAGCAATAATGTTTTGACAAGCGATTCCGCAAAGTGGTGTTTTTTCTGAAGGTTTCCAGATGCACACATCGCCGGCAATCCAAGCCAAGGCGGTGTTCCAAGACCAAACGGCTACGGGGAAGTTAAAAGCTGAAATAATTCCCACTACGCCCAACGAATGGTATTGCTCATACATGCGGTGACCCGGGCGTTCTGAATGCATCGTGAGTCCGTGCAACTGACGAGACAAGCCTACGGCAAAATCGCAGATGTCAATCATTTCTTGCACTTCGCCATAGCCTTCTTGCAAGGATTTTCCCATTTCGTAGGAAACCAATTTGCCCAAGGCTTCTTTGTGCTTGCGTAATTTATCGCCAAACTGACGCACCAATTCCCCGCGTTGCGGAGCCGGCATCATTTTGAAGGTTTTAAAAGCTGCGGTAGCGGCTTGCATGGCGCGCTCGTAATCTTCGGGTGTAGACTGTTTTACTTTTCCTATTAATTGGCCATCTACTGGCGAATAACTTTCTAAAAGTGTTCCGTTTGAAAATTGATGTTGGCCGGTTGATGTGCCTTCGTTTATGTCTTTTACGCCCAATTGCGCCAAAGCTGCTTTCATGCCAAATTGGTCTGCTTGTGTATTCATCTTATCGTCTTGTTTCGTTTTAATTTAAGGTTTGGTGTATCTTGGATCGGTGGGCATTTCGGTTCCACATTCGCTACACGTTCTCAATTCTTGGCTGTTGTAAAAGTGGGTGAAATGAGGCAAGAAATCTTTTTCGATGTTGTGCAATTCAAAATAGACTTCATACAATTTATGGTTGCAATTTTCGCAATGCCACAACAAACCATCGGTGAAGCCTTTGCCTGCCCGTTTGCGTTCGATGACCAAGCCAATCGAGTTTTC
>JAPLEX010000042.1 GCA_026390995.1 Flavobacterium sp.
GTTATCGATTGTAATGGCTTCCATTTTTTATTTTATTTATGATTTTAGCTCATACTCTAAATAAGAAACATTTACAGTCCTATATCTATACGTTAAAGTACTTTTTCGGCAAAAATTTGGCAAAAATTCAAAAACGCTATATGGGTTATTAATGGGGGTTAAATACTTTTTAAGGGGGAAGTGTCGGGGGATACTTAAGAATCATTTTATAGAGGGGAGTTAAGGAGGGGTAGACCTCATTCTAATATTATCAAGTTGTATCAATTTAATTATTTTATCAAAAAAACAAGAAAATATGACACCTGTACGTTTTCAAACTAAATTAGAATTTTGCTAAGAAATTATTTAGTTAATAATTCAAATTTATTGATTTTAAGTATACTCTCTTAGTTTTGAACTAAATCAGTCCACTTTTCGCTGACGATTTACAGGTATGATGGTAGTTTATTCAATATGACGAGAAGTTATTTGTAGTGGAATATAAAATGTTTAAATTTGTTACTATATTTGAAAAACATAAATTAAAAAACAATGAAAAAGTTAATAATTATTGGAATTATTTCTACAACAACTTTAATTAGTTGTGGTCCATCTGCATGTGATTGTGTTGATGTTTTGACAACTGAGGTTAACTCAGGTTTTAAAGAACAATTTAGAATACAAATGAGTGTTGGACCAAATGCTGCTGACGAATATCAAAGTAAAGTAAATGATTGTGCTGATAAGTTTACTGAATTGAACGAAGATATTAAAGAGATGGATTTTGCTGACGCATTAAAATATAAAGAAAAACAAAGAATAAATGCTCTTAAAGTAGTAAAAGCAAAATGTGATTAACTATTCGTAAACATATTAATCATTATCAAATAGTAGTTTTACATTTTAAAATAAAATAATTATTAAGGAGTGATTTTTCACTCCTTTTTTTATGTAATAAAGTTTGAAGATAAAAACTTTTTGTTTATTTCCCCATAAAAACTTTTTTGAGTAAAGAACCATTAATATTGAGAAATATATTAATGGTTTTTTTATTTATAAAAGAATGAAATGTGTTTATTAAGCGATATAGGCGAAGTACAATCAACAGAAAATGAATTTTATAATAAGTATTGGTAAGATAAAGTAAACCCTATTCTAAAGCGTTTAATTGAGGTTAAATATAAACCAACTGAATATATTAAAAGAAAGATAAAAAGAAATGATTGACTTAACGCTCAAACTCAAATGTTTAGTTGTACGTCTTCAAACTAAATTAGAATTTTGCTAAGAAATTATTTAGTTAATAATTCAAATTTATTGATTTTAAGTATACTCTATTAGTTTTGAACTATTAGTTTTGAACTAAATCAGTCCACTTTTTGCTGACGATTTACAATGACACCGACATATATTGTTTCCGCTTTAAGTTTTCTTAACACTAACCAAAAGAGATTTTATTATTAATAGTACATTATAAAGTTCAGATTATAACTAAGAACTAATAATTTTTAATTGAATGGAATTCAAAAAGGCAAAAAAAATCCTAAATAAAAGCAGGGACAAGAAACTTACAGATGAGGAAATAATCGAAATTTTGAAGTTTATTGAAGTACTCGTTGAGATGTCGGTAAATAATTTTTTAAATATAAATTAAATAACAATAACTAAACATATATTTTATATTCCCACTAAGGTGGGGATTTTTTATTTAAGTTTATTTTTAGGGTATAGCTTCAAAAATAAAAAGATGACAATTTGACATTTTTTAAGAAATGGCAATACTTTTGCAATCCATAAGCGAAAAAATAAATGTTTAAAAAACGATTTAAAGATACGTTCAACATGACTACGGAGAAAAACGACAACGAAGAAGTGGTAGATTCAACACACACAGAGCATCCGCATGAAGAAGGCATAGCATCAGCCGATGCCCTAACGCCAGAACAACAATTACAAGAAGATTTAGCTAGCGAAAAAGACAAGCACTTGCGTTTATTTGCCGAGTTTGAAAATTTTAAACGCCGCAACGCCAAAGAACGCATCGAGTTGTTCAAAACTGCCAATCAAGATGTGTTGCAGTCTTTACTTCCGGTTTTGGATGATTTTGATCGTGCCATGACAGAAATTAAGAAGACAGATGACGATGTATTGTTAAAAGGCGTTGAGTTGATTCACGAAAAATTAAAATCAACCCTGGTTTCCAAAGGATTGGAAGAAGTAGCCATCAAAACGGGTGATATTTTTGACGCCGATTATGCCGAAGCCATAACCCAAATTCCAGCGCCAGCTCCCAATTTGAAAGGAAAAGTGGTGGATGTGATCGAAAAAGGATACAAATTGGGCGATAAAATTATTCGTTTTCCCAAAGTGGTTATCGGCCATTAAAAACCAAAAAAAATGAAAAAAGATTTCTACGAAATTTTAGGAATAACCAAATCAGCAAACGAGGCCGAAATCAAAAAGGCCTACCGAAAAAAAGCGATTGAGTTCCATCCCGATAAAAACCCTGGCAACAAAGAGGCCGAAGAAAACTTCAAAAAAGCGGCTGAGGCCTACGAAGTATTGAACGACCCCAATAAAAAAGCCAAGTACGACCAATACGGTCACCAAGCCTTTGAAGGCGGTGGCGGCGGATATGGTGGTGGTGGCATGAATATGGATGACATTTTCAGCCAATTTGGCGACATTTTTGGCGGCGGCGGATTTGGTGGTTTTGGCGGATTTGGTGGTGGCGGAGGCCAACGTCGCGTAAAAGGAAGCAACTTGCGCATCAAAGTCAAATTGACGCTAGAAGAAATTGCCAACGGCGTAGAGAAAAAAGTAAAAGTGAAACGCAAAATCCAAGCCCAAGGCGTGAGTTACAAAACCTGCGGGACTTGTAATGGCCAAGGCCAAGTGATGCGCGTAACCAATACGATTTTGGGTAGAATGCAATCGGCTTCCACTTGTCCAACTTGTGGCGGTGCCGGTCAATCGATTGATAAAAAACCAGCCAATGCCGATGCGCAAGGAATGATTTTGGAAGACGAAACCGTATCGATCAAAATTCCAGCAGGAGTAATAGATGGCATGCAACTCAAAGTATCCAACAAAGGAAACGATGCACCAGGCAATGGTATCCCCGGCGATTTAATTGTAGCCATCGAAGAAGTTGAGCATGAATTCTTGAAACGAGAAGGCGAAAATTTACACTACGATTTATACATCAGTTTGCCTGAAGCCGTTTTGGGCGTTTCCAAAGAAATCGAAGCGGTAAATGGCAAAGTACGCATCAAACTCGAAGAAGGAATTCAATCGGGTAAAATTTTGCGATTAAAAGGCAAAGGAATTCCCAGCGTAAACAGCTACGGAACCGGCGATTTGTTGGTGCATGTAAATGTGTGGACGCCCAAAACCTTGTCCAAAGAGCAAAAAGAGTTTTTTGAAAAAAACCTCACGGATGAACATTTTACACCCAATCCAGAAAAGTCAGACAAGTCGTTTTTTGAAAAAGTAAAAGACATGTTTTCATAAGGAAATCAAGTCCCAAAATACCCAAGCCCTTCTTTTTTTAGAGAGGGCTTTTTTTGTGTTAAAATGCTGCGTTTCGCGGCGATTTGTGTATTTTTACGCCTTTCAAAATAGACCCATGAAAAACATAGTTGAAGTTAAAAAGGTGCACAAGCAATATGGCGATTATGTGGCCTTAAACGGCGTTTCGCTGCAGGTGCCCAAAGGGAGCATTTATGGTTTATTGGGCCCAAATGGTGCCGGGAAAACCTCACTCATTCGCATCATCAATCAAATTACCATGCCCGATAGCGGCGAAGTGATTTTGGACGGCGAGCCGTTGCAACCCAAACACGTGCAACAGATTGGGTATTTGCCCGAAGAACGCGGTTTGTACAAAACCATGAAAGTGGGCGAACAATGTTTGTATTTGGCCCAAATGAAAGGTCTTTCTAAAGCCGAAGCCAAAGTGCAATTGGAGTATTGGTTTGATCGTTTAGAAATACGAGGCTGGTGGGACAAGAAGATCCAAGAGCTCTCCAAAGGAATGGCCCAAAAAATTCAATTTGTGGTCTGCGTGTTGCACCAACCCAAATTATTAATTTTTGACGAACCTTTTTCTGGTTTTGATCCGGTGAATGCCAATTTGATCAAGGATGAAATTTTGGAACTCAAGAAAAAAGGATCTACGATAATTTTCTCTACACACCGCATGGAATCGGTGGAGGAATTGTGCGACGATATCGCCTTGATCCACAAATCCAATAAATTACTCGAAGGGCCTTTGCAAGACATCAAACGTCAATTTCGTACCCACAATTACGAGGTAGGCATTTTGACCGATCAGTCAGAAGCATTGTTGGCTGAATTAAAACAACATTTTGGTGTGCAACCCACCCAATTTAAATCCTTGAATAACGAATTGCAATTGCAAATTCAACTGAATAATGCCTCGTCCAATGAACTGTTGCACGCACTCACCCAACGCGGACAGGTTACCCATTTTGTAGAAAAAATACCCAGCGTCAACGATATTTTTATCCAAACTGTACAAACGAACTAAGCCCAGCTATGAACATTATATTACTAATTATTCAACGGGAATTTTTGGCCAAGGTGCGCAACAAGTCCTTTATTGTGATGACTTTTTTAAGTCCGTTGTTGTTTGTAGGGATTGCGGCTTTTGTGGGCTATTTGAGTTCCATTAAGTCAGAAGTAAAAACCATTGCCATTCACGATGCCTCGGGTTTATTTGCTGCCGATTTTAAAAACAACGAAGAGTACCGCTATGTCAATTTGTCCAACACCAATTTGTCCGTAGTCAAAGACAGTGTGGTGAGCGAACAATTCGAAGGCGTGTTGGTCATTCCGGCAGCCGTAAAAAACGGGATGCACGAAAATCAAATCCAGTTTTTGTCCAATGACAGCCCAAGTATTTCCTTTTTGTCCGACATGGAATCGGTGCTATCCCATCGACTCACCCAACTCAATTTTCAAAAAGCAAACTTAGACACCCTGGCCATCAAAAAGGCTACCGCCGACGTTTCAATAGGCGTTGCTAAAGCCACGGGAGAATCAACGGTTAAGGGCTTAAACGAAATCAAAATTGCCATTGGCGGCGCGTTCGGGTACTTGATTATGATGTTTATTGTAATCTACGGCAACATGGTGATGCGTTCGGTGATTGAAGAAAAAACCAACCGCATCATTGAAATCATCATTTCTTCGGTCAAACCATTTCAATTGATGATGGGAAAAATCATCGGGACTTCTTTGGCCGGTGTGTTGCAATTCATCATCTGGGCCATTTTAGGTTTTACTTTCCTCACGCTTTCCTCGGTGTTTTTTGGCACCCAAGCTACGGCAACGCCCGGATTATCTCCCGAGTTGATGCAAACGGCCCAACACGAAATGAGTTCTTCCGTTTTCCAATACATCCAAGAATTGTGGAATCTGCCCATTGCCACCATATTGATTTCCTTTGTGGTCTATTTTATTGGCGGTTATTTTCTATACAGTTCGTTTTATGCGGCTATTGGTGCTGCCGTTGACAACGAAACCGATTCGCAACAATTTTTATTGCCGATCATCATGCCCTTGATTTTGGGAGTATACATTGGATTTTTTACGGTGATGAACGATCCCAACGGCACCATTGCCACGGTATTTTCTATGATTCCCCTGACATCGCCCATCGTGATGCTCATGCGTATTCCGTTTGGTGTACCCACTTGGCAAATCGTGTTGTCGATGGCTATTTTGTTTGCGACCTTCTTTTTGGTGGTTTGGTTTGCAGCCAAGATTTACCGCATCGGCATATTAATGTACGGCAAAAAACCAACATGGAAAGAGTTATACCGTTGGTTGAAATACTAATAATGCAATGAGTAAAATATTAATCATAGAAGACGAAGCCGCAATCCGCAGAGTATTGACGAAAATTCTCTCGGAAGAAAGCAGCGCCTACTTGGTCGAGGAAGCCGCCAATGGGTTGGAAGGACTCGAAAAAGTAAAGGCGTCCGACTATGATTTGATTTTGTGCGACATCAAGATGCCCAAGATGGATGGAGTAGAGGTGTTGGATGCCGTCAAAAAAATAAAACCCGAGATTCCCATGGTCATGATTTCTGGCCACGGCGATATGGAAGCGGCCATTCAAACCATGCGCATGGGCGCCTTTGATTACATCTCAAAACCCCCCGATTTAAATCGATTATTGAATACGGTGCGCAACGCGCTCGACAAAAAACAATTGGTAGTCGAAAACACGATTTTGAAAAAAATGGTGAGCCAACAACACGAAATGATTGGCTTTTCGGCACCCATAGATAATATAAAAAACATCATTGCCAAAGTGGCACCTACCGAGGCTCGTGTATTGATAACGGGCGCCAATGGAACAGGAAAAGAGTTAGTGGCTCGTCAGTTGCACGAACAAAGCGAGCGATCCTCTGCTCCGCTGATTGAAGTGAATTGTGCAGCCATTCCTTCAGAATTAATCGAAAGCGAATTGTTTGGCCACGTAAAAGGCGCCTTTACCTCGGCTGTAAGAGACCGTGCCGGTAAATTTGAAGCGGCTGATGGCGGCACTTTATTCTTGGATGAAATTGGCGACATGAGTTTATCGGCCCAAGCCAAAGTATTGCGTGCCTTGCAAGAAAGCATGATTACTCGTGTAGGCGCCGACAAAGACATCCGCGTCAATGTACGTGTGGTCGCGGCAACGAATAAAGACTTGAAAAAAGAAATTGAAGCCGGCCGCTTCCGCGAAGATTTGTATCACCGTTTGGCTGTGATTCTCATTCCCGTTCCCACGCTCAATGACCGCCGAGACGATATTCCTTTGCTGGTTTCACATTTTGCAGCCAAGATTGCCCAAGAACAAGGCAATGCACCCAAGGTATTTACCGCTGCGGCTATCGAATTGCTTCAAGAGTATGATTGGACCGGAAATATCCGAGAACTCCGCAATGTAGTAGAGCGATTAATCATTTTAGGAGGAGCTGAAATATCTGCTTACGACGTAACGCTTTTTGCGGCAAAATAAATATTAACGAGTAGTTTACCCTCTCCATTTACCAAAATGAATTTAAAAAAAATACATCCTCAACTGCAACAAGCGCTCATCGAAAATGGGTTGACCGAAGCCAATGACATGCAACTAGAAACCTATTCAACCATTAAAAGTGGCGTAGATGCGGTGGTGCAGTCGGGACCGGCTTCGGGAAAAACAACTACCCTTGTATTGCACGTATTACAACGCCTGGACAAAGCCCATGGTGAAAGTACACGGGCGTTGGTTTTGGTGCACGACCGTGATCAGGTGATCGAAACAGTCAA
>JAPLEX010000044.1:0-1673 GCA_026390995.1 Flavobacterium sp.
CGTCGCCTTTTTTTATGGAACCCCAATCTGAAAAGATTGGGGTTTTTTTATTGGTGCGGCGCAGTCGCAAGGCTCGTGTCGTCGCCTTTTTTTATTGAACCCCCAGCTTGAAAAAGCTGGGGGTTTTTTTTTAAAATACCTGAAGCCCACAGGGCTTCCTCCTCTTACTATCAAATGTCGCCTTTGCTTCGCCAGTTCGTCCCGAAGCTTCGGGACTCGGGTCTTTATTGAACCCCCAGCTTGAAAAAGCTGGGGGTTCTTTTTTTTATTAGTGCGGCAAAACAAGTTTGATTAACAATATTCTCGCCATCCCGAAGTCTCGGGACGCCAAGACACAAAGAATAATAAAACTGAATTGCAGTTGCAGAATATAGTTGTAAACTTGCATTATTATCTTTTGAATTAAAAATCTCAAATCATGAAAAATACATTACTACAATTTAGTATAGCCATATTGGTGGTTTTAATTTTTGGTTGCTCTACGAGTTCTGATGGCAATGGCAATTCAACTACCACTGTAATTCCTATAGTGCCTACAAATTTGACAGGTGAAATAGTAAACAACCAAGTTAAATTAAATTGGAATGATAGTTCCACGAACGAGTCAGGATTTAAAATAGACCGCAAAGAAGGCACAGGAAGTTGGGCCATAAATTTTGCCTCAGTAGCCACCGATATTGAAACCTATACTGATGCCGCAGTAACGGCAGGCTCAACCTATACGTACCGTGTTTATTCCTATAATTCTGTTGGGCCCTCTTTAGGTTACTCCAACCCAATTACGGTTACAATTCCCACGGCTGTGACACTTGCTACACTTACTACTACTGCTGTAAGCGGCATTACTACAACTGCTGCTGCCACCGGTGGAACCATTACAAGTGATGGTGGTGCTCCAATAACTGCTCGTGGTATAGTATGGAGTAACTTACCTAATCCAACTATAGATTTACCCACCCAAACCTCAGATGGTTCTGGAATTGGCACATTTCCGAGTACTATTTCAGGCTTAAACCCCAACTGGGATTACCACGTGCGTGCCTATGCCACCAATAGTGCAGGAACGGCTTACGGCAACGAAATTACCTTTACTACTTTGCAAAATTCTACAGCTATCAATGTGCCTGGCCCGAATGTAACCGATATTGATGGATATGTTTACCAATCGGTAACCATATGCAACCAAACTTGGACTAAAAATAACTTGAATGTTTCAAAATACAGCGATGGAACACCAATACCCCAAGTAACTGACCCCACCGCTTGGGCAAATCTAACCACTGGAGCATGGTGTTATTATAGCAACACAACGTCCAACGGCACGACCTTTGGAAAGTTATACAATTGGTATGCTGTAGTTGGTATATATGATGCCGCATCAGCCAATAATCCTGCTCTTAGAAAGAAACTAGCACCAACGGGTTGGCATGTACCTACAGATGGGGAATGGACTCAGCTAACAGACTGTTTGGGAGGTGAAAGTATAGCGGGTGGCAAAATGAAAGCAACGGGCACATCGCTTTGTATAAGCCCCAATCTAGACGCCACCAATGCATCAGGCATTACAGGTCTTCCGGGAGGTTGGTGCCACGGCAATGGTACATTCTACGACGTTGGCGGCAACGGCAGCTGGTGGGGTTCGTCAGAGAGCGATACGGCAGATGCTTGGACCC
>JAPLEX010000044.1:1713-17988 GCA_026390995.1 Flavobacterium sp.
GACCCGCGGCCTGTATTACGGCTTTGGTGGCGCAGTCAGAAACTACTACGGTAAGGAGTTCGGTTTTTCAGTTCGCTGCCTCAGGGATTAGACCCTTTGACTCTTTGACCCTTTGATAATTTAACCCCGCAGGGGTCGATTTTAATTATCTGTTTGTAAAGGATCTCATTGCGTCTTCGCGTCCCGAGACTTCGGGATGTGTTCTAAGAACTGCAGGGTGCTGTAAACTTATAGCTGTTAACTGTCAACTGTCAACTCACAACTGACAACCCAAAACTTACAACTTATAAAAACACACCCCCAGCCCCTCTCGAGAGGGGAGTTGTTGAAGTACACGAACAACAGCTAAAAGCTAAGACGTGAGACTTGGCGATGATAGATTGTTCCGAGAATAAAACCTAACACCCACAACCTAACACCTACTACCTAACACCTACCACCTCCCCCCGCATTAGGGACCGCAGCGAAAAGCCCACAGCCACGCAGTGCAACGAAGCGGCGAGGACTTGATGCAAAGGGCCCGACCCGAGAGATTACAATGGTTTCAATCTTGAATGAGTATATCTCTCGAGGGGAATGCCCAAAAAAAATCCCAACGGGTAAACCAATTGGGATTTGTTATTTGTTATGGTAATTGTTACGCCAGCATGGTCACTGGGTTTTCCATAAAGGTTTTGAGTGTTTGTAAAAACTGAGCACCAGTTGCGCCATCAATCGTACGGTGATCGCAAGCCAAAGTTAGTTTCATGGTGTTGCCCACTACAATTTGACCATTAGAAACTACCGGTTTCTCTACAATTGCCCCAACAGACAAAATAGCGGAATTGGGTTGGTTGATGATCGAAGTAAATTCGGTGATGCCAAACATACCTAAATTAGAAACCGTAAAGGTACTTCCTTCCATTTCGTTGGGTTGCAATTTTTTGCTTTTGGCTCTACCGGCTACGTCTTTTACATTGGCGCCAATTTGAGACAAGCTCATTTGATCGGTATAACGTAATACGGGTACTACTAAGCCATCTTCTACTGCTACAGCTACTCCAACATTCACATGGTGATTAATCAGGATGGAATCTTCACGCCATTGCGAATTGACTTTAGGGTGTTTTTTGAGCGCCATGGCACAAGCTTTAATTACCATGTCGTTGAAGGAAACTTTGGTGTCTGGAACGGTATTGATGATTGCTCTAGATTTCATGGCTTCGTCCATGCGTACCTCAATGTTTAAATAGAAGTGCGGCGCAGTAAAGATCGATTCAGAAAGGCGTTTGGCAATTATCTTGCGCATTTGTGAGTTCTTGATTTCTTCGGTATAATTTTCTCCAGCCGGTACAAAAGGTTTTACTGCGGGACTAGTTGATTCAGCCATGTGGTCTGAAGTTGTGCTAGCTGATGCAGCCGACGGACTGTAATTCTCGATATCGGTTTTGGTAATACGGCCATTTTCGCCAGAACCTTTTACTTGGCTCAATTGGATGCCTTTTTCGGCTGCGATTTTCTTGGCCAATGGAGAGGCAAAAATTCTACTCGCATCTGAGGATACACTGGCAACTGCAGCAGGTGCAGCAATGGTTTGAGCTTCTGCTATTGGAGTTGCTGCAGGAGCAGCCCCGCCTTTCGCGTAGTTTTCTGCTATGCCACTAATGTCAGTTCCAGCAGGCCCAATGATCGCTAAAACGCTATCAATTAGTGCCGATTCACCGGCTTGAATGCCAATGTATAAAAGTGTTCCTGATTGAAACGACTCAAATTCCATGGTGGCTTTGTCGGTTTCGATTTCGGCAAGTATATCGCCTTCTGCAACGGTATCGCCTATTTTTTTCAACCAAGTGGCTACCGTCCCTTCGGTCATGGTGTCGCTCAAACGTGGCATGGTTACTACTACAACTCCTTTAGGCAAAGCGGCTGTTGTCGGTTGTCGGTTATCGGTTGTCGGTTTTTTTTCAGCTAATGGAGCTATTGTGTTTTCATCTTTAGCTTCTGTTCCAGCACCTGAAATCATTCCTGATATATCTTCGCCTGCTGCACCAATAATGGCGAGTAAGGAATCAATAGGAGCGGTTTCTCCTTCGTGTATGCCAATGTGCAATAAAGTACCCGAATTGAACGATTCAAATTCCATGGTGGCTTTGTCGGTTTCGATTTCGGCCAAGATATCGCCTTCTTTTATAGAGTCACCCACTTTCTTAAGCCATTTTGCTACACCGCCTTCGGTCATTGTATCACTTAAGCGTGGCATCGTGATAATTTTTGCCATATTCGTTATAGTTTATGAGGAATAAATGGATAATTTTCTTGTTCGTACACCACGTCATACAATTGTTGCACCGGTGGGAAATCAGATTCTTCGGCAAAGGTAGCGCATTCTTCTACCAAGTCTTTTACGCGTTCGTCAATCGCTTCGATTTCTGCTTCAGTAGCATATTTTTCTGCTTTGATGATGTCTAAAACTTGGGTAATTGGGTCAATTTTGCGGTATTCATCTACCTCTTCTTTCGAGCGGTACAATTGCGCATCTGACATTGAGTGTCCGCGGTACCGGTAGGTTTTCATTTCTAGGAAAGTAGGTCCATCTCCACGGCGCGCGCGTTCAATCGCTTCGTGCATGGCTTCGGCTACTTTTACCGGATTCATTCCGTCTACAGGTCCACAAGGCATTTCGTAGCCCAAACCAAGTTTCCAAATATCGGTATGATTGGCGGTGCGTTCTACGGAAGTTCCCATGGCGTATCCATTGTTTTCTACAATAAACACTACGGGTAATTTCCACAACATCGCCATATTAAAAGCTTCGTGTAAGGATCCTTGACGCGCCGCTCCGTCACCAAAATAAGTAAGGGTAACTCCATCACGACCAAAATATTTATCACCAAAGGCAATTCCGGCTCCTACTGGGATTTGCGCCCCAACAATTCCGTGACCGCCATAAAATCCTTTTTCTTTCGAGAAAATGTGCATCGAACCTCCCATTCCTTTAGATGTTCCGGTTACTTTTCCCAATAATTCAGCCATAACTGCTTTAGGATCTACGCCCATACCGATTGGTTGCACGTGATTTCTATAGGCCGTAATCATTTTGTCTTTGGATAAATCCATGGCATGCAAGGCACCTGCTAGTACTGCTTCTTGACCGTTGTATAAGTGAAGGAAACCACGGACCTTTTGTTGAATGTACAAGGCTGCAAGTTTGTCCTCAAATTTTCTCCAAAGCAGCATGTCTTCGTACCACTTTAAATAAACGTCTTTTGTAACTTCTTTCATTGGAATGTTCTTTTCTAATTGTTAAGTGTTTAAAATACTCACTATAACGCAAAATAGTTTCCTCACAGCTTAATTTGCGGTCCTGAATGGTGGACGCAAAAATAAGATATTACTTTAAACAACTAAAATTTATACCCTAGTTTTTAGTCTTTTTATAGGAAGTTTTTGTCGAAGCTAAACGGCAATAAATTATCTAATGATTCTGACCGGTACACCGCACCCGATTCACCCATAAAATAGATTTCAATAGGCAGTTTTGGCTTAATTTCATACGCGGCAATAGATTGTCTGCAAGAACCACAGGTCGGAATAGGTGACACGTTGTCTAGTAACAGCGCTGCCCCAACGCGAAATTTAGAATAAGGCGCATAAGCCTTTTTTCTAACCGCTATAGCTTGCTGCATCAAATCATTAATGTCGGCTGGCACCCCATCTAAGGAATCAAATACTTGAAGTTCGGTGGTAACAGTAATTTTTTTCATGATCAAAAAAATAAGTATGAAACATTATGGGGGAAAAAAAATCCAAACTTCTGTCGAAATTTGGATTCATTATTTTTTATTTATTTTTTCTATAAATCATCGTATTTATCACCAAAATTAAAGGTCAGTGAAAATCGCAACGTATTTTCTAATGGGTTATTTACTTTAGATGCAGAGAATAAATAAGACATGTCAATTTTTACTACATTGTATTTGAAGCCTGCACCCAAGGTGTAAAATTTACGCGCTCCTTTGGCTGGGCTTTCATGAAAGTATCCCAAACGAAAAGCAAAGGAATCTTGGTAGGTATATTCTGAGCCAACAGCATAGGTTATTTCTTTAAATTCTTCACTATTGCCACCTGGTGCATCATTAAATGATTTAAATAAACCTTCAGACCAGCCAATTTTGTTATATTCTGCTGCATTTTCAGTTGCTGATTTAGTTGGGTCAGGATTTGGTGTAGGAACTAATAATTTGGCAAATTCTACATTCAACGATACTTTATTAAAATCATCTAAAATAAAATCAAAGCCCGAGCCAATTTTTAAGTTGGAAGGTAAAAAATTTGAATTTTCGTCTGTTTTAGCTAGGTCATAATTAATTTTTGGGCCTAAATTTTGCATATTCATCCCAAATCGCAAACGGCCGTTAAAATCGGCAAAGGCCATTTCTTCCGATTGGTAGAAGGCAGCTACATCTACGGCATAGCTTGTTGCGCCTCCACTATCTTGGTTGCTATCTTGAAAACGTAGATTGGAGCTAATGAATCGACCAGCTACTGCCATAGCAAACCGATCGCTCAATTTCAAGGAATAAGAAATATCCAAAGCCATTTCGCTGGGCTTAATGATGCCTTGATCTTCGCCATTCATATTTGTTAATTGTATCTCTCCCAAACTGAAGTAACGCAAACTAGCACCTACCGCACTTCGTTCATTGTATTTATTGAAATACGTAACTTGGCCTAAAGAAATGTCATTTACTAGTTGGGTTAAGTAGGGCGTATAACTGGCAGAAAAACCTTGTTTGTCTTGTGAAAACGCATATTTTGCCGGATTGTATTGTTGGGAAAAGGCGTCGGATGTAGTGGCTACACCGTTATCGCCCATACCGGCTGAACGGGCATCACCAGAAACTAAAAGAAAGGGAACGGCCGTGGTTATTACATTTTCTTGTGCAAAAGAAATCTGATGAATCAAAACACAAAATAATAAGGTTGAAATTTTTCTCATTGTAAATTTATAAAGAGGAACAAATATAGTATTTTATTAAAGGATAACAAGTTTCTCGTATTTTTCTGTTTTGCTGCCCGTAATGGTTGATTTTACGGTTAATTTATAGATGTAAACACCTTTCCCAATTTTGTCTCCAAAATCATCTCGGCCGTCCCAACTGATCTCGCGAGAAAGGAATCCTTCGGTGGTAATCGTTTGGTTTTTGGTCCACACAATTTTCCCGGTTATCGTGAGTACTTGCACCTGCACTTCGAGCGGTTCAAACGGTCGGTTGTGGGTGAACCAAAACTCGGTGTAATTCACAAACGGGTTGGGGTAATTCAACACATTGGACAGGGTAATCGATTCGCTACTCGTTACCACAAACTGTAACTCCGAAGTCACTAAATTATTGTATACGTCCCAAGCTTTAAATGTTAATGTGTGTAATCCAACAGCTAAATTTCGAAAGGGAAACTTGATTTTACCTTTCTTGTAGTTGTCTAATTCGGTTTCGTAGTAGTCGTTGAGTTTGTAGGGATTGCTTTCGTTTCCGTCGAGAATGGCAATAATGTCATGCCCAATTCCACTGGCAGTATTGATTCCATTTTCATCTTCCAAATACACTAAAAATAAAGGAGAATTATTGGTGATTCCGCCGTTTACGAAACTCTGGTCGTTCATGTATAATTTTACTTGTGGTGCTATATTATCGGCCGTCGCATTGGCGTTGATTCCGCCAATTTTGATTTCGGTGTTGTAGCCCGTATTGTCTAGTGTAGCCGCTTCTTTCTTGCTGTAAAAACTAATGCGGCCATTCCCCACCGGAATTGCTATATCACGCGGCACGACAAAGCCAAATTCAAACTGGCCATTGGTAATTGTAGCATTTCCGCGAAAAATAGTTTCACCCAAGGTTTTGAATGCCAAAACGGGGCTGTTTCCGTCGTTGTTGTAGGTGCTGCGAATAATTTCTTTGTCAAATATTTGCACGCCCAAACCGCCGGTATAATTGGTTTGAATAGCGTTGTTTTCGTCTACAATTTCGCCGTTCAATTTTACGTATGCCAATGATTTGAAGTCGTCAATTGAGCCCGAAATGGGTTGGTCGTTTACTTTGGTCAACACAATTTTTGGTTTGGGAATAGCCAAGAATAAGGCCGGATCTCCCAAATAAAATACCACACGAGTCGACTGTGCTTGCGGGTCGTTTTTGGCCAATCGAAGCGCTTCGGCAATCGAGGTGTATTGGTTGGTTCCGTAGGCAAACAAATATTCCGATAAAATATCGTTAAAGGTTTCTCCGGTAATTTGACCAATTTCTCGAATGGTGGTAATCATTGAAATCGCCCCGCCACTTGGATTCCAATAGGTGTATTCACCCGCTGTGGGTCGATACGGATTGTCAAAACGGGAAAATTGACAGGTAATGGTAATGAATAACGGATACTTGTATTTATTGGTTAGGTTTTGGCTGTCGGTTTTTTCCCAAACGCGTTCTTGCGTGAGTCCGTCTTCGCCACCGTGTCCTAAATAATTAAACACTAAAGCTCCTTTTTCAAACCAATTGAAAAAATCTTCCCGTGCTTTTGGGTAACGGCTTCCGCCAGAAGCAGTTTCTTGAACATAGGCATCCAAGAGGATTTTTTTCGGGTTCATAAACGGTTTTTCGTTCACAATGGTGTCGGCCAAATTGTTCATGCGCGTTTGCAAAGAAGCGTCTTGCACTACATCAGCGTCATCGGCTATTACTACAAAATTATTGCGCCAATTGCCATATGATTTGGGGTCGTGGTAGTCAATTACTTTGGTCACTAATTCATCAGCTTGTGCACTGGAGTTGGCAATCATGCGCCCCACGGCGATGTCCAATCCTTTGCTGTTGCCGTCTACATCGCCTTCGGTTGGATCCATCATGCCAAAGTAATCGTCAGAGGCAAACGAAGATTCACCCAAAGTGAAGCTATTTAGGGAGTGATAGATTGGAACGTAGTTGGAGAATTTGCTAACTCTATTTTTGAAGTCATAGGAGGCATCGCCAAATAAGTTCACGTATTTAACTCGTTTATCGGGGCTTGAGGCGTTGTAATACACATACTTTACCAGATTTCGAATCGCCCCAATATCTTGTTTTCCCGAGCAAAATTCTGGGTAGATGCTTTCTAAAGTAATTACTTTTACATTCAGCTGCGAATAGGAACGATGAAACTGCGCCAACTTCTCGGCTTGCGCCTGAAACAATTTTGGGGTAAATATCAGGTAATCGATGTCTTTAAATTGGCCTTGATTATCGAGAAAAATAGTCCCTTTTAAGTTTTGATTGACCACTTTAGTCTCGGAATCTTTTAAGGGAGTGAATGCGTCAGCCAAGACTACGCTAGTGTATTTTCTAGCTTCGCCAAGGGCTTGGCTAAAACTAAAAGCTGTCGCGGCAGCGGTGTTTTTTTGCGCCACATTATAAATATCGGTAATGTCCCACACTTGGTCAATTCCACTTGCATCGGCAAATTGATAATTCCCTATGCCTGAGCCTGTAGTTGCTGCATCATATTGAAACCTAAATTGTTTGCCTGTGCTTTTTAGGATTCGTTTAGATTTTAGGCTAATGTAATCCAAATAGCCGTCGGCACTCGGCGCCCCATTGTTGTTGTAGGTGAGTGTAATCGCGGTGCTTTCGGCTGCAGGAAAACTGGTGTTCAACACGCCTTCTACTGCTTCGGTATAACTTCCAATTGGCCCGATGTTGATGGTTCCCACTTGCGTGCCGTTGGCATCTACTCTAAAATTGGTGTAGTTTCCTGCCGCTGCTGCCGTATATACTTTCAAGCTGCTTGTTGATCCAGCAACTACATTTGGAATCGTGAAATTAAAGGTCTGTTCGTTATTAATTTGAAATTCTTCACCAAACCAGCGGCGACCCAAACGGGCAATATTTACGCGATCTATTTCGTGGTATTGGTAGTCGTCAAAGGTGGTTATGGTTTCGCTAATTGGACCAACAGGCTCCAATAGCGCAGTCATTCGTTTGCCGTTGTCGCTTCCTGTCGTGATATAATAATACGATTTATCGGCATATAAGTTGTTGGTGGTTTGGCTTTCGTTGTTCCAATTGTCTACCCCTTCCCCATAAAAAAGGAGGTAATCGGTTTCGTTAAAAACGCCGTCTTCTTCTCCAAAAATTTGAATGGCGTTCTCGGTTAAATCGGCCGGGTAGGGCACGTTGTTTTTTAACGGAATCATTCGGCCGCCATTGCCGTAGAGCTTAATTTTTCGTGGATCTAGCCCAGCGGTATTGAGGCCTAATTGCTGTAAAAAACTCTTGGTTATTTTATAAACTCCCGATTTAGTGAGGTAGAAGCGGTAAAAATCACCGGAAGCCAAAACAGAATTGTATAGGGTGTTAAAATCGTTGGGGGCATTGGCTGTTCGTTGGGATGAAAAAGCATAGTTGTAGGTAAAAGAAATTACTTTATAAAAAGCGCCGTTTTGTTGGATTACAGGCGAAAAAGTTAATAGTGCATTTTGCTTGTCACGTGCCACACTATTTTCTAGCTTCGCGTTGATGTTGGCAGGGATTTTTGTTTTATCTAATTGGCCTAAATCGGCAACAGAAATTGGACTGGTGGTTACGTTTGTTATGACAAGACTTTTTTCGTCAACAGCAGTTGTGGTTGAGAAACTGCTTGAATAGAGCAAGGTGTTTGTGCCACTATCAAAATCAAGGTATTGCGCATCAAATTGCGGAATTTTTATTTGATATGGGCCTATGTTAAAATCATTTTTAGATAACCAATTTACGCGAAGGTCAGTTTTGTTTTGCCCCCAACTGATGCCAAAAACAAATAAAAAGAAGAAAAGTATTTTTTTCATGTGATGAAAACGAGATTTGGCAAAGTTTATTTTGCGGGTAAAAATAAAATATTATCCAACATGCTTACCTATAATAAATAGTTAAATTCGCCGTTAGGAATTTGAGAATTGTTTACACAAGGATTGTAAAATATTTTTTTAATAAAAAAGTTGTTGCAATGTAAAGGTTAATTATTATATTGCGCCACGAAATTTTTACCTACTAAACGTATGAAAGTAAACACAATTATGACTTTGAAACTAATACTATCAGCAGTATTGGTGCTTGGATTGACTGCAAGTTGCAGCAAACAATCAAGTGCAAAAAACGCTTCTTCCGCAACCGGATGGAAAGTTAATGACAAAAAAGGTGGATTTCAGTATGCATCAAACTTCAAGCGTCAAGAGACTGGCCCTGGTCTTATTATGGTTGAAGGAGGTACTTTTACCATGGGTAAAGTACAAGACGATGTAATGCACGATTGGAATAACACACCAAACCAACAACACGTTCAGTCTTTTTATATGGACGAGACCGAGGTGACTAATTTGATGTACATGGAGTATTTGGATTGGGTGAAACGTGTGTTCCCACCAGATCAAGAAAATTATAAAACAATATATGAAGGCGCTTTGCCTGATACTTTAGTATGGAGAAATCGTTTGGGATACAACGAAACAATGACTAACAACTATTTGAGGCATCCTGCTTATGCAGGTTATCCAGTTGTGGGTGTAAATTGGATACAAGCAGTTGAATACAGCAAATGGAGAACCGAACGGGTAAACGAAAATGTGTTAGAACGCGAAGGGTATCTTAAAAAAGATGCCAAGTTATTGGATGTTACGGCTGAAGCAAATTTCAGTACAGAAACTTACTTAAATGCACCATCTAAATCTTTTGGCGGTGATGATAAAATTGTGTTGAAAGGAAGAAAAAACAGTTTGTCTAAACCGATTAAAACAAAAGGCACAAAAGATAAGCCGGCAACTGAAACGGCTGCAAGAAATGTATACGCGCAAAGATCTTCAGGAATTATTTTGCCTGAGTATCGTTTGCCAACTGAAGCAGAGTGGGAATATGCTGCTGCTGCCGATGTAGGTCAACGTGAATACAATATATACAAAGGACAAAAGAAATACCCTTGGTCTGGAAGTTATACTCGTACGGGTAAACGTAAAATCAAAGGAGATCAGTTGGCCAACTTCAAACAAGGAAAAGGAGATTACGGCGGAATTGCAGGATGGTCTGATGACGGCGCTGATATTACCAACGTAGTAAGATCATATCCGCCAAATGATTTTGGATTGTATGATATGGCGGGTAATGTTGCCGAATGGGTTGCAGATGTTTACCGTCCTATTGTTGATGATGAAGCAAGTGACTTTAACTACTTTAGAGGAAATGTCTATACCAAAAATAAAATTGGCGAAGACGGAAAAGTTGAGTTGGTTAACAAAGAAACACAAAAATTTGACACGCTTTCTAATGGTAAATTAATAGCAGTAAGTTTTCCAGGACAAATTGCTCAAGTGCCAGTAAATGAAAACGAGACCTACTTGAGAATGAATTTTGATAAGAGTAATCATAAAAACTACCGTGACGGCGACAAACAATCTACTCGTCATTTTGATTTTGGTACTGCAGATGAAGAAGATGCCGCATCAAAAATAAAACACAGAATGTATGATTCACCAATTCACAATGTATCTACAGATACTTTAGGTAACATGACTAGAAAATATGATAAGTCATCAAAAAGAACGTCAATGGTAAACGACAATGTTCGTGTATACAAAGGAGGTTCATGGAGAGACAGAGCGTATTGGTTGGATCCGGGACAACGTAGATATTTCCCTCAAGATATGGCTTCAGATTACATCGGCTTCCGTTGTGCCATGTCAAGAGTTGGTCCAAAAGCAGATCACAAGAAACGACCAAGAAATTAAGCATATAAAAGCCCTTTAATTAGGGCTTTTTTTATACCTACATCTATGACTATAGCTGCTATTCACGCTCTGTTTTTACAATCAACCGGAATTGTAATTGACACGCGAAAAATTACCACTAACGCATTATTTGTTGCCTTAAAAGGCGAGCGCTTTGACGCCAATACATTTGCTGCCGAGGCCTTGCAATTGGGTGCAGCCTATGTGCTAATAGACAACCCGGCCTATTATATAAATGAGCAAACCATTTTGGTTGCCGATGGGTTACAAACCTTACAAGAATTGGCAAAGTTTCACCGTCAATTTTTAGGCATTCCAATTATTGCCTTAACCGGGAGCAACGGCAAAACAACCACCAAAGAATTGATACACGCGGTGCTGTCTCAGCAATACGCCTGTGTAGCCACTGTAGGCAATTTAAACAACCATATTGGGGTGCCGCTCACCTTGTTGTCTTTTGATCAAACGACAGAAATAGGCATCGTAGAAATGGGCGCCAATCACCAAAAAGAAATTGAATTTTTATGTGAATTGGCAACACCCGATTACGGATATATCACCAATTTTGGCAAAGCGCACCTAGAAGGTTTTGGAGGTGTAGAAGGTGTGATTAAAGGAAAAAGTGAAATGTATTCCTATTTATTGGCGAATGATAAAATAGCATTTGTGAACGCCGATGATCCTATACAACTCGAGAAAACAAGTTCGATTACTAGATATACTTTTAGTTCAGTTCTATTGAATTCAGATGTGGTGGTGCATTCTGTAACTGCAAATCCTTTTGTTTCATTAAGTTTCCATGATTTACAGATTAATTCCCACTTAATTGGGCTGTATAACTCCTCTAATATTTGCGCAGCTCTTGCCATTGGGAATTATTTTAAAGTGAAGGATCAGGACTGTAAAAAAGCCATTGAATCCTATATTCCCGATAACAATAGATCACAAATTATCACCAAAGGCAGCAATGAAATTATCCTAGACGCCTACAATGCCAATCCTAGCAGTATGGCAGTGGCCGTTGCTAATTTTGCTCAGTTAAATAGGGATTCCAAAATAATGATACTGGGAGATATGTTTGAGTTGGGGGAGGAGTCGGCAAGTGAACATGCGGCCTTGGTTCAATTTGTTGCTCAAACGACTATTCCAATGACTTATTTTGTTGGGCCTGCCTTGTTTGCTCAACAATTATCTTTACCTACCATGCGCTTTTTTGCAACCTATGCTGATTTTGAACTATTTTTTAAAAATACAGCCCCTGTCGCTTCATTAATTTTAATCAAAGGTTCAAGAGGCATGGCTTTAGAAAGAATGGTAGAATTGGTGTAAAAGGTGTATTTTTATTCTATTTGGAACTAAATAATTGAATATCCTGAGTTAATTTAAGTTAAAAAAATATATATTTGATAAATTGTACAGCATAATCTTTTCAATTTATTTTTTATCTTAAATTTTCAATTCATGAAAAAGAATAGCTTTTTATTATTTCTTCTGCTCCCTTTAGCCGGTCAGGCGCAAGAAAAACCCACCTTAAACACAACCCATTCAAAAACAATAGAAGTTCAGTCAGCTGGGGTTCTTGACAATCAGTCTACTATAGCAGATCCTATTATTCGACCAAAAAATGAATTACCTATTTCGACTAAGACAAACCCAGAAGTGTTTTTCATAGAAAAGGAAAAACCAAAAGCTGAGCGTGTGAAGACTAAATACAATTCAATTCAAGTAAACTAATAGGCTATGAATTTAAATAAATATGTATTCGTTTTATTCGTTTTTATACATGTGCTTGGGTTAGAAAAAGCCTATGCCCAACCCAGTAATGACGCCTGTGTAAATGCGATTTTACTTCCAGTAGGAATTGGGAGTTGTACTTCGCCTCTGTATACTAATGTTAGCGCTACAAGCGTGGGAGACCCAGCAACTCCTTCTTGTTGGTTGCCTAATTCTAGTAACAACACCGTTTGGTTTTCTTTTCAAGCAAGTTCTACGGATGTTGAAATATCCACCAATTTTTCAGGCACATTAGCCAACACCCAAATTGCAGCGTACAGCGGAACATGTGGCGCTTTAACACAATTAGCCTGCCAAGAAAATGTAAATACTGCTGGCGGTTTATTGCATACCGATATTATTTTACGAGGCTTGACCGTAGGTAATATATACTACCTTATGGTTGATGGAAATGGCACACAAACTGGAGATTTTGGAATTTGTGTACAGCAAACCAATCCTATCTCACCACCCTTGCCAGCGCAAGATTGTGGAACTGCCCAATTTCTATGTAATGCATCCAATATTGCAGTTCCAAATGGAATAGGAGGAGTAGGGCTTATCCAAACAAATCCTAGTTGTTTTGGAGCACCAGGAGAACGCTCGTCTTGGTGGTATTCATTTACTGCATTAACTTCAGGGACGCTTGCATTTACCATCACCCCAAGTGCTGTGATAGATTATGATTTTGCTGTTTATAATACTACAGCAAGTTGCCCGGGGACTGAGCTTAGCTGTAACTGGAGTCCTACTACCGGAGCATTGGGAACAACAGGTTTAGGTTGCGCGGGAGCGCAATGTAACCCTACATTCGCGGTTGTAGCAGGTCAAACCTATTCAATTTTAATTGATCGTTTTACGGCTACATCATCATCTGGATTTACGTTAAATTTTGGAGGAACTACAGCCACTTTTGCAAGTCCCAATCCTACGTTTAGTTCAACTACTGCCTGTGTAGGAACCGCAACCAATTTTACGAATACAACCCTAGGAAGCAACACCTACAGTTGGACGTTTGGAGATGGCACAACCTCCAATTTAGCTAATCCGTCACATACCTATGCCGTTGCTGGAACATATCAGGCTACTTTGCTAGTTACTTCTGTTCCTGGTGGCTGCCAAAATTCAATAACTCAACCTGTTGTCGTTGCTGCAATTCCGGCAGTTGAGGCCGGTACAGCCGCCCCTATTTGCGCAGGCTCTTGTGTTACCTTATCCGGATCTACAACTGCAACCGGATATGTTGGCCCTACTTCATTTACAAATTCTACCACCTATGCAATACCCGACGGCAGTACAATAGGCGTAAATGCTCCTATAACTGTTTCTGGGATTTCCCCGGCAGCAATTACTGCAACCTCAATTCAATCGGTTTGTATAAATATAAATCATACCTGGGATTCTGATTTAGACATTTTTTTAAGATGTCCCGACGGTACCCTGTTGGAGTTGTCAACTGACAATGGAGGCATTGATGCCAATTATACGAATACCTGTTTTTCTCCTTCGGCTGTTACTACAATAACAGCGGGAATTGCACCCTTTACTGGGACCTACTTACCGGAGCAATTATTTTCAGTATTAAATGGCTGTACCGCGAATGGTACTTGGAATTTGTTTGTGCAAGATGATACAGGTTTTGACACGGGTTCAATACTAAATTGGTCAATCACATTCAATAATACAATACCTCCCTTTACCTGGTCGCCCACAACGGCTATGACCAATAGTACCACATTGACGCCCTCTGTTTGCCCAACCACCACCACGACCTATACCTTAACAGCCAATGGAGCGGGGGGATGTTTGGCAACAGACCAAGTAACCGTTGCTGTTGTCGCTCAGCCTAACGCAGGAATTGATGGATCGACTACAATTTGTAGTACGGATACCACCCCAATAAATTTATTTACCTTAATTTCTGGGGAGCAAACGGGTGGAATTTGGACAAGAACTAATGGCACCGGTGGAACTTTAAATGGTTTAACAGGTATTTTTACTCCTGCAATTGGAACAGCAAACAGCACATTTGTTTATACCGTAACAGGAACAACTCCATGTTTGCCCGACACGAGTACAGTCACACTCAACGTGACTACTGGAACTCCGCCAACCTACACGGCCTCGACTGTAAATTGCAGCCCGGGCTCTGTGAATTTTTCAGGAATTTCTGCCGGAGCAACTTTTAATTGGGTGAGTGGACCTGCAGGCTATACTTTTACTACTCCAACAACGGCCAATCTTTTAAATTTACCCCAAGGAACTTTTTGTGTTAACATTACAAACCCCGCGTCTCCCGGTGGTCTTGTGAATACAACCTTGTTTGCAGAAACATTTGAGTCAGGAACTTCAAATTGGACAATCGATAATTCGAATGGACCAAATCGATTTATTGTTAATGCTGTTTATCCGGGTGGCAGTTGTGTAACAGGTGCTGGAACATTTACTGTTGCGGCTGTACCCAATCAACCTGTAGCAGTCACAGCAGGTCCCAATTCTAATTATTTACACATTTCGGCAACCACAACAACTGGAGCAACATGTGGAGCGGGATCTTCGATTCCTTTCCCCCCTTTGAACGCAAATTTTGACAGCCAAATTTCCAATCAAAAAGCCACACTTAATACGGTATTAAACACCATTGGAAAATCGAATGTTGTATTTAGTTTTTATTGGTTGGCACAAGGAGAAACAAACGCCAATGGTGCAAATGATTTTGGTGTAATCGAATACAGCATCAATGGCGGTGTGGCATGGATACAAGCCGGCGTAGTGTTAAGAAGACAAACAACTTGGCTGGCCGACTCAAGAACAGATCCATCCTGGAGTAATCAAGCAGATTTACGTTTTAGAATTCGTTGGGAAAATGACAACGCTTCAAGTGTAGATCCGCCTTTAGCGATCGATCAAATTACAATAACCGCTGATGCAAATCTTCCAGCAGGTTGTGCCACCACAGTGCAAGAATGTTATGTTGTAAATCCAGCGCACACGATTGCATTAACCTCTGCAGCTTCTACCGAAACGCAAAGTTTGTGTATTAATACGGCCATCACGGCTAGCACCTATACGTTAGGAGGCGGTGCAACAGGTGCGAATGTAACTGGCTTACCAACAGGAGTAATCGCTACAGTTGCCGGCACTACTTTGACGATATCGGGAACGCCAACTACTACAACAGGTTCTCCGTTCACGTATGCCATTACTACCACCGGAAATAGCTGTACAGCTGCCACCGATGGCGGTACAATTGCGATCAACCCGATCCACACGATTGCGCTATCTTCAGCAACAGCTACCGAAACACAAAGTTTGTGTGTTAATACGGCCATCACGTCAATCACCTATACGTTAGGCGGCGGCGCAACCGGAGCGAATGTAACGGGCTTACCAACAGGAGTCACCGCTACAGTTGCCGGCACTACCTTGACCATCTCGGGAACGCCAACTACCACCACAGGTTCTCCGTTCACGTATGCCATCACCACCACCGGAAATAGCTGCACTGCAGCCACCGATGGCGGCACAATCACGATCAACCCAATCCATACGATTGCATTAACCTCTGCAGCTTCTACCGAAACGCAGTCTATCTGTGTGAGTACAGCACTTAGTCCAATTACCTATACCTTGGGTGGCGGCGCAACGGGAGCGAATGTAACGGGCTTGCCAACAGGGGTAACTGCTACAGTAGCTGGCACTACTTTGACCATCTCGGGAACGCCAACTACAACCACAGGTTC
>JAPLEX010000058.1 GCA_026390995.1 Flavobacterium sp.
AAACGATATTTGAAACCCATAAGTCAATTTTTTGGCAAATGTAAGCGAAAGATTAGGATTAAAAAACGAGTAAGTTAATGTCGTTTTCGGGTAAATCAAACCAATCGGCAATCGATTTATTGGTAAGAATTCCATGATATAGATACACCCCATTTTTTAAGCCGTGTTCGCTGCGTATGGCATTTTCAAGTCCGCCTTCTTCGGCAATGCGCATCAAGTAGGGTGTGATAAAATTACTAATAGAAAGCGAGGCCGTTTTAGAATAGCGCGAGGGAATGTTGGGCACGCCATAGTGTATCACATCGTGCTTAAGGAAGGTTGGTTTTTCGTGTGTGGTCACTTCAGAAGTTTCAAAACAGCCACCGGTATCGATGCTCACATCAACAATCACTGCGCCTTTTTTCATATGACTCACCATGTGTTCAGAAACGATAATCGGACAACGGTCTACGCCTCGCATCGCGCCAATGGCTACATCGCAACGGCGTAGCGATTTGAGCAATGCTTTTTCTTGTATGGTCGAAGTATAAATGCGTTGGTTTAAATTGTTTTGCAACCGGCGCAATTTGGTAATTGAATTATCAAACACTTTAATTTGCGCACCCAAACCCAGGGCTGTTTTGGCTGCAAATTCTCCTACCGTACCCGCACCAATAATTACTACATCGGTAGGAGGCACACCCATGATGTTGCCAAATAACAATCCTTTTCCAAATTGATTATTAATCATCAATTCAGCTGCAATTAATACAGAGGCCGTTCCGGCAATTTCACTCAAGGATTTTACAGCAGGGTAGGTGCCGTCAACGTCTTTGATGTATTCAAAAGCCAAAGCGGTAATTTTCTTTTTGGCCAAGGATTCAAAGTAGGCCTTGTTTCGGGTTTTAATTTGTAAGGCCGAAAACACAATGGTTTGCGGATTGACAATTTCAATTTCTTGTGCTGTTAAGGGTTCCACTTTTAGGATGAGCGGACAAGAAAATATTTTTTTGGTGTCTTGGGTAATTTCAGCACCAGCTTCACTGTATTCGGCGTCCGAATAACTGGCGCTGAGTCCGGCTCCTGCTTCCAGCAAAACGCGATGACCTTGCGAGCAAAGGTTATTTACTGCATCGGGCGTGAGGCAAATGCGGCGCTCTTGGTAACTGGTTTCCTTTGGTATGCCAATAAAAAGCGCACTTTTTTGGCGGGCAATTTCCAATTTTTCTTCCTGTGGAAGCAATTGGTCTTTGGTAAACGGAGTTAACGACATGGTATACTGCTGAAAATTAAGTGCCTAAATTATAAAAAAAAGCGATTACCATCACGTTTCCACTTGATTAATACATCTCCAGTTCACGTGTGGTATCCGACAAAGCTTTAATTTTGATTGTGCTATGTTCTTGTGGAATCAAAGTAGGAATTTTTTCGGGCCATTCTACAAAACACCAATACCCAGAATACAAGTATTCGTCCATACCAAAATCATAGGCTTCGGTCTCGTCTTTAATGCGATAGACATCAAAGTGGTACACCGGCCCGTTTGATTCAGTGTGGTATTCATTCACCAACGAAAATGTAGGGCTACTGGTTGCATTTTGAACGCCCAAGGCAGCAACCAAGGCTTTAATGAGCGTGGTTTTACCGGCGCCCATTTCTCCAACAAGGAGAATTACTTTTTTTGAGTTATTGGCTAATAGTTGCTGTGCAATAGATTGAATATCTTCGAGCGAATAAGTGAGCTTCATGGAATAAACAGTCGGTTATTTTGGGTTAAAAACTAAAAAGGGAACTATTACTTCTTCCAATGAAATACCGCCGTGCTGGTAGGTGTTTCGGTAATAACTCACGTAATGATTGTAATTATTCACATAAGCCAAGAATAAATCATTTTTGGCAAAAATAAACGAACTGCTCATGCTGATGCTGGGCAATCCGATTTTTTTAGGATCCTTTACAGCAAAAACATCTTTGTCTTCATAAGATAAGCTTCGGCCGGTTTTGTAACGCAGGTTTAAGCTGGTGTTTTTATCGCCAATTACTTTGGATGGATTTTTCACGTTAATCGTTCCATGATCGGTGGTGATGATCAATTTAAATCCAAGCTTTTGGCCTTGCTGGATAATTTCTAACAAAGGCGAATTTTTAAACCAAGTTCGGGTGAGCGAACGGTAGGCTTTGTCATCAGAAGCCAATTCTTTTACCACATCCATTTCGGTTTTGGCGTGCGATAACATATCGACAAAATTATATACTACGGTAACCAAATCGTGGTCTTTGAGACCTCGGAAATTATCGGCCAATTTTTTGCCGTTGGCCAGGTTGGTAATTTTAAAATATTCTTGTTTTAAACTACTTAATCCTAAACGTTTAAGATGCTCGGTTAAAAACTCAGCTTCAAATAAATTCTTTCCACCTTCGTCTACATCATTTTTCCAATACTGCGGAAATTGTTTCTCCATTTCTGTTGGCAATAAGCCCGAAAAAATGGCATTTCGTGCATATTGAGTGGCGGTAGGAAGCATCGCATAATAGGCGGTTTCTTTTTCTAAGCGGTAGTAATCGCCCACTATTTTTTCGATGGTTTTCCATTGGTCGTAACGCAAATTATCAATCACAACAAACAAGACCGGTTTTGCTTTGCCCGATTCTGAGCCGCCTCGGCTGTCTTTTTTGACCAATTCGGGCACCACCAGTTCCCGAAATAAAGTATGCGACTGAATGGGTTTATCGGCCTTGGGTTCAAACCATTTTTCGTAATTGCGCTCGATGAATTTGCCAAACTGAATGTTAGCTTCAATTTTTTGAGATTCCAAAAT
>JAPLEX010000070.1:0-9838 GCA_026390995.1 Flavobacterium sp.
TGTTCGTTTTAATTCCTACGGCCGACAACAGCATATCTGCTTCGAGTACTTCTTCGCCTTTGGCTGTTTTTACATAAGCTTTCACACCTGATCCAGCAGTATCAATGCGTTCTACGCTAGAGCTGGTCATGATTTTCACACCGGCTTTTTTCATGGAGCGCTCCATTTGTTTGGAGATGTCTTCGTCTTCTACCGGAACAATATTAGGCATGAATTCTACAATGGTTACATCAGTTCCCATCGAGTTGTAAAAATGGGCAAATTCCACACCAATCGCTCCTGATCCTACGATAATCATAGATTTGGGTTGTGTTGGCAAGGTCATGGCTTGGCGATACCCAATTACTTTTTTGCCATCTTGCGGCAAATTCGGCAATTCACGTGAACGGGCACCCGTTGCGATAATGATATGATCAGCGCTATACTCGGTGGTTTTTCCGTCGGCGGCTTTTACGTCTACTTTTTTGCCCGCTTTCAAGGTGCCGAAGCCCTCAATCACGTCAATTTTATTTTTTTTCATCAAAAACTGCACGCCTTTGCTCATGCCATCGGCCACATTTCGGCTGCGCGCCACTACGGCATTGAAGTCTTTATCAAAAGAAGATACCGTGAGTCCGTAATCGGAAGCGTGTTTTAAATAATCAAATACTTGTGCCGATTTTAATAGCGCTTTGGTGGGAATACAACCCCAGTTGAGGCATACACCGCCTAGGTTTTCTTTTTCGATTACGGCCACTTTAAAACCCAATTGAGAGGCACGAATGGCGGTAACATATCCACCAGGTCCGCTTCCTAAAACGATGATATCGTATTTCATATGCTTGTATTTTTAGATTTAATAAATGTGCTTTTAGGCAGCCCAAAAATAAGGATAAATTCTAAATTAAGGCTGAAAATTATCGCGCTATTTTTGTGTTTAATAGGCGTAGGTTAACCCAAATGTATAGGTGTTTTTTTCTTTGTCAAATAACAATCCCACTTTTGATTCTCGATAGGGTTTGGCAAAAATATAGGCCGAGGCAATCCCAATTGTGGCACCGCCCAACACATCCCAAGTATCATGAAATTTGCCTTGCACGCGCGAATATCCTACAAAAGAGGCCATCGCATAGCAAGGAAGACCATAGGACCAACCGTATTTGCGTTGAATAAAAGCCGCACCGGCAAATGCACTGGTGGTATGGCCAGAAGGAAATGAGTAGTTGTCATGTATAGGACCATCTGAAGGTCTGGGTTTTAGTACAACGCGTTTGATGACATGCGCAGCAATAATAGAGGATCCGTAGGTTTTGATGAATTGCCAGGTGGGTTTTGCCTGGTCTTCTTTGCAAAATAAAGTCGCTGTTAATGCTGCTGCTGGAATCGCAAATTGCAGAATGTCACCGGCTGAGGTGACTGCTTTATTTTGAGCGAGGCAGTTTGGCGAAACAACAAAAAGGAATAGTAGGGCGAATAGGAAGTTTTTCATGGCATTAAAACGTGATGGTCGCACCCACCACATTGGTGTTGAGTATTCGGTTAAAATTGTAACGGGTATTGAACGTTGTTTTCTTGGGTTTCAAGAGCGGGTCAGCAGAGTTTGTTTTGACAATTCTGCGTTGGGCAATGTTTTTTCCCATCACGCAACCAATCAAAATAGCAATGGGATAATCGGAAGCCCAATGCACTTTTCCGCTCATCATATTTAAGGCCATAACACCCCCCAAACCATACCCCACCGGTTTAATCCATTTGTATTCGGGGTAATTTTCGCCAATAATGGTAAAGGTGGCAAACCAGGTAGCCATATGTCCTGAAGGAACAGCGTCATAATTGGGAGTATCGCTGGAATAGGCCGTGAAACTGGGAAACGGTGTCCAATGCCCACCATCTTGTGTAGCCGCAAATGGACTTTGTCTGCCAGTCATTCGCTTAATCGTTTGGGTGGTGATGCCCACCGAAATTAATGCCTCAATCAATTCATTTGAGGTATTCAAGGCCCGATAGTCATCGGGACCTATTTTACCCACCGCATAGAAAAATCCACTCAAGAGTAGGGTGGTGTTTCCATTGCTAATATAATATACCGCCGAGGAAATACTGGTTGGAACTACTTCTAGTCCCAATATCCTTTTGTAGTGCAACGACTCATTGGTCCAGCCCCATTGTTCGCCCAGTTTGCCCGATTCATCGATTAATTTCTGATCATATGGCAAAATCACTAAGGTTGATCCGAGTGCCAATCCGTCCCATTTTAGGTTTTCTTTTTGCACGGTAAATTTGCCTAATTCATACAAATCAGTTGGGATAAACCGAAACATGTCCCACATTTTTGGGGCTTTGTAGCTGTAGGTGAGTTCTGGGGAAACTTGAAACACTTGCCGGTTTACCGCAACACTATCTAGTTGTTGGGCCGATAGGGTTTGTATTGCAAAACCATAAAAGAAAAGGACAACAATTTTTGAAAAGCGCATAATTAGAATTAAAAAAATCAAAAATAGTTTTTATTTATTTAGCAGTAATTGGAATTTGGTCCCGAAGTTTCGGGATTGGAATTTTTAAGAACCCACTGGATCAGTTGTTTCTGTCGCAAATTGCGCGTCGTATAGTTTTTTATAATACCCCTTTTCATTTTTGAGTAAGTCGGTGTGTGTGCCTTTTTCCACGATTAATCCTTTGTCCATCACAATAATAGTATCCGCATTCATAATGGTGGCCAATCGGTGGGCAATAATAATTGAGGTGCGTCCTTGGGTAATTTTGGCCGTGGCATTCTGAATTAATTCTTCCGAATAACTATCGATAGAAGAGGTGGCTTCGTCCAATATTAAAATACTCGGCGCACTCACATAGGCACGCAAAAAAGCAATCAATTGGCGTTGTCCCGACGACAACATCACGCCGCGTTCTTTTACGTTATAGTTATATCCGCCAGGCAAACTCAGGATAAACTCATGCAGGCCAATATTTTTGGCGGCTTCGTCTACTTGTGCTTGACTTATGGCTGGATTATTCAAGGTAATGTTGTTTAAGATGGTATCGGCAAATAGAAAAACATCTTGCAACACCACAGCAATCTGTTGGCGAATGGAGCCCAAACGAAAGGAATTGACAGTGGTTCCGTCAATAAATATAGCCCCTTTGTCAATTTCGTAAAATCGATTCAACAAATTGATGATGGTAGATTTTCCGGCACCGGTTGCCCCAACAATGGCTACGGTTTGTCCGGCTTTCACCTCAAAACTGATGCCTTTAATGACTTCTTCGCCGGGAACATAACTAAAATGCACTTGATCAAAACGAATGTTGCCCTCAAATTTGGGTGCTTCAAGTGCCCCAGATTCTTGCAATTCTTCTTGGGTGTCCAAGATATCAAACACGCGGTTGGCGGCAATCATGCCCATTTGCATTTCGTTAAATTTATCAGCAATTTGACGCAACGGATTAAACAACATGCCAATAAACATGGTGTAGGAAAACAAATCGCCAAAGGTGGTAAACTGGTCGCCATTTAGGATGTTGATTCCGCCATACAGCACTACAAATCCCAAGGAAAGCGAGGAAATAATATCGGCAATCGGAAAAAAGATCGAGTTGTATAAAATGGTTTTAATCCAGGCTTTTCGGTGTTTGTCGTTGATGGCGGCAAATTTTTCGGCTTCAATGGCTTCCCGATGAAACAACTGCACGATTTTCATGCCCGTAACGCGCTCTTGCACAAAGGTGTTCATGTGTGAAATTTGGTTGCGCACATCCTCAAAGGCCAATTGCATTTTGCGCTGAAAGATGCGCGTAAAAAACACCAAAACCGGCATGGCGGCCACCACAATCCAGGTGAGTTTCCAGTTCATGTAAAACATAAAGGCCAGGATAACTACCATTTTGAGTAAGTCACTAATAATCATAAACAAGCCCTGGCTAAAGATCTTGGCAATTTGCTCAATGTCCGACACCGAGCGCGTAACCAACTGACCCACGGGAGCCGAATCAAAATATTTCATCCGAAACTGCAACAAGTGCTCAAACAATTTTACCCGGATGTCTTTTACGATATCTTGACCCAACCAATTGGCCCAATACACAAAATAGTATTGCGAAAACACTTCGGCCAAAAGCACGACACCCATTAAACTCACATAAAAAAGCAAGCCATGTGCATCTTGTGTTTTGATGTATAAATCGACGGTTTGTTTTAATAAATAGGGCCGTAAGGCAGCAAAAACAGATAGAAATACCGCAAAGGCGACCACGCCATAATAGCGTTGCTTATACGGTTTGGTGTAGGTGATGATGCGTTTAAAAACTTGGGTATCAAAGGCGGTGGCTTTCATGGCTAGTTGGGGAGTTAGCAGTAAGGGTATTCAATGCGGGTTAAGTACAAGCCGAGTGCAGGCACCGAAAATCCGGCCTCGGAGCGGTTTTTACTTTTGATAATTTGTTCAAACTCTGCGAGTGAGGTTTTGTGCAGCCCAACATTTATAAGTGTACCTACAATGGCTCTTACCATGTTGCGCAAAAATCGATCGGCCGAAATCGTAAAAACCAATTGCTGGTTATCAAGCGTCCAACTCGCTTCATAAATTTTACAATCAAAGGTGGCAACATCTGTATTCACTTTTGAAAAGCACTGAAAATCAGTATGCAGCAGTAATTTTTTGGCGGCTTCATTCATGAGTGGTACGTCTACTGTTTGTTGAACATACCAACTTAGCTGCTCTAAAAATGGATTTTTTTGGGTGTGGATGTGGTATTCATAGGTGCGTTTGGTTGCGTCAAATCGCACATGCGCTTCATTTGAAACAGGAAAAATGTTGGAAACAGCAATATCTTTAGGAAGAAATGCATTGAGTTTATAAACCAATTTTTCCGATTCAATTTCTTGTAGAAGATCTACATGCGCAAACATCTGCCTGGCATGAACACCCGCATCGGTTCGGCCAGCGCCAGTGAGCTCAACTGCGGTACCCAAAATCGTTTGTAGCGCTTGCGTAAGCACTTCTTGTACCGATAACGCGTTGGGCTGAATTTGCCAACCGTGATACTGCGTGCCGTTGTAGGAAAATTGAATAAAATAACGCAAGTTAAACTGGGATTTTTGTGCGCGTAAATGTACAAATGATTTTACAAGGGAATGGCATGGCTTTCGGCTAAAGTTTTCATTAATTATACACAGGTCAGGCGTCAATAAATAGCCTATTTTTGTGGCTTTAATCCTGAAATGTGAAGAAGATTCTTTTGTTGTCTGATACCCACAGTCACCTCGATGAGGCGATGCTCAAGTATGTGCGTCAGGCCGATGAGGTTTGGCATGCGGGTGATATTGGCAGGCTAGAAGTGACCGATGCGATTCAACAAATAAAACCACTGCGGGCTGTCTATGGCAATATAGATGATGACAAGGCGCGAATGGAATTTCCGTTGCACAACCAATTTACCTGTGAAGACGTTGCTGTTTGGATCACACACATTGGGGGTTATCCGGGCAAATACAATCCGGCGATTCGTTCTGCATTGGCTGCCAATCCTCCTCAGTTGTTCATCTGTGGTCATTCGCACATTTTGAAAGTACAGTTTGACAAAACATTAAATTTATTACACATGAATCCCGGTGCAGCCGGCAAGAGCGGATTTCACCAAGTGCGCACCATGCTTCGTTTTGTAATTGACGGTGCGCAAATTAAAGACTTAGAAATTATTGAATTGGGGTCTAAATAGATACAAAAAAAACCCGTCACATGGACAGGTTTTTCTTCGCACTAATAAACTAAGTTTATAGGTTTATCTCAATCGATCCACAGATTTTACGAGCTCTTCATCCTTCTTAATGGCTTTATTGGCAAGAGCCAACAAAACGATAGAAATAAGAGGAAGATAGATCCCAATACCTTTCTCCGAAACTGCAGCAGTTCCTCCAGATAGCGTTAGTGATCGATAAACAAACAATCCTAATAAAATTAACGTTATTATCATGTTCAATCTGTTTAATACAAATTGATGTTGTCTTTTTTTATAAAATAATATACTCAGCAGCAATACGGTCACGCTAAGTCCAATTAGGGCGGTATAGACTTTGTCTTGCATAAAATAAAACGGACCCGCTGACGTATTCCAAAGTGGAATAAAAAATGGCAAAACCCCAATTAATAGGATGGCCAAAAGCATATAAAGGGTTTGAATGCGTTGTATCATGCGAGTAGTATGAGGTACAAAAATAAAGTTTCTTTTTAAATAAATACTATTGCACGCTGAATATTTATTCGTATTATTGCAGCACAAAACGTACAAACTACAGCCGTACGGTTCTATTCAAAAAGAAAAACCACACTCCTTATTTCGTTATTATTCCCAATCTAATTTTAATTAAAAGAACATATTCATGTTTGACATTTCTGCATTAAAAGAAATGAAGCTTACTGAGCTTCAGGACATTGCCAAAGCGTCCAAAAAAATAAAATTTGCTGGCGTAAAAAAAGAAGCCCTCATTGCCGAAATTTTAGCCTTGCAAAACCCAGATGCCTCTGCCTCCAGTTCATCTGCTGATGATAAACCCAAAAGAGCGCGTATTACCGCCGACAAATCTCCAGCAATAGCACCGGACACTTTATTTTCGGCTGTTGAACCAGAAGCTGCAGCTGTAGAATCTGAAATTCCCGATGCGCAGCCTAATAAACGCGGACCAAAACCCAAATTTAACAAAGCCGAATACGAGAAAAAACAGGCGATGAAAGCGCAGTCTGAGCAAGCTCCAAAAACAGATTATTCTCAAACAGATACACCCGAGCAAGAAATAGAGCAAGCTGCATTGGCTCAAGAAAAACAACCCCAGCACAAGCCTCAGCATCCCAAACAAAATCACCCACAAATACAAAATATTCCCAACGGAAACCAGAATCCGAATTTTAAAAACAAAAAAAATCCAAATTTTCGCGATGCCGATTTTGAATTTGATGGCATCATCGAAAGTGAAGGCGTACTAGAAATGATGCCCGATGGCTACGGATTTTTGCGTTCTTCCGATTACAACTACTTGGCATCGCCCGATGATATTTATTTGTCCACCTCTCAAATTCGTTTATTTGGATTAAAGACAGGTGATACGGTAAAAGGCGTAGTGCGTCCGCCCAAGGAAGGCGAAAAGTTTTTCCCCTTGGTGCGTGTGCTTAAAATTAATGGACATGACCCTCAAGTAGTGCGCGATCGTGTTTCGTTTGAGCATTTAACGCCTGTATTTCCTACCGAAAAATTTAGAATCGCCGACAAAGGAAGTTCTATTTCTACCCGCATCATTGATTTGTTTTCTCCCATCGGGAAAGGACAACGCGGGATGATTGTGGCCCAACCCAAAACGGGTAAAACCATGTTGTTAAAGGATATTGCCAATGCGATTGCCGCCAATCACCCCGAAGTATATTTGTTAGTCTTATTGATTGACGAACGTCCAGAAGAGGTGACCGACATGCAACGTTCGGTGCGTGGGGAGGTAATTGCTTCTACCTTTGACAGAGAGCCGCAAGAACACGTGAAAATCGCTAATATCGTACTCGAGAAAGCCAAGCGTTTGGTAGAATGCGGGCATGACGTGGTGATCTTATTGGATTCGATTACGCGTTTGGCCCGAGCATACAATACCGTGCAACCGGCTTCGGGTAAAGTATTGAGTGGGGGAGTAGATGCCAACGCTTTGCAAAAACCAAAACGTTTCTTTGGAGCTGCTCGTAATGTAGAAAACGGCGGATCATTGAGTATCATTGCAACGGCCTTGACCGAAACTGGCTCTAAAATGGATGAGGTGATCTTTGAAGAATTTAAAGGTACAGGAAACATGGAATTGCAGTTGGATCGTAAGATTGCCAACAAACGTATTTTCCCGGCTATTGATTTGACTTCTTCAAGCACCCGTCGTGATGATTTGTTGTTGGATGAAAAAACCTTGCAACGCATGTGGATCATGCGCAAGTATTTATCAGACATGAATCCGGTAGAAGCCATGGATTTCATCAACGATCGTTTCAAGAAAACCCGCAACAACGAAGAGTTTTTGATTTCAATGAATGACTAACTACTTCTAGCTATAAAATAAAAAATCCTCCGACTGGAGGATTTTTTTATGCATTATACGGTAGAAATTCAACTTATTGAATGCAGATTTTCTTGGTGATTTCGCTGGCCTCAGACTTAATTTTAATCAAATAAAATCCGGTCGGAATCGCTTCTAAAGTGAATCTTGAACAAGTAAAAACAGGGTTTACCCAATAGTGCAAGCGTTGCCCGTTTACCGTAATAAGTTCAATTTCGGTGATTTTTTTGGTGCTTTCCAGGGTAATGCTGTGTGTGTTGGAGGGATTGGGGTATAGTAAAACTGCCGAGGCTAAATTAAATTCAGAGGTAGCCAAGGGTTGCCCCCAAATGGCAGTCACATAATTCCAATTGTCTATGTACGGATTTCGATTGCCTTGGCGCGCATAAATGGCGTTATTTCGATCGGTTTCCCGTTGACTCACGGGATCTAGTTGATTCCAGGTGAGTAAAATATTTAGAAAAGGCTGTGCAAAAACTTGGTCGGCTGTGTTGTTAAACATCACGTAAGTGTAGCCGGCTACTACATCTTGGTAACGCGTGGCAAAATACAAGAGATTACGGGCAATGTCGCCTTTAAATTCATCAATCGGTTCAAATACAATTCCTGAATAACCAGCAGCATAGTCTGAATTTAAATTGTTCCCGCGTTTTGTTCCGTTGAGTGAAGTCCAATTGGCACTGCCTACTTTTCCGAAGGGCAAATCACCGCGCTGGGCATTTACTTTTTTATCAGAAGGCACTACAAAAAACGCATCCGAGTACATGGGAGTAGCCTGATTAAATACTGATTGCGGAATTAAATGCTCACGGTTGTAGCGTTCTCCTTCGTTATTACCCAACGTTCCATCGTCTTGGTTGATGCCGTAGGTAAATGAATACGCATCAGGGCCAGTTGGATTTTCGGAATAATTGTCCAACATCGTTCCGTCGTTTTCGTAATAAAAATCTTTGTCCGAGGTGAGGTAAGTAGTATACAAACCAGAATATCCTCGGTCGTTGTGGTTTTTAATGATGTTGTACAATTGGGTTTTAAGCGTATAGCCTGAACCCGTAGCCGAATTGTAATAGCCCGCAGGCGGTTGCGCTACGCAATTGAATCCATATAAAATAAAGGCGAATAAAAATTTTCTAGACATATTGGATTTTGAATTAGTTAGTTGGAGTTGTGGTCAATTTGCGTTCCAATTTCGCCATGTAAAAGCCATCAAAGCCAGACTCTGAAGCCAAGATTTTAACGTCTTTTACAAAAGTAAACTCTTTACCAATCTCGGTTTTCAGGAAATTCTTAATTTGATTTTCATTTTCTGAAGGTAAAATTGAACAGGTGGCGTAGACCAATTTTCCGCCCGGCTTCACTATTTTGGAATAATTTTCCAAGACTTCGGCTTGTACTTTCTTGATGTTGTCAATAAATTCGGGTTGCAGTTTCCACTTGGCATCCGGGTTTCGTTTCAAGACACCCAATCCGCTGCAGGGAGCGTCAATCAATACGCGATCGGCTTTTTCGTGCAATTTTTTGATCACTTTGGTCGAATCAATGATGCGGTATTCTATATTAAATGCCCCGTTGCGTTTGGCGCGCAACTTGAGTTGTTTGAGTTTGCTTTCATACAAATCCATGGCAATCAATTGGCCTTTGTTTTCCATTAGCGAAGCCATGTGTAAGGTTTTTCCACCCGCACCTGCACAAGTATCGACTACGCGCATACCGGGAGCCACATCCAAAAAAGCTGCCACCAACTGCGAACTAGCGTCTTGTACCTCAAAAAAACCATCTTTG
>JAPLEX010000070.1:9850-31467 GCA_026390995.1 Flavobacterium sp.
GAAGGCCTCGGTCAGAAATACATTGGCGCGTTCTTTCAACACCAAAGCATCGGGTTGATCGGGTAAATACTCGGTTTCGATATTCAAATCCATGAGAATTGCCCGCAATTTTTCTTTGGTAGTTTTAAGCGTATTTGTGCGCAAAATTACTTTGGCTGGTTGGTTTTGTGCGGTAATTTCGGTGGCCCATTTTTTCTCACCCAATTCGGCTACGCCCAAAGCATCCATCCAATCGGGAATCGATTCTTTGAATACGCGTATTTTGGACAATTCGTCAAATCGGCCTTTTATTTTTCGTTCTGGAGTACCTTCCAATTGTCGCCAATCGGGTATTGGGTAGCCACGCAACACGGCCCAAGCGGCAAACATGCGCCATAAATTATCGCGGTCAAAGGGTTCTTTTACTTCGGCAATTTCGGCATATAATCGTTTCCAACGCACAATTTCATAGATGGTTTCGGCCACAAATTTGCGATCGGAACTGCCCCAGCGTTTGTCTTTTTTGAGTGCGCGTGCCACTACTTTGTCGGCGTATTCTCCGTCGTTAAATATCGCGTTTAGGGAATCTATGGTGGTATAAACTAAATTTCGGTGTAATCTCATGGGTCATTAAATTGGGGGCTAAAGATAGGTAAATCGCCCGTATTATCTAGGAATGCAGTGGCTAAATTGGTAGATAAAAAAACACTGCCGAAACAGTGTTGCTTTGTTATTTGATGCGCACCAGGCCAATTTTTTCGGGTGGATGCAGCACCATCGGGAATTTTTCAATTTTCACCGAACTGCTGTCCAATCCAAATCCGCGCTCTTCAGACAAACTGAATTTTTTGATCAAGAAATAGGTGTTCATGATAATTTTTTCGTGCCACAATAAATCGCTGTCATTAGAAAGGAACTTCTCAGACAACACAAACTTAAAGTCGCCAATGATGTTGTTTTTACTCAAGGATTCGTAGCGGCTGGTTACATCTACTTCGCCTTTGTTTACCATGTCAATCAATACTTCTTTGAACATCAAATTGATTTTAGTCGCCTCGCGAAAGCCCAAGTTGAAGTCAATGCGAAACAAATCGTCTTTGATAATTTCGGTCACTTTGTATTCGCGGTTGTAAGGTTCGTTCATGATATTCACGTGCACAAACCAATAAATATCGGCGCGTTTGGGACGTTTTTGTAAGATTGAGTACATTACTTTTTCTTCAATCTCGTCGGTTCGACTGGCATTGGTCATGTACACCAAATGGGTGGCATATTTGGGAATGGATAAATCGACACTGAGTTCGGCCAATACTTTTTTGTAGTTGTCTATTTTGACAAACTTGGTGTAATTTTTACTGATTTGCTTGGCCAGATACCAAGTGGTCATGATGGAAATTAAGGCGATGGCTATAATCAAGGTAACATACCCACCGTCAGCAAATTTGGTAATGTTGGCATACAAGAAACTAAATTCTATAATTAGATATACGGCAATTAAAGGAATAATGACCAGCAAACTCACACGTTTCATGATGAGATAAAAATTGAGTAATACCGTAGTCATAATCATGCATAAAATAATGGCCAAACCATAGGCATGTTCCATGTTACTCGATTCTTTAAAGTGCAACACAATCCCAATACAACCCAATAATAACAGCCAGTTGATGGATGGAATATACAATTGACCCTTTAATTCGGTCGGGTATTTAATTTTTACTTTGGGCCAAAAGTTCAATCGCATGGCTTCATTGATCAAGGTAAATGACCCACTAATTAAGGCTTGAGAGGCGATTACCGCAGCCAAGGTGGCAATCACAATTCCAATGGGTTGAAACCAACTTGCCATTGATAAATAAAAAGGATTGGCATTGTTTCCGCCCAAACTTCTCAAGCTGCTTCCCTCGTGATTAATTAAGTAGGCTGCTTGTCCAAAGTAGTTGAGGATCAGCATGATTTTCACAAAAATCCAACTGATTCGTATGTTTTTTCGGCCGCAGTGCCCCATGTCTGAATATAAGGCTTCAGCTCCGGTAGTGCATAAAAACACAAATCCTAAGACAAAGAATCCTTCGGGATTGATGCCGTTATCGGCCATTAAAATATGGTAGGCATAATACGGATTAATCGCTTTGAGCACTTCTAAATTGCCTGTGATTTGAATAATTCCAATCACGCCCAGCATTAAAAACCAAACCAACATGACCGGTGCAAAAAATTTGCCCACGAGTTTGGTTCCAAATTGTTGAATGGTAAAGAGGATTACTAAAATTCCAATAACGATAGGTACAGTATTAATTTCGGGGTAGTAGGTTCTAACACCTTCTACAGCAGAGGAAACCGAAATGGGTGGCGTAATGATTCCGTCGGCCAAAAGCGCACTCCCTCCAATAATGGCGGGAATAATTAACCATTTAATTTTGGTGCGTTTCACCAAGGCATACAAGGCAAATATTCCGCCCTCGCCATTGTTGTCGGCACTCAAGGTGATGATTACGTATTTTAAGGTAGTTTGTAGGGTTAGCGTCCAAAAAACCAGTGAAACTCCACCCAAAACCAGGTCTTTGTTGATGGCAAAATCCATGCCCAAGATGGCTTTCATTACATAGAGGGGAGAAGTCCCGATGTCGCCGTATATAATTCCTAAGGTGATTAATAAACCTGCAGCAGATAATTTGCTGTGTAAATTGTGATTCGCAGAAGTAGTGCTCATGTGTGTTAAAAAAGTGCACAAATTTACTACATTTCAGTACACTATAATTTTTTTAGGTTTTATTTTTATAACTTATTGAATAAAAAAAACACAGCCTGAACTGTGTTTATAATTTGTGGGACGCACTTCAAGCTGAAATGCTTACTTCGGGTCTTTTTTATTCCGGAATTGTTGCAATAGCTTACGATTAAACGACGCTTCGGCTTTCAGGAGTTTTAAGATCTTTATTGCAGGTAAAAATTCTTTTAGGTTTTGAACGAATTTTTTACGCTCTAGGTAAGTAGCATCTTCAGTAAGTTCTACTTTTTGTAGCAGTGCCGACGCTTCTTTAGTGCTCAATTCATTCAAACTGCTTTCGTTGGCATCCAAGTAGCGTTTCCATTTCTCTTGTTTAATTTCGTGCTGTTTGTCTTCAAACGCATGGTAAATCGGCCAGAATTTAGTTGCTTCCTCGGGTGTTAAATTGAGTTCGGTACTAATGTAGGCTGTTTTTAAAGCCTTTAGCTTTTCTTTTTTTTCCTTTGATTGTGGCGGTTGCGCTTGAACAACAAGTGAAAAAATCACGGCCAAGAATAAAACTATTTTTTTCATAATTGAGAAGGTATTAATGAGTTGTGTTAGGTAGTACAAGTAGGTTATTTAACTCGGTTTCATCTAAGTATTCGGCAAATTCATAACTGTTTAGATCGGCTTCGTGTAACAAGTAATTTTCTACCGATTGATTGTCTACCTCTGCCGATGGGTTTGGGTAAAAGGTATACACCGTAAAGGTGGTGCAAATTAGTAAAACAGCAGCAGCGGCTAGAGTCCATTTGGTTTTCGTGGCTTGAAAACGCAGGACTTTTGGTTTGGTTTTGTGGAAATCATTTAGCTCAAATTGGGCAAAATAATTTTCGGGAACTACAAATCCGGAAGGAAGTTTTGCGTTTTCGTCAAGTGTAAAGGGTTTCATATCGAGTTAGTTATTTAGCATATAGGTTTCTATTTTTTTTACTGCGTGGTGATAGGACGCTTTTAGGGCGCCCACCGAAGTGCCTAAAATTTCAGATAGTTCTTCGTATTTCAATTCATTAAAATACCGCATCTTAAACACCAATTGTTGTTTTTCGGGCAATAGATGAATGGCTTTTTGCAACTTCAGTTGAATTTCGTCGCCTTCAAAATATACATCGGCTTCCAAGTTTGCGATCACAAAGGCTTGGTGTTCCATGCTGCTTCGACCGTTTTTCTTGGCTTTCTGGCTCAGGTGTGTGAGGGCTTCGTTGGTCGCGATTCGATACATCCAAGTAAATAATTTGCTCTCTTGTTTAAAATTTTTGAGGTATTGAAATACCTTAACAAAGGTGTTTTGCAGCACATCATCGGCATCGTCATGGTTGAGTACGATGGATCGAATATGATAATACAAGGGTTTTTGGTATTGTCCTACTAATTTTTGAAACGCCTTATTTTGCGTTTGCGGATCAAGAAGCGCTTGTATAAATTCGTGCTCGTTCAAAAAAAATAGGTTTGCCTTGAGAGCTTATTATTTGCAAAAGGTTTAAAAGACCGACTGATTTTTATTTTTTAGCGCAAAGTTGCAGTGCTGTCGGGCACTGAAACGGGAATAATTACCCGTTGAATTGGTTTTATAGGAAAATAAAGATCGGTTACCCATTTCGAAGGATTGGCAATTTGGCTGCTGCTTTTGGTATAGACTTCAACAGTAGGTACCGCCAAATTTTCTTGGATGTGGTTTTTATCCAAATAGCTTCTTGTTTTTTTTCGCGCAGAACTTAGGTGTCTGTAATCGCCTTTCAGTCGGGTGCTGTAACAGCTAAAAGGCGCCAAAACGCCCGAAGTAATTTGGCTACCCGGACTTGTGAAAATAGAATCTTTGATGGGCAAACACACCGAGATTTTACTATAGCCTTTGGGGTAATCATAGGCATGATAGATCACAAACGGAGCGCCTGTTGCGGCTAGTTTGTTTTTGTGAAAAAAACGCAGCATGCGCGGCAGTAAAATGCGAATGTTTTTTTCCACAAGCTGTGTTTTGCAATTGATTGATTCGCCCAAGTAGAAGCATCCTTTTTTTTTGGTTACTCCTTGTAAATCTACCCGAAAGGTATTGAGTTCATACTGAATTGTTCGGTCTAATTTGGCCAAAGTGGCTTTCATCGCATGTTTAATTCCCATTGTAACGCCTCCATTCAGCGCATAATCTACTTTGGTTTTAAAGTTTACAGCACCTGTATATTGCCATGTGAGCACGGTGCCTTGCAGGCTGTCTTTGAGCGTCCAACTGAAACTGGCTCCTTTATTGTTGATGCGTAATTTTTGCGTAATTAGTTGATTGGAGAGACTTTTGGTAGTAATTAATTTGCCCGATTCATCGTTTCCTTCCCATTCACAATACCCACCAGCGCCAATCGTATTTGCTGGAAAGGTGAATGCTTGCGAAGGATCAGCTTGTTTCCAATACGAAAACGTTTGCCAATTGCGACAATCATTCAAAAAAGTATAGACTTGGTTTTTTGGTGCATGAATAAAGTAGGATTCACGCAGATCAAATTCATTTTTTTGGGTACTCACATGCACGGTAGCGGCTAGTAAGGCCAAAATAAAAAGCAGAAAAATGTAGTTGATGATTTTCATATTGTGAGTCGTATTATCGCTTAAACACAATTTTTATCACAAACAACAAGACAATAAACACAAAGAAGCCAATCAGTACTTTGAAATTTCCTTTGTAATATTTCTCGTGAATTTTAAAATCTTTACGGTAGGAAATGACCATCGCTACAACAAAGCTTATAAAAAATAACAGCGCAAAAATAAGCTGGCCTTTACTAAACATAATTTGAAAATTTTCAAGCAAATTTAGGTAAATGTTCCCGAAAGTTTTTATTTTGGTTGATCAATTAAAACATGCAACATGCAAAAACAACTCAAAGCCGTTCAAGAATTTCACACCGCCTTTGCCATCGGGCATAGCGAGGTGCCTAGAGCCGATTTAGGAAACACCAAAAATAGCCTGCGCTACGAATTAATGCGCGAAGAAAACGAGGAATATTTTGAAGCCGTTCAAAACCATGATTTAACCGAAATTGCCGATGCCTTGGGCGATATGCTCTATATATTATGCGGCACCATCATCGAACATGGCTTGCAGCACAAAATCGAGGAAGTATTTGACGAGATTCAGCGCAGCAACATGAGCAAGTTGGGTGCCGATGGAAAGCCCATATACCGCGAAGACGGCAAAGTAATGAAAGGCCCCAACTACTTTAAACCCGATTTCACTAAAATTTTGAACCAACAATAAAAAAAGCGACTGTGAGGTCGCTTTTTATTTCTTATATTTTTACTTTCCAGTCAAAGGGATCTTCGGTCATATTGTATTGTATATGAACGAGTTCTTCTTTGAGCATCAAGGCCATGGATTTTTCTATTTTGGGCAATTCATAATAGTCGTCTTGGTATGCAAATCCGATGATGGGATTCACTACGGCTGCAGTTCCCGATCCAAAGACTTCTTTCAAGCTGCCGTTCTTGGCGGCTTCGATCAATTCGCTCACCAATACCGATTGAATTTTTACTTCAATCCCCATTTTTTCGGCCAGGGCAATGAGACTTTTACGGGTGATGCCATCCAAAATACGTTCGCTGGTTGGGGCAGTATACAAGGTGTCGTTAATTCTAAAAAACACATTCATGGTTCCGGCTTCTTCCAATTTAGTGTGCGTGGCGTCGTCGGTCCAAATGATTTGTTGGTATCCTTTGTCGTTGGCCAATTTGGTAGGATAAAATTGGGCCGAATAATTTCCGGCAGCTTTGGCAGCTCCAATACCTCCATTGGCGGCACGGCTGTAATGCTCGGCAATGATCACCTTTACTTCGCCCGAATAATACGATTTGGCGGGTGATAAAATAATCATGAAGCGGTATTGGCTTGAAGGAGCTGCAATTACGCCACTACCTACGGCTATCATAAACGGTCGAACGTACAATGAATTTCCGAGGCCTTTTTTTACCCAGTCGCGCTCCAAATTGAGTAGTTGTTTCAAGCCACCCATGAAAACTTCTTCCGGAACTTCTGGCATTGCCATGCGCACCGCCGAATGGTTAAAGCGCTCAAAATTCTGATCTGGACGAAACAACCAAACGTCGTCTTGCTCGTCTTTGTAGGCTTTCATGCCTTCAAAAATAGCTTGTCCGTAGTGAAACACTTTGGCCGAAGGATCTAACAAAAACGGTTCATAGGGTTTAATCACCGGCTGTTGCCATTTTCCTTCCTTAAAATCACACCACAACATGTGGTCGGTAAAAGTGGAACCGAAGGACAAATTATCGAAATCAACCGAATCAATTTTAGAATGGGGAACCGTTACGATATCAATTTTTTGAGTAGTACTCGAACTCATTTAGAAAATGTATTGGAATGAATTATATCGTAAAGAACTGGTTTTAAAGGACTAATGATTTAAATTCAAGCTGTAATTAATAAATAATTCAAAATTTCGGCTAAAATAATAAATTAGAAGCTCACTACTAGGAATTGGGTTGAAATTATTACATTTTCGTTCATTTGTTTCAGGTTTCAGGTTTATTCCGCTTCGCTCCATCAGTTAGTCTCGAATCTTCGGTACTCGAGTTAGGTTTCAGAGAAAAGCTTTTTAGCCAGGAATGCACGAATTAGATAAAGTCGAAAGTCTAAAGTCGTAAAGTCAAAAGGATAGAAGTATACTAAGTTCTGCTTTTGGTTTAGAGCTGGAAGTTGGAAGCGGGGAGTTTTTGGCCACGAATGCACGAATGGTAAAATTCCAAAATTCAGTGGTTTACTATTGAAATTTTCGCCGCTAAGAAATTCTGCAACGACCATTGGATTTGGCAGGCGTCCCGAAGCGTCGGGACAAAAAGGAGATCCCGAAGTTTCGGGACCGTTAAGAAACTCGAACTGTTTGAACCCGTGAGTGCGCGAACGGGGGAGTTTTTGAGTTCAACGAGTTTTGATGCGTGATTTTTGAATTAACATGTAATCTAAGAAACACTGTAAACTGTCAACCGTTAACTTACAACTAATAAAACACACCCCCAGCCCCTCTCAAGAGGGGAGTTGTGGAAGTTTTATAGCAAAGCGGAAATTCTTCACCTGAAACTTGAAACCTAAAACATGAAACAATTATATTTACACCCACAAAAAACCACCTCCCATGAAAAAATACATTATTCTAGCCGGCCTTTGTTTAGCCTTTGTAAGTTGTAAAAAAGAAGCTGTAGCCCCTGTGGCTCCAGAAGTAAAATACGTGTCGTTTGGCGATTCGATATCCCAAGATGGCGCGATATCCAAAGCCGATATGTTTGCCAAATACCAAACTTTAAAAGAAGGCGATACCCTGCAAGTGGCGTTTACTTCGAGCATCAACGACGTGTGTCAGAAAAAAGGCTGTTGGATGAACTTGGCCTTGACCGACAAAGAAGCTGCTTTTGTGAAGTTTAAAGATTACGGTTTTTTTATGCCCTTAAACTCAAAAGGAGCAGAAGTAATTGTACGCGGAAAAGCCTTCGTGAGCGTAGAATCCATTGAAGTATTGAAACATTATGCTAAAGATGCTGGAAAATCTCAAGCGGCCATTGACAGCATTGTGGCGCCCGAAGTGACGTATTCATTTGAGGCCAATGGCGTTTTACTAAAACAATAATGAAATACGCATTCCTTTTCCCCTTGTTGCTTTTGTTGGGTTGTGCACAAAAAGAAACCAAACCCAATGCAGCTTGTAGTGCGCCCCAATCAAAAAAATCACTACAAATGTACAAGATGTCCGAAATGGCGGCTTTGATGGAGCAGATGTATGCCGAAAACCAACAACTCAAGGAACGCATTATGCGCGGGGAAAAAATTGGAGCTTTTCCCAATCATTTCCTGAAAATTCACCAAGCGGTGATGACCGACAGCACCGAGAATGATGCTTTTTTTAAGGAACAAGCCCATAACTTTATTGCTGCCCAAGAACAGATTTACCAAGACCCCAAAAATGCCGAAGCCCATTTTAATGCAGGTGTTGATGCGTGCATACAATGTCACCAGGTGAAATGCGCTGGTCCAATTGCCCGCATCAAAAAATTATACATCAAACCCTAAATGAAACGGGTAGTGGTGCACACCGCTGATGGATCAACCTCGATCCATTTGCCTGAGTTGAACGAAAGTTACCATTCCAAACACGGCGCCATTCAGGAAGCCCAGCACGTGTTCATTAAAAATGGCTTGGATTTATTTCAAAATCAAACAATTTCCATTTTAGAAATTGGATTTGGCACCGGACTCAATGCTTTTATTACGCTTTTGGAATCTCCCAAACGCCAACTTACAATTCAGTATACCGGCTTAGAAGCCTATCCTGTTACCTTGCCTGAGGTGCAAGCCATGAATTATGTTGCTGAATTACATGCCCAAGATCAAGCGTCTTTATTTGAACAAATGCACAAAAGTGCCTGGGAACAACTGATTCCCCTTTCGCCTTTTTTTTCATTGTGCAAACGCCAACAGCGCATTCAAGATATTCTGGATATACAGCAATTTGACTTGATTTATTTTGATGCCTTTGGCTACCGCGTGCAACCCGAGTTGTGGAGCGATGAAATTTTCAGGAAGATGTATGCGGCCCTAAAACCTAACGGCGTTTTAGTGACGTATGCTGCCACAGGTGCCGTTCGCCGTTCGATGTTGGCTGCTGGGTTTACCGTCGAAAAATTGGCGGGACCTCCGGGAAAGAGAGAAATGCTGAGGGCTACGAAGCATTAGACATCGTCACATGCTGAGAGCTAAGAAATTAATAATTAAAAATTAAAAATTGTACGAAATAGATTATTTAAAATTTAAAAAAGTGTATTTTATCGATTAAATAAGTAGTATAACGATAATTTTTGACTTTTTTTCTTGCGAGATTCAACGGTATGATTTACATTTAACGTGAAATTAAGTTTAACCCCTAAATCTTTTCACCATGCCTCGAATGTTATACGACTACACCAGATCAACGCTAGAACGGGTGAGTTTTGATCAAGCCTTATTTTGCAAAGAATTACGCAAAGCCAGCAAAAGTTTATTGCCCTACGAAATTGAACAACTGCAAAAGTGGTTGCAAAATTTCACCAGCCAAAAACCAGAATTAAAACAATTCATTAAAATCGTCAATTAATCATAAAAAGGGAGTGTAAGCTCCCTTATTTTTTTGAGGTTGGACTCACAATCGATACATTTTGAAACACAATCGCGCCTTTTACTACACCGGCTATACTGCTGCGTAACGCATCGATAATTTGAATTTTTAACTCAGATTTGGGGTAAATCAAACTCACTTCTCTTGCCGGTTTGGGTTCGCAAAAGTGTTTCAGTTTCAGCTGATTTTTTTCATTCAAATCTAAGGTGTGCAAGTAGGGAAGTAGTGTGATTCCCAAGCCTTCATCGGCCAATTTAATCAAGGTTTCAAAACTCCCACTTTCCAGCTGAAAGTGATTGTCATCGTTTTTATGGGCGCTCTTACATAAATTTAATATGCCGTCTCTGAAGCAATGCCCGTCTTGCAAGAGTAATATTTCATCCAAATTTAAATCGGAGATTTCGATCTCTTTTTTTGAAAAATACTGGTGATTCTCCGGAATATAGGCCACAAACGGTTCAAAATACAAGACCACTTCTTTGATCTTTTCTTCGTGTAATGGCGTGGCCGCGATAGCCGCATCCAATCTGCCGTTTTTGAGTTTGGCTATGATGTCTTCGGTGTTTAATTCCTCAATAATCAACTTTACTTTTGGGTATTTTTTAATAAAATTGGTCAAAAACATCGGAAGCAGCGTAGGCATTACCGTAGGAATGATGCCCAAACGAAATTCACCGCCAATAAATCCTTTTTGTTGTTCTACAATGTCTTGTATGCGGTCGGCTTCGTTGACAATTTTTTTCGCTTGGGCAACAATTTTCTGCCCAATTTCGGTGAGTTGGATGGGTTTTTTACTGCGGTCAAAAATGAGAATACCAAGTTCTTCTTCTACTTTTTGAATTTGCATACTCAAGGTGGGTTGTGTCACAAAGCATTTCTCGGCAGCCAAGGTAAAATTTTTGTATTCGGCTACGGCGAGCACATACTGCAGTTGGGTAATGGTCATGGATCAGTTTATTTGATGCAAATGTAGAAAACAATCAATTTGCTTGATACTGAATTGTATAGAAAAAACAGCTGTTAAATTAAAATTAAATTCATTTTTTCACCCACAACTTTTGCTATTTTCGCCACATGAAATTTTTGGCTTCCATCGTATTAGTTTTTTTTCTGGCTTTAATCGCCTATCCGACCTATTCGGTACTCGTAAAGAAGTTGGGCGACAAAAACATTTCGTATGCTTTTTCAGACGAAGAAAATGAAAAAGAGTCCAAAGAAGTAAAAATAGCAGAGTACTTTGGTCAAGCAAAATCACCCATCGACATTTCCTTCTTTTATGCCCGATTTGCCTCCAAAATTTCGGGTGCAAACGCTTCAAAACGCACTAATTTCCCCAGAGAAATTCTCATTCCACCCCCTAAATTAATGGAGTACATTTTTTAATTCATCGCATATGCGAGTGACTATGTATTTAATTAATTTAAACAGGTATGACAAATAATACATCTTATTTTGCAAACCTTAAAGCTGATTTTTCATCAGGTTTAGTGGTTTTTTTGGTTGCCTTGCCCTTGTGCTTGGGTATTGCAATGGCTTCGGGAGCCCCCTTATTTTCGGGCATTATTTCAGGAATTGTAGGCGGCATCGTGGTTGGGTTTTTAAGCCAATCTCACATAAGTGTTACCGGTCCTGCTGCGGGTTTAACCGCAATTGTGCTAACATCAATTACCGATTTAGGCAGTTTTACAATTTTTTTAACCGCCGTGTTTTTGGCTGGAATTTTTCAGCTTATTTTAGGCTTTATTCGAGCAGGAACTTTGTCAAATTACATCCCAAACAATGTAATTGAGGGAATGTTGGCCGGTATTGGGGTAATTATTTTTCTGAAACAAATTCCCCATGCTTTCGGGTATGATAAAGATTACGAAGGCGATTTGGCTTTTAAACAGCCAGATTATGAAAACTCTTTCTCCGAACTTTTTCAACTCATTGGGCATGTACAACTTGGAGCCATTCTCATTACGTTAGTTTCTTTACTAATATTGATAGCTTGGACTAAAATTGATTTTTTTAAAAAAATAAAATTGATTCCTGCAGCGCTAGTCGCCGTACTGATCAGTGGCATCATCAATGAAATTTTTATTCGAACTGGAAGCAGTCTAGCGATTTCATCAGAACATTTGGTGAGTTTGCCGGTGCCCACCTCAGTCGAAGAATTGAAAGGTATTTTTGTATTGCCCGATTTTACGGCTTTTACCAACTCAAAAGTATGGGTAATTGCCCTAACAATCTCGGTAGTGGCTTCAATCGAAACCTTGCTTTGCATTGAAGCAGCCGACCGAATGGACAAGCAAAAACGATTTACCGACACCAATGTAGAGTTAAAAGCACAGGGTATAGGCAATATGGTCAGTGCCTTATTGGGTGGTTTGCCAATGACTTCTGTCGTAGTGCGAACTACGGCAAATAATACGGCAGGCGCTAAATCAAAATTATCGGCGATCATTCACGGGCTATTGTTGCTTTTGAGTGTCTTACTCATCCCAACGCTATTAAATAAAATCCCGTTGGCTACTTTGGCTGCGGTGCTGTTGCTGATTGGGTATAAATTGGCAAGTCCTGCCACTATCAAACATTTTTGGAAAAAAGGGAAATACCAGTTTATTCCGTTTATCGCCACCTTATTGGCCGTTGTTTTAACCGATTTGTTAAAAGGAGTGGCCTTGGGACTTCTCATCAGCATTGTTTTTGTTCTAAAAGGCAATCTAAAACGCGCTTATCAATTCAGAAAAGAAGAATACCACGACGGCGATATCATCCACATTGATTTGGCGCAAGAAGTTTCTTTTTTAAACAAAGCTGCCATCAAAGGAACCTTAGCCTCTATACCGGAACATTCGTCAGTGGTGATAAATGCCACCGACACCGTCTATATTGCGCACGATGTCTTGGATTTGATTAAGGAATACAAAAAAATAACCTCAAAAGAAAAACACATCAAAGTAAAATTAGTTGGATTTAAAAAAGCCTATGGTTTAGTAGAAACCGGCGAAGAAGACAAACATGTATTTGTTCAATCTAACACCTAAAAAAAAACTCACACTATGAAAACATTAAATAAAACAATGCAAGCAGCCATAACTCCTGCTATGGCCATCGATATTTTGAAAGAAGGAAACAAACGCTTCATGAATAATTTGAAAGCTAATCGCAACCTCTTGGAGCAGGCCAATGAGACCTCTGACGGCCAACATCCCTTTGCGGTAATATTGAGCTGTATAGATTCAAGAACCTCTGCTGAGCTCATTTTTGACCAAGGCTTGGGCGATATTTTCAGCATTCGAATTGCCGGAAATATTATCAATGAGGATATTTTAGGCAGTATGGAATTTGCCTGCAAAGTCGCCGGATCAAAAATTATTGTGGTATTAGGTCACAGCAAATGCGGTGCCGTAAAAGGCGCTTGCGACCATGTAGAAATGGGGAATTTAACTGGTTTGTTACACAAAATTCAACCGGCTATTCAAAGCGAAAAAACCGAAATTGACAACCGCAACTCTTCCAATGCTCAATTTGTAGAAAAAGTAGCGCAACTCAATGTGGCACATACGGTTTCGGCGATTAGAGAACGCAGCCCTATATTAAATGATTTAATTGCTTCTGGACAAGTTGGAATTATTGGAGGGATGCATAATTTGTCAAACGGAGAGGTTACATTTTTTGCGCAATAACTAGAATAGTAAACCCCTTTTTATGTTCATCTAGAATTTACTTATTTTAAATAAAAATCAGTAGTTTTATGGCAGCAAAACAGCAACTATACATGAGTGATTTTTATAAAAAAATACTAGATAATAATAAAAATTGGGTTGAAAGTCAGTTGGCTTTAGATCCAGATTATTTTAAAGATTTATCCAAAGGACAAAACCCGCCCTTGCTTTGGATAGGCTGTTCCGACAGTCGGGTACCGGCCAATGAAATAATTGGTGCCAAACCAGGGGAAGTTTTTGTGCATCGAAACATTGCCAATATGGTGATTCATTCGGACATGAATATGCTGAGTGTGTTGGATTATGCGGTGAATGTGCTCAAAGTAAAACACGTCATTGTTTGCGGACATTATGGTTGCGGAGGTATTAAAGCAGCGATGGGCAATGATTCGATAGGCATAATCGACAATTGGATCAGACATATTAAGGACATTTACCGTTTGCACCATTCCTATTTGGACGCAATCGAAAACGAGCAAGAGCGTTTTAATGCTTTTGTAGAAGTAAACGTGAAAGAACAAGTGTTTGATTTGGCCAAAACCTCCATTGTGCAATCGGCCTGGAAAAACAAGCAAGAGTTGTATTTACACGGTTGGGCCTACGGATTAAATTCGGGTTATGTTACTGATTTAAATGTAACGATCAGTTCGGATGTAGATTTGGACGAAGTATACCAATTAAAATTCTAAGCGTCTTCTAAGTTTTCATTAAACGACGAAGGCAACAATTGCGGAATAAATTTTACCAATAGCGGCAACAATAAACTGCCACCTGGAATTAAAAAGATGGTCAACGAAGGAACTGTTTTGCAAATGTCAAGCAGTTGTTTCTTGACCTTCTTTTTTTCATCTTTGTCCAAATCGCGTTGAGTAGAGTAAGCCAAAAGCACCATCAATTCTTTGCTTTCCGAGATTTCTTTGGCCAAACGTTTTTTGTTGCGTTGTATGAGTGTAGTCACCAACTGGGTAGAATGATCGTAAAAATGCTTCACCGGATTGGCGTAATTAAAATAGGGAATCTCGGTTTTGTATTGGGCAATAAATTCGGCTGTGTCAGCAATGCTGCTTGCTACAAACGCATCGTCAATATTAAGTTGCTGGGCTACTTGGTACAAGAAAAATCGTTCTTCGTTGTCGAGTTTGCTGTCGGTCCACAAAGCCAAACCTGCCATATCGAGTAAGTAATATTGGGCCAGCGGATCGGTAAAATAGTCAAAGGCCAACGAGTCAAGATTTGACGAAGGGTGTTTAGCTAATTTAGTGTAGCGCACCGATGCTTCAAATAGTTTGATGAGTAAATCATCGTGTGGCGATTTATTTGATTTTGTTTTTAGTGCCAAGCTCATTAGGTTCACTAATGTTTCTTCCATTTTTTTCACGTATTTCTCTGGAATTTCTCCGGCAGTTAAATAGTGACGAAAAGCCAATACATCTACAAATAATAAGGCATTGGTCACAATATGTGAAAAGTTTTTACTGATTACATTTTCATTGGTTTGTACGCGTTCGTCTATAATCTTTTCTAGGTGACTGCTAGCCGAGCTGTTGGGAATTACTTTATGTAACCAACTAAATCCTTGCGGATGCATTTCATCATAGTAGGCCACCGATTTAGAAATAAACTGGTTCGAATCACCCTGAGGAAAACTCAATTGATACACACCATATAACGCATGAAGTAAAGCTAATTTTGAAATTTCGTCGGTCAGCCAGTTTTTTAACGGAAGTTTTTCAGCGGTTGATATGGATACAATATGCCCATAGATAAAACCTGAATGGCGCAGGGCGATATAAAATTCAGGAGCATTTACGGTGATTTTTTGGACTGATTTTTCATCCAAAAAATACTTATCAATCCAACCGGGTGCTGACGGATTTATCATCTGATTCCCTATTTAATCAAGCCCGAACAAGCTACTCTAGCCCCGGCATTACCCTCTAGCCCCGGCATTACCCGTAGGTTGGGTGGTAAAATCATCCGACCCTTGGTGAACAATCAATCCTTTGCCCAAAATATCTTTGGCCGGATCACCACAGCTAATGCACCATTCATTTGTGGAGAACGTTACCGATGCATTTCCTGCTTCATCGGCGGTAAAGTTGCCAATATCGCCTTTGTGGTATTCTTCGACTCCCCATTTGCCATGTTTTTTGAAGGTAGGGTTCCAATGTCCTCCAGCCGAACTGCCATCTGCAGCCGAACAATCTGATTTTTCGTGTATGTGAATGGCATGCACTCCTGTTTTGAGTCCCGATATTTTGGCGACCATCGTCACTATGCCTTTTTTCTCGGTAAAGGTGGCTGTACCACTCACCCCGCTGTTGCTTTTGGCTTCAAATACCACCGATAAAGCTTTGGTATTGCTCGAATGTTGAGTGCCTTTGCAAGCAAAAAACACAGCAATAACGACTAAAATAATCAGGCTAATCTTTTTCATAGGAGTTCATCTTTTGAGGTACTAAAGTAAGAAATTAAAATAGGTTGTTGATTAAAAACAATATTCATTTTCTGCTATTAATTTACTGGCAATGGTTTCGCGCAAGCCCACTACATTGGGCGGGTTGATGTATTTGGTAAAACGGCGCAAGCCCATGAGCATCATGCGTTGTTCGTCGCCAGTTTCAAACGAGACGATGCCTTCTTTTCCTTTTACATATATCTTGTCGACTGCTTGGTAGAGATACAATTGTGTCATCGCGATTTGCGCTTGGCAGTTGTCGGCGCCCAGTTTGCTAGCCATTTTTTCTGTGCGCAATACCGCCGATTCGGCCATGTATATTTCGATCAGAATGTCGGCTGCAGCCAAGACCAATTGTTGCTGGGTCTCGAGTTCGGTACCGTATTTTTGCACGGCGCCACCGGCAACTAAGAGGAAGGCTTTTTTGAGGTTTTGGATCATTACTTTTTCTTCGGCAAATAAAGCGCTGTAATCGGGCACATCAAAGGCCGGAATGCCCACTAATTCGTCGCGCACTTGCATGGCCGGACCCAACAAATCAATTTGCCCTTTCATCGCTTTTTTGATGAGCATGCCCACACTCAGCATCCGGTTGATTTCGTTGGTGCCTTCGTAAATGCGGGCAATTCGGGCATCACGCCAGGCGCTTTCCATGGGAGCATCTTCGGAGAAACCCATGCCGCCCAATACTTGTATGCCTTCGTCGGCGCAGTGTTGCACGTGTTCGGATACGGCTACTTTTAAGATTGAACATTCAATGGCAAATTCTTCCACGCCTTTCAATTCGGCCACTTGGTGCGTTTCGCCGGCTTCCATGCGCAAAGCAATGCGGTCTTCGATGCTTTTAGCGGTGCGGTACACGGCACTTTCGCCTACATAACAATTGGTGGCCATTTCGGCCAGTTTGTAACGGATGGCACCAAACTGAGCGATCGGAGTCCCAAATTGAATGCGTTCGTTGGCATATTGAATAGATTTGGAGCTGAGTCGGCGTTGGGCATCGAGGCAGGCCGCTGCGAGTTTGATGCGGCCTACATTGAGTGCATTCATGGCGATTTTAAATCCGCTGCCTCGCTCCGACAACATATTTTCTACCGGCACTTTGGTTTCGCTAAAAAATACCTGACGGGTAGAGGAGGAGCGAATGCCCAGTTTGTGCTCTTCTTCGTTCATCGAAATGCCGTTGGCCGGATCGTTTTCTACAATAAAACCGGTGATATTTTTGTCGTTTTCGATGCGCGCAAATACAATAAACAACGAACAAAATCCCGCATTCGAGATCCACATTTTTTGTCCACTGATTAAATAATGCGTTCCGGCTTCGTTGAGTACCGCTTTGGTTTTACCCGAATTGGCATCGCTCCCGGCATCGGGTTCGGTGAGGCAATAGGCGCCAAACCATTCGCCCGAAGCGAGTTTAGGTACGTATTTTTGTTTTTGTTCTTCGGTGCCATACAATAAAATGGGCATCGTGCCAATGCCGGTATGGGCCCCAAAGGCCGTCGAAAACGAGCCTGTTGCCCCCGAAATGTAATCGCAGACCAAACAGGTATCCACAAAGCCCATACCCAATCCGCCATAGGCTTCGGGCACGGCAATACTCAAGAATCCCAGTTCGGCGGCCTTGCGCATGCAGGATTCGGTGAGTGCAAAATCGCGTTGTTCAAAGCGCAATTTGTGGGGCCAAATTTCCTTGTCGACAAATTCGGATACGGTATCGCGCATTAATTTTTGTTCTTCCGTCAAATCTTCCAAAGTGAAGATGTCCTCACAGTTAGTTTCTTTTATGAGGAATTGACCCCCTCTAGTAATATCGCTCATGACTTTATTCATTTAAAATTTTCGTTTATGTTTATTCATGGCTCATATATTGATTTATCGTCTCTAATCTCTCATAACTCATAACTCATAACTGATAACTCATCACTCCTCTATCAAAACACCTCAAACACCCCCGCGCTGCCTTGTCCGGTTCCTACACACATGCTCACTAGGCCGTATTTATTGCCGCGTTGTTTCATTTCGTTGATCAATTGCACGGTGAGTTTGGCACCCGTACAACCCAACGGATGACCTAGTGCTATCGCGCCGCCATTTACATTCACTAAATCAGGGTTCAACTCCAAACTGCGAATTACCGCCAGCGATTGTGAAGCAAAGGCTTCGTTGAGTTCTATCAAATCGATGTGGTTGAGTTGCAATCCCGCTTGATGTAGCGCTTTGGGAATGGCTTTTATTGGGCCAATGCCCATCACGCGTGGCGCAACGCCTGCCGAAGCAAAGTTTACCAAGCGGGCGAGGGGTTCCAAATTCAATTCTTTCACTAGTTCCTCACTCATCACCAACACAAAAGCGGCGCCGTCACTCATTTGCGATGAATTCCCCGCCGTTACAGATCCTTCGGCTGCAAATACTGGTTTTAGTTTGGCCAAAGCTTCCAGGCTGGTATCGGCCCGCGGGCCTTCGTCGGCTGAAACGGTATAGGTTTTGCTGGCTTTTTTGCCGTTTTCGTCCAAATAGGTTTGGGTAATCGAAATAGGAACAAGTTGGGAATTAAACTTACCGGCTTGTTGGGCCTGTAAAGCTTTGCGGTGCGAATCAAAGGCAAATTGGTCTTGGTCCTCGCGACTGATATTGTATTCTTTAGCCACAGCCTCGGCAGTTAGTCCCATGCCCCAATAGTAACTTTCATGTCCTTGGGAAACCAATTCGTAATCGGGTGTGGGTTTGTAGCCGCCCATCGGAATATAACTCATGCTTTCGGCCCCACCAGCAATAATGCAATGGGCCATTCCCGCTTGAATTTTGGCGGTAGCCATTCCTATGGTTTCGAGTCCTGAGGCGCAATAGCGGTTTACCGTTACTCCAGGTACATCATCAATTTTTAATCCCATCAACGAAATGAGTCGGGCCATGTTAAGGCCTTGTTCGGCTTCGGGCATGGCGTTTCCTACCATCACGTCGTCAATGCGTGTTTTGTCAAAATCAGGTAATTCGCGCAACAAGGCTTCAATGGTTTCGGCGGCCAACTCATCGGGTCGCTTGAATCGAAACACCCCTTTGGGCGCTTTTCCCACTGCCGTTCGGTAGGCTTTAACGATATACGCTGTTTTCATAATGTTCTAGTATTAATGTTTTAGTACTATTCTATTTTGTAATTAAAAAAATCAAAAATCAAAAATCAAAAATCAAAAATCATCAATCGTTAATCATCAGTTTCTCAACGGTTTCCCCGTCGTGAGCATATGCTGAATCCGTTCCAAGGTTTTGCGCTCGGTGCACAAACTCAAAAAGGCTTCGCGTTCTAAGTCGAGGAGGTAGCGTTCGCTCACCAGCGTGGGTTCAGACAAATCCCCGCCGGCCATTACATAGGCCAATTTGTTGGCAATTTTCTTGTCGTGTTCAGAAATGTAGTTTCCTGCTTTCATCTGATCGGTTCCTACATAAAACATTCCCAAGGCTTGCTTGCCTAAAACTTTAATATCATTTCGCTGAATGGGTTGCGTATAGCCGCGTTCGGCCAATAGTAAAGCTTGTTTTTTGGCTTCGGCCAACTGCAATTGCTTGTTGACCACCACGATGTCTTTTCCTTTTTGTAGGATGCCGGTGTCAAAGGCTTCGTAGGCCGAGGTGGCTACTTTGGCCATGGCAATCGCAAGGAAATAGTCTTGCAGCGTGTTCAATTCGACGTCGTTCTTGCGGTACAAATCGGCGGCGCGCAAGGTCATTTCTTTGGTTCCGGCTCCACCTGGAATTACGCCCACGCCAAACTCAACAAGGCCAATATAGGTTTCGGCAGCAGCCACTACTTTGTCGGCGTGCATGCTCATTTCGCAGGCGCCACCAAAGGCAAAGCCATGCGGAGCCACGACCACCGGGATGCCCGAATAACGCACCCGCATCATGGTGTTTTGAAAAAGTCGAATGGCGGCATTCAGCTCTTCATATTCTTGCTCGACGGCCATCATAAAAATCATGCCGATATTGGCGCCCACCGAAAAATTGGCCGCTTGGTTGCCAATCACTAATCCTTCGTATTCTTGTTCGGCCAAATCGATCGCTTTGTTGATGCCTTGCAATACATCGCCGCCGATGGTGTTCATTTTGGAGTGAAATTCCAAGTTCAAGATGCCATCGCCCAAATGCTGAATGCTGGCGCCACTGTTTTTCCAGATGGTTTGCGTATCGCGAATGGTTGACAAGAGCAAAAATCCTTCTTGTCCCGGAATCGGTTTGTAGCTGCTTGATGTGGCCTCATAATAGCAATTTTTCCCGTTTTGAATTTGGTAAAACTGGGTAATTCCTCTTTGTTTCCAATCTAAAATCCAAGGGGCAATGGCATAGCCTTGGGCTTCGATCAGTTGAATGCCGGCTTCAAATCCGATGGCATTCCAGATTTCAAATGGGCCATTTTCCCAGCCAAAACCGGCTTTCATCGCTTCATCTATTTGGTAATTCTGATCGGTTATTTCGGGGATGCGTTGGGCCACATAGGCAAACAAGCCCGCAAAACTCTTGCGGTAAAATTCCCCTGCTTTGTCGGTGCCTTTCAACAATACGGCAAAGCGATCGATTACGTTGGGAATGGTTTTGGTTAATTCTAATGTGGCAAAGTTGGCTTTTTTACTGGGCTTATAGGTTAAGGTTTTCAAGTCGAGCGCCTGAATTCCTTCGGGTGTTTTTTTGTAAAAGCCTTGTCCGGTTTTGCTGCCCAGCCAATTTTCACTGACCATGTGTTGGATAAAATCGGGCAGTTTAAACAAATCAATTGCTTCGTCATTCGGGCAATTTTCATAGATGCCATTAGCCACATGCACCAAAGTGTCTAAGCCCACCACATCAACGGTGCGAAAGGTAGCCGATTTGGGTCGGCCAATCACAGGACCGCTCAGTTTATCAACTTCTTCTACGGTCAGTCCTAGTTCGTTCACCAAATGGAACAGGCTTTGAATGCTGTAAATCCCAATGCGATTACCAATAAAGGCAGGCGTATCTTTGGCCACAACAGGAGTTTTTCCTAAAAAGCGTTGGCCGTAATCGCGAAGAAACTCTAGAACTTCTGGCGTAGTTTGTGGGCCAGGTATGATTTCAAATAAGTTTAGATAACGTGCCGGATTAAAAAAGTGGGTGCCACAAAAGTGTTGTTGAAAATCGGCTGATCGACCTTCACTCATAAACGAAATGGGAATTCCAGAAGTATTTGAGGTAATGAGCGTGCCCGGTTTTCGGTATTTTTCGATGGCTTCGAATACTGATTTTTTGATGTCTAAGCGCTCCACAACTACCTCAATAATCCAATCGACTTCGGCCAGTTTGGGCAAATCATCAGCTGTATTTCCGGTTTTGATGCGCGAGGCAAAGGCTGCCGAATAAATAGGAGAGGGCTTTGATTTTAAGGCGTTGGCAAGATTATCGTTGGCAATTCGATTGCGCACCGCTGAACTTTCGAGCGTGAGCCCTTTTTGTGTTTCGGCAACAGAGGGTTCTTTGGGTAAAATATCCAAAAGCAACACTTCGACGCCAATGTTGGCGAAGTGACAGGCAATGCCCGA
>JAPLEX010000074.1 GCA_026390995.1 Flavobacterium sp.
ATACTTTAGCCAATTTCAAAATTCCTGCAGGTAATTCATCTCCTACAGTGATGGTAAATTTCTCTCTACGCAAGGCACCTTGTAAATCGTTTAATTTGATTTTGTAATTGTGAATCAAATCATTTACCAATTTATTGGTCGCCTCATCGGCTACCCATTGTCCTTTGCTTAAGTGCGCAAAATCCTCCACCGCGTACAACATTTTTTGGGTGTATTTTTTGCCTTTTGGCAATACTTCTTCGCCCAAATCATTCATTACACCTTGCGAAGTTTTTCCGTTGACAATTACAAACAGTTTTTCGATCAATTTGTCTTTTAATTCTACAAATTTGGTCTCAAATTCCATTTCTAACGTACCCAAATCGTCCTTGTCTTTTGAACGTTTGCGTTTGTCTTTTACGGCTCTTGCAAATAATTTTTTATCCAATACTACTCCGTGTAGAGAAGGAGAAGCTTTCAACGAAGCATCTTTTACGTCACCGGCTTTGTCTCCAAAAATGGCACGCAATAATTTCTCTTCTGGTGTAGGATCAGATTCGCCTTTTGGCGTGATTTTTCCGATAAGAATATCACCTGGTTTTACCTCGGCACCAATGCGGATCATTCCGTTTTCGTCCAAGTCTTTGGTAGCCTCTTCGGATACGTTTGGAATGTCATTGGTTAATTCTTCGTTTCCTAATTTGGTGTCACGCACTTCTAACGAATAGTCATCAATATGAATAGACGTAAAGATGTCGTCGCGGACTACTTTTTCAGAAATTACAATCGCATCCTCGAAGTTGTATCCTTTCCAAGGCATGAAGGCAACTTTTAGGTTTCTACCTAAAGCCAACTCACCATTTTGGGTCGCATATCCTTCTGACAATACTTGTCCTGGCACTACTCGATCGCCTTTGCGAACAATCGGCTTCAAGTTGATGCTGGTACTTTGATTGGTTTTTCTAAATTTAATGAGGTTGTATGTTTTTTCGTCTGACTCAAAACTCACCATACGCTCTTCTTCTGAACGATCGTATTTGATGGTGATGATATTGGCGTCCACGTATTCAACTGTTCCATGACCTTCAGCATTAATCAACACACGTGAATCTGAAGCCACTTGACGCTCTAATCCTGTACCTACAATAGGTGCTTCTGGACGCAACAACGGCACGGCTTGACGCATCATGTTTGATCCCATCAACGCACGGTTCGCATCATCGTGTTCCAAGAAAGGAATTAAGGATGCCGAAATCGAAGCAATTTGGTTGGGCGCTACGTCAGTATAATGAACCGCTGATGGCTCAACTACTGGGAAATCACCTTCTTCACGGGCAATAACTTTATCGGCAGTTATTTTTCCAGAATCCTCCATTTTAATGTTGGCCTGAGCAATCAATTTGCCTTCTTCTTCCTCTGCGCTCAAGTACACTGGAGTAGAAATTAAATCTACTTTACCATTGGTCACTTTGCGGTAAGGCGTTTCAATAAAGCCCATTCCATTTACTTTGGCATATACACCTAAGGAAGAGATCAAACCAATGTTTGGTCCCTCAGGAGTTTCAATAGGACATAAACGTCCGTAGTGGGTATAGTGAACGTCACGCACCTCAAATCCGGCTCTTTCTCTAGAAAGTCCACCTGGTCCAAGGGCTGATAATCTTCGTTTGTGGGTAATCTCGGCCAAAGGATTGGTTTGGTCCATGAACTGAGACAACTGATTCGTTCCGAAAAATGAATTAATTACCGACGACAAGGTTTTAGCATTGATCAAATCAATTGGTGTAAACACCTCGTTATCTCTCACGTTCATACGCTCACGAATGGTTCTCGCCATACGAGCCAAACCTACGCCAAACTGTTGTGACAATTGCTCACCCACCGTACGTACACGACGGTTGGACAAGTGATCAATATCATCAATCTCTGCTTTAGAGTTGATCAATTCGATCAAGTATTTTACAATGGTGATGATATCTTCTTTGGTCAAGACTTGCTTTTCCATTGGGATATCTAAGCCCAATTTTTTATTCATTCTGTAACGACCCACTTCACCTAAGTTGTAGCGTTGGTCAGAGAAGAATAATTTATCGATAATGCCTCGAGCAGTTTCCTCATCAGGCGGTTCTGCGTTACGCAACTGACGGTAAATGTGCTCTACAGCTTCTTTTTCAGAGTTTGTAGGGTCTTTTTGAAGCGTGTTGTGAATAATCGCATAATCTGCTTGGTTATTATTCTCTTTGTGCAACAAAATAGACTTCACATTAGAATCGATAATTTGCTCCACATTTTCTTTGTCTAATATGGTATCACGATCTAAAATGATTTCATTACGCTCGATAGAAATTACCTCTCCTGAATCTTCGTCCACGAAATCTTCGTGCCACGTATTCAATACACGAGCGGCTAATTTTCTTCCGATGTATTTTTTAAGTCCTGTTTTAGATACTTTAATTTCTTCGGCAAGGTCAAAGATCTCCAAGATGTCCTTGTCTCTTTCGAATCCAATTGCGCGGAATAAAGTAGTTACAGGTAATTTTTTCTTTCTATCGATGTAGGCATACATTACGCTGTTGATATCGGTAGCAAATTCAATCCAAGATCCTTTGAAAGGAATAACTCGAGCTGAATATAATTTGGTTCCATTGGCATGGAAGGATTGTCCAAAGAAAACACCAGGTGAACGGTGCAATTGAGAAACTACAACACGCTCGGCTCCATTAATTACAAAGGTACCGCTCGGTGTCATATAAGGAATCGTACCCAAATACACGTCTTGAACTATCGTTTCAAAATCTTCGTGTTCTGGATCGGTACAGTATAATTTTAGACGCGCTTTTAAGGGCACACTATACGTGAGTCCTCTTTCTATACACTCTTGAATAGTATAACGGGGTGGATCTACAAAATAATCGAGGAACTCTAATACAAAGTTGTTTCTTGTATCAGTGATTGGAAAGTTTTCCATGAAGGTGTTGTATAACCCTTCGTTGCCTCTTTCGTCAGATTTAGTTTCCAATTGGAAAAAATCTTTAAAAGATTTAACCTGCACATCTAGAAAATCTGGATAGTCAGGAATATTTTTGGTAGAGGCAAAATTCAATCTTTCAGTCTGATTTGTTATCATCAATGGACAAAATTTTGATTAAAAAAAAGTGATTTTTGTGCAATAACACGGTTTAATCTATACTTTCTTTTTGTGACCGATACATCTTTAAAATCAGAGATAAACTGTAATTTCTTTCTTCGTATTGATCAAAAACTTTTTCGTATTTTAAACTACTTTATAATAAAACTTCTTATAATTTTATTATACGAAAAATGGTTTAGGTCATTGAGCATGATACTCAAGACCTAAACCTAGTTCCAAAACCGAGTGGGCTTATTTAAGCTCTACTACAGCTCCAGCTTCTTCTAAAGATTTTTTAAGCCCTTCAGCCTCATCTTTAGTTACGCCTTCTTTTACGTTAGCAGGTGCTCCGTCTACTAAATCTTTAGCTTCTTTAAGACCTAAACCAGTTAATTCTTTAACTGCTTTTACTACTGCTAATTTAGAAGCACCAGAGTCTTTCAATACTACTGTGAATTCAGTTTGCTCAGCAGCAGCAGGAGCATCTCCTGAACCACCAGCTGCAGGACCAGCAACTACAGCAGCAGCTGCAGGCTCGATACCGTACTCGTCTTTTAAAATTGTTGCTAATTCATTAACTTCTTTAACTGTCAAGTTAACTAATTGTTCTGCGAATTGTTTCAAATCTGCCATTTTTTCTATCGTTTTTAAATAGTTTGTAAAATATAATTTATTAAGTGCGCGCTTTGCAATAGTTATCTTTATTTCTCAGATAACGTTTTAAGAATTCCAGCCAATTTACCGCCGCTTGATTTAAGAGCAGAAACCACATTCTTAGCAGGTGATTGAAGCAATCCAATGATTTCTCCGATAACCTCGTCTTTCGATTTCAATGCGATTAACGCATCTAATTGGTGGTCGCCAATAAATACCGCTTGGTGGATAAAAGCCCCTTTTAAAACAGGCTTATCCGATTTTTTACGGAATTCTTTGATAATCTTAGCAGGTACGTTTCCGTTCTCTGCAATTAAAATTGAAGTGTTTCCTTTTAATACGGTTGTTAAATCACCGTAATCATTATCGGAAGCCTCCATTGCTTTCTCAAGCAAGGTGTTTTTCACAACCGCTAATTCAATACCCGCTTTAAAACAAGCTCGGCGTAAATTAGAAGTTGATTCTGCATTTAAACCAGAAATATCTGCTATATAAACAACATTGGTTCCAGCTAATTGTGCAGTTAATTCTTCAATAACTCTTGATTTTTCTTCTCTAGTCATAATAAAATAGTTTAACTACCAATTATACTGCTTTAGGGTCCAAAGGAATCGCAGGACTCATTGTGCTAGACAAGTGAATACTTTTGATGTATGTACCTTTAGCCGCAGTTGGTTTAAGTTTAATTAATGTTTGAATGATTTCGTGAGCATTGTCTACGATTTTATCGGCCTCAAAAGAAATTCTTCCGATACCTGCGTGTACAATTCCAGTTTTATCTACTTTAAAGTCGATTTTACCCGCTTTTACTTCTTGAACCGCTTTCGCAACGTCCATAGTAACTGTTCCTGTTTTGGGGTTAGGCATTAAACCTCTAGGTCCTAAAATACGACCCAATGGACCTAATTTACCCATTACAGCAGGCATGGTGATGATCACATCAACATCTGTCCAACCGTCTTTAATTTTTTGTAAATAGTCATCTAAACCTACGTGGTCTGCACCAGCAGCTTTAGCTTCAGCTTCTTTATCAGGTGTAACTAAGGCCAAAACGCGAACGTCTTTTCCTGTACCGTGAGGCAATGTTACAACTCCTCTTACCATTTGATTTGCTTTTCTAGGATCAACTCCCAAACGAACTGCAATATCTACTGATTCGTCAAATTTTGCAGAAGCAACAACTTTCAAAAGTGCCGAAGCATCTTTTAAGGAGTACATTTTGTTCTTTTCAATTTTTGAAGCAGCTTCTTTTTGCTTTTTTGTCAATTTTGCCATGTCTTTTTTCTAATTAAAAAGGAGCGTCTCCCGTTACAGTTATACCCATAGATCTAGCTGTTCCTGCGATCATGCTCATAGCAGATTCGATAGTGAATGCATTTAAATCGACCATTTTGTCATCGGCAATTGTTCTAATTACGTCCCAAGTAACGCTAGCTACTTTTTTACGATTAGGCTCACCAGAACCAGACTTTAGCTTTGCTGCGTCCATTAACTGAACTGCAGCTGGAGGAGTTTTTACAACGAAATCAAATGATTTATCCTTGTAAACTGTAATTTGCACAGGGCAAACTTTGCCGGCTTTATCTTGGGTTCTCGCATTAAATTGCTTGCAGAACTCCATGATATTAACCCCAGCAGCTCCCAAAGCAGGTCCAACCGGTGGCGACGGATTCGCAGCACCTCCCTTAACTTGTAGTTTAACTACTTTACTAATTTCTTTAGCCATTTTTTAAAAAAAATTTAGCACATCTATCAATTGGAAGCGATTGATGTGGTTTATATTAAGTGTAACAAATTATACTTTTTCAACTTGCATAAAGCTCAATTCTAATGGTGTTTTTCTTCCGAAAATTTTCACCATCACTTCAAGTTTACGCTTCTCTTCATTTATTTTCTCAACGGTACCGTTGAAACCATTGAATGGACCATCAATCACTTTAATTGTTTCACCCATGGTAAAAGGAATTGCATGCATATCCGTTTTTACGGCTAATTCATCTACTTTTCCTAGCATGCGGTTTACTTCTGAAGGTCTCAATGGAACAGGATCTCCGTTCTTTTCTGCACCCAAGAAACCAATAACACTGGTAACCGATTTAATAATGTGGGGAATTTCTCCAACAAGATGCGCTTCAATCATCACATAACCCGGAAAATAAACCTTGTCTTTGGTGATTTTTTTTCCATCACGTACTTGCACCACCTTTTCAGTTGGAACCAGTACCTGAGAAATATAATCTCCCATACCCAATCGGTTGATTTCCGTTTCGATATAAGCTTTAACCTTATTTTCTTGGCCGCTTACTGCACGGACAACATACCATTTTTTCACATTATTCTCTGTCATCACAAAATTAATTAAGCTTTAATCCAACTAAAAAATCCCGCTATTGACTTCGCACATAATTCATCAACTCCCCAAGTAGCCAAAGCAAATAGAACCGAAAAAACAGCGACTACAATAGTAAGTCGTTGCACTTCTGCCCATTCTGGCCAAGTCGTGTTTGTTTTTAATTCTTCAAACGCTTCTGAGATATAATTTAAAACTTTCATGTTATTTCTGTTTTAGCACGGGCGGAGAGATTCGAACTCCCATCAACGGTTTTGGAGACCGCTATTCTACCCTTGAACTACGCCCGTTTAGTAAAAACCAGTGCCGTCAAAAAAACGACACTGGCTTTCTTATTTAATTTTTGAAATTATTCAACAATTTCAGTAACCTGACCAGCACCAACTGTTCTACCACCTTCACGGATAGCGAAACGTAATCCTACGTTCATTGCAATTGTGCTTAATAAAGATACATCAATCGTTAAGTTATCACCAGGCATAACCATCTCTACCCCTGTAGGCAAAGTAATAACTCCTGTTACGTCAGTTGTACGTACGTAGAACTGTGGACGGTAGTTATTGTGGAATGGTGTGTGACGACCACCTTCTTCTTTTTTCAAGATATAAACTTCAGCTTTAAATTTAGAGTGAGGTTTAACTGAACCTGGTTTGATAATAACCATACCACGTTTGATATCCTCTTTTGCAATACCTCTTAATAAGATACCTGCATTATCTCCAGCCTCACCTCTATCCAAGATTTGACGGAACATTTCAATACCAGTTACTGTAGAAGTTAATTTCTCAGCACCCATACCAATAATTTCTACTGGATCACCTGTATTACAAATACCTGTTTCAATACGACCTGTAGCAACAGTTCCACGACCAGTGATAGTAAATACATCTTCTACTGGCATTAAGAATGGTTTTGCAACGTCTCTAATTGGCTCTTCAATCCAAACATCAACAGCAGCCATTAATTCAAGAATTTTTGGAGTCCAAACTGGATCGTTATTCAATCCACCCAATGCAGAACCTTGAATAACAGGGCTGTTGTCGCCATCATAATCATAAAATGACAACAAATCTCTGATTTCCATTTCTACTAATTCTAACAATTCCGCGTCATCAACCATATCCACTTTGTTCATGAATACAACGATTCTTGGAATTCCAACTTGACGTCCTAAAAGGATGTGCTCACGTGTTTGTGGCATTGGTCCGTCAGTTGCAGCTACTACTAAAATAGCACCGTCCATTTGAGCAGCACCTGTAACCATGTTTTTTACGTAATCCGCGTGACCAGGACAGTCAACGTGTGCGTAATGACGGTTAGCAGTTTCATACTCAACGTGAGAAGTGTTGATAGTAATACCTCTTTCTTTTTCTTCTGGAGCGTTATCAATTTGATCAAATGATTTCGCTTGACAGTAACCAGCATCAGACAATACTTTAGTAATTGCTGCAGTTAATGTGGTTTTTCCGTGATCTACGTGTCCAATCGTACCTATATTTAAGTGTGGTTTGGAACGATTAAAGGTTTCTTTTGCCATTTTTACTTAATTTTAATCTTAGTTATTATTTATTAGTGTTCAAAAATTCTTTCTAATTTGAGCCAATGACGGGAATTGAACCCGTGACCTCTTCCTTACCAAGGAAGCACTCTACCCCTGAGCTACACCGGCAGTTTTTCTTAACTCAATCGAAACAAACCAGTTGTTTTGATATCATTCTCAGTATTTCACTATATACCAATCTTTGATTGATATATTCCTAAATAAGAATTACCTCCCTTCGGTCGCAATCCTTTCTTGTTTCCAGGATTACCTCCCTTCGGTCGCAATCCTTTCTTGTTTCCAGAATTACCTCCCTGCGGTCGGTCATCCCGTTGTCAATTCTTTCCTGTTCTAGGATTACCTCCCTGCGGTCGGTCATCCCGATGTCATTACTTTCCTGTTCTAGGATTACCTCCCTGCGGTCGGTCATCCCGTAAGGGGGACCCTTACGACGTTTTTGTCTTCAAATTTTTATTAAAGCGAGCTTTATAAAAATTTGGTGACAAAAACGTTGTGGGGAGAGCAGGATTCGAACCTGCGAAGTTCACACAGCAGATTTACAGTCTGCCCTCGTTGGCCGCTTGAGTATCTCCCCAACTTTTCTTATTTTTTGATATGCTTTTTAGAGCCGGCGGAGGGACTCGAACCCACGACCTGCTGATTACAAATCAGCTGCTCTAGCCAACTGAGCTACGCTGGCATATACAATAAAAAAAGTCCGCTATTTCTAACGGACTGCAAATGTATATCTTTTTGTTTTTTAATCAAAACATTTTTCTTGAAAATTTTACACTAAATATGCTCACTTGTTTTTTCTTTTCGCTTTACTACCAAACGCTCCAAAGATTCTGCTGCCAGCTCAATTGCTTCTTCAAAAGTTTTACATTGTTTCTTTACTATGAAGTCATCTCCAGGAACGTGAATCTTTATTTCGACTATTTTATTTTCTTTGTCACTCGTGTTTTCTACTTTCAAAAAAACATCAGAGGAAATAATTTTATCGTAATACTTTTCTAATTTACTCATTCGATCTTCGACAAAATCGACTAATTTACGATCTACTGTAAAATTAACTGCGTGCACATTAACTTTCATACTGTTATATTTAAATTAAACATTACCAGAATTATTTTTGATTTCTAGGATGTGCTGTTTCACATACTTTCTTTAGCTCCGCTAAACTACTGTGGGTATATACCTGTGTGGATGCCAAACTAGAATGTCCTAATAATTCCTTTACCGAATTGATGTCTGCTCCATTGTTTAATAGGTGAGTTGCAAAGGTATGCCGCAAGATATGCGGACTTCTTTTCACCTTCTCGGAGATAGTACTAAAGTAGTGATTTATTATGCGATAGACGAAAGAATCACTCAATTTAACACCCTTTGAAGTCAAGAAAAAATGGTTCTCATCTTTAATTTGCTCTAAATTAGCTCGTTCGGATTTATATAAATTTATTTGATCAATCAAAACAGGGTGAATAGGCATAATTCGCTCCTTATTTCGTTTGCCTAATACTTTTAACGAAGCAGTAATTAAATCTACAGCAGATAACTTTAGCTGAATAAGTTCCGCTCTACGAATTCCGGTGGTGTAAAATAAATCGATAATCAATTTGTCTCGTGTGCCTTCAAATCCATCCGGAAAATTCAATTTAGTTAAGACCTGGTCAACTTCTGATTCCGAAAATGGGATTTGAATTATTTTGGGTGTTTTTAAGGCCTTGTGTTTCAGCAAGGGACTAACCTCAATTTGTTTGGCCTTGAGTAAAAATTTATAATAGGCCTTGAGCGAAGAAATTTTGCGATTGACTGATGCATTAGAAATCCCTTGATCTACCATACTCACAATCCAGCTGCGTATTTGGCTGTAATTTACTTCTGTCAAATTAGCTTGATCAAACTCGCGCATCAAAAACAAGCTAAAGAATTCCAAATCTTTGGCATATCCATTTACGGTGTGCATCGAGTATTTTTTCTCTAATGCCAAGTAATCACGAAAAGCTTGTTGGGTGTGTTGCATAAAAAAACCGTTAGTTTCAAAGGTATTAAACTTTGTGTACTAACGGTTTTATGTGTTCGAAAATTACTACTAACTTTCTAAATTGTCTCGCATGTTTTGAATGTAAGCCGCTTTCTGGAATTTCATTCTATTGGTCACTGAAGGTTTAATAAAAGCCTGACGTGCACGCAACTGACGAACCGTTCCAGTTTTGTCAAATTTTCTTTTATAGCGCTTTAATGCTCTATCGATATTTTCTCCGTCTTTAATTGGTATAATTAACATAATATAGACACCTCCTCTCGTTAAGGCCGCAAATGTAATTAATAATTAATAAGTAACAATTAATAATTTAAAAAACTTTCCTGAAGTAGTACTATTTGGAATTTGTCCCGAAGGCTCGGGATTCAATATTATAAATTAATGCTTCACCGCAGGCTGATAGTTTTGTTTGTCTATGATCATCTTGGATAAAATTTCTCTCAAAATTTCTGATGTGCCTCCACCAATTGGTCCCAATCGACTGTCGCGCAACAAACGAGCCATCGGATATTCTTCCATATAGCCGTAACCGCCCAGCATTTGCAAACAACTGTAAATGGCTTCATCAGCCACTTTGGTCGATTTTAATTTGGCCATCGTAGCTTCTTTTACAACATATTCACCTTTATTTAATCGGGCCATGGCGGCATAATTAAACACCTTACAATGTTCCACCTCTGTGGCATGATCTACCATTGTATGTCTCAAGGCTTGAAAACTGTTGATCTTAACACCAAATGCTTCGCGCTGTGACATATAATCAATGGTATAATCTATCGCATATTCGGCACGGGCATGTGCGTTGATTGCCATAATTAAGCGTTCCAAGGCAAAGTGCTGCATGATGTACGGAAATCCTTTTCCGGCTTCGCCCATTAGGTTACTGGCAGGAATTACCACATTATCAAATGCAATCTCGGCTGTATCTGAAGCGCGCCAACCTAACTTATCTAATTTAGTTGCCGATACTCCTTTCAAGTTGCTGTCCATCAAAAAAATACTGATGCCTTTGTTGCCCAATTCAAGATTAGTTTTTGCGGCAACCACATAATAATCGGCATAGACGCCATTCGTGATAAATGTTTTGGAGCCGTTTATCACATAGGAATCTCCTTGCAACACAGCTGTGGTTTTCATACCCGCGACATCACTTCCGCCAAATGGCTCTGAGATACACAAAGCGCCTATTTTATCGCCAGAAATACTAGGAGCCAAATAATCTTGTTTTATTTGCTCATTCCCTTCGGCATGCAAGTGGGTCATCGCCAAATAGGCATGTGCCCACATGGCTGCTGCAAAGCCCGATGATTTAATTTTTTGCAATTCTTCTAAAAAAATTACGGTATAAAACAAATCTAAATTTAATCCGCCATAGGCCTCTGGATAATTGAGCCCAAAAAAACCCATCTCACCCATTTTTTTCCAAATAAACCGTTCAATAGTGCCTGTTTTTTCCCATTTTTCAATATGAGGAACCACTTCTTTTTGTAAAAAGTCTTGAAAACTTGTCCTAAATAAATCGTGTTCTTCTGTAAAGTAAATTGAGTTCATCAACAAAGGTTTTGTATTATTATTTTAGAATCCCAAATATAAGGCAATAATATTGATTTTATCAACGGGAAATTGATCGATTTTTGGCAAATCCTCAATTGAAAGAGGTTGCTCGCTTTTGCCTCTGTAGATAAGTATCGCCTTTGCATTTCCATAATTTAGATAGGGGATTTGCATTAACTCTTTCAAACTGCAAGTATTAATATTTATTTTATGGATCGCAGGAATATGGCTTACTTCAAAATTTTTATTGAGCAACTCTATTACTTCTGGTCGCAATCCCCAAATGAAATTCATTTGTTCCATGCTTACAAATGCACCTAATTTTTGGCGAGCTTGCATAATGCGTTCGGACAATCCCTCGCCTATGCCATATATTTTTTTCAAGTCTTCGGCACTAGCCTGGTTGATGTCAATTTTTACAATTGGCGGAGCAGATTTAGTTTTAGAACCATACAAGCTATTTTTTTTGGCTTGAGTTACCCATTCTGGAAACTTAAAATACGGCCTTAACCTTTGTAATATAGAATCGGGAACTTGAGTGATTTGCTGAAATTCTTCGGCCGAATTCACATACAAATTTCGCTGGCGGTAGACCCGTAACCGATTGATTTCCGCAAGCGTCATGCCAAATTTATAGGCTTTATAATCACTGATAAAATTGGGGTTAAATGGATAAATACGAAACGTGTTTTTTTGAAATGGAGCGGCATTAGTGGGTGTAGCATCTACATATTCCCATGTTGACAATTTAGGTTGTGTGGGCGGCATGGTAAGCACCCAGTAATATAGCGCTTGCAAACCGGCGATAGAAATAAGCAAAATACCTAAGGCAATTTGCTGGGACTTGGTAAATTCGAGAAAAGTAGTAATGGCGTGTAATTTTTTCATGGCGTATAATTGGTTTAAAGGTGTCAGAGATCAAAAACAGAGCTCCGTTTAGATCGAATCAAGTCTTTCAATCGAAGCCAAAAGGCAAGCGTCAAATAAACCCCAAACCATAAACCTGCCGTTACAAACGAAATATAGATAAAAAACAAGCGCACGCTGTTGGCTCGCATACCCAAACGATCTGCCAAACGGGAAGAAACGTGGAATCCGTGTTTTTCGAAAAAATATTTTAATTGTATAACAAACGACATAGTAAAAAGTTTGGCGTAATGCTCTTGTAAAACTAAAAAAAAGAAGTGAGTTCTAGCTGAACTTTTTTATTTTAACATATACAATTTGGCGCAAGCCCGAGCATCCGATAAGGCTTCGTGGTGTTGCAAGTCAATGTTGTTTTGGGCGCTACAATAACTAAGGTTTGCTGGTTTGTATCCTTTGGCTCTGTATATTCTACACGTACATTCCCAACGTTCGGCCAAGGCCAATTCCTGGTAATCTAGTCGGTAATAGTCCATGGTTTTTGCCAAGACATTGCGGTCAAATTGTTCGTTGTGTGCCACAAGTAATTGGCCCTGTAACCTAATCTTTATCTCAGGATATACCTGAAAAAATGTAGATTGCCACAGGGTGTCTTGAGGCTGTATGCCGTGCACCCGAATATTGTGATAGGAATATTCGTTGTTGGGAGGTTGAATCAAGGTGTAATATTCATCAACAATTACACTATTTCGCACCGTAACTATGCCAACCGCGCAGGCACTATAAAATTGCCCCGTAGCCGTTTCAAAATCGATGGCCGTGAAATTCATCTTATTTTAAGGTGCCGATGATATCGTATTTGGTCACAATATGGTGTTTGCCGTTTTCTAATGCAATTAACACCGCTTGGTTCTCTTTAGAAAACAAATGGGTGATTTCTTGAATTGGGGTATTGCCTTGTACAATCGGATAGGGTTTACCCATCACCTCACGTATTGGTTTATCGGCCGCATTTTTATCGGACACATACAAATCAAATAATTTGGATTCATCAACCGAACCCACAAAACCCGTGATGTCTATTACAGGTATTTGAGATATCTTGTATTTGCGCATACGTTCTATTGCATGAGACACCAATTCTTCTGTGCGCACCACAACCAAAGGCTGATTGATGTGATCCTTTATCACATCGACTGCTTTGGTAATTTCTTCGTCCAAAAATCCGCGTTCGCGCATCCAATCATCATTAAACATTTTTCCTACATAGCGGCTGCCCGAATCGTGAAACAACACCACTACAACATCTTCGGGTTTGAAATGTTCTTTTAGCTGCAACAATCCTTTTATGGCTGATCCCGCAGAATTTCCCACAAAAATCCCTTCTTCGAGCGCAATTCTTCGGGTATATACTGCCGCATCTTTATCGGTTACTTTGGTAAATCCATCAATCAAGGAGAAATCAACGTTTTTGGGTAAGATATCTTCCCCGATGCCTTCGGTGATGTACGAATAGATTTCGTTTTCGTCAAAGATGCCCGTTTCGTGGTATTTTTTGAACACCGAACCGTAGGTGTCAATGCCCCATATTTTGATGTTCGGATTTTGTTCCTTTAGATATTTAGCTGTACCTGATATGGTTCCACCAGTCCCTACTCCTACTACAAAATGAGTGATTTTCCCTGCGGTTTGTTCCCAAATTTCGGGTCCGGTTTGCTCGTAATGGGCAATGGCATTTGATGGGTTGTCGTATTGGTTTACATACCAAGAATTGGGTGTTTCTTCGCCCAATCGTTTTGATACCGAATAATACGATCGTGGATCGGTAGGTTCTACATCGGTAGGACAAACCACTACTTTGGCGCCCACTGCCCGTAAAATATCCATTTTTTCTTTGGATTGTTTATCGGTAATTACGCAAATCAGTTTATACCCTTTGACTATGGCGGCCAAGGCCAGTCCCATTCCGGTATTACCCGAGGTGCCTTCTATAATTGTGCCTCCCGGTTGTAATCGGCCATCGGCTTCGGCATCTTCGACCATTTTTACGGCCATTCTGTCCTTTACCGAATTGCCAGGATTAAAGGTTTCTACTTTGGCCAAAACTAAGGCATCAACTTCGGCTGTAATTTTGTTTAATCGCACCAAGGGGGTATTCCCAATGGTTCCTAAAATATTTTCTGAGTATTTCATAATTTAATTTATTTCTACTGCAATCCTGTTATTTAAAGAAATTCCAAACCAAACCAAAGCGAATAATAAAATCGCGATACGGATAATCGGGGGCCGAATAAAACTTATTGGTCGCTGACCAAGCGGCATTAAAGTGCTCAGCCTTCAAAAATATACGAGTTTGTCGCACACGGGCATTGATAAAAAAGTCATAGGTAGCAAAATCACCTATTTGTTTCTTTTGTTGCACAAAAAAGTCGGCCACCACCGGATTGTAACCGTTGGCGTAGTATTTTGTAAAATAGTTGAACGTTATTCCCGATTGCAAATACAAGGCTTTTTCAAAAAAATAATCCGAAAAATACAAACTGTTACGGGTAACCCATTTGGGCACATTTAAAACGGGATCGTCTTGCGAAACAGCTTGAAAAAGCAGGGTGTTATCTAAGGCCAATTTCCAATATTTTATTTCTTTATTCGCTTGGATTGACCCATAGGTAATGGCTTTGCTGTATTGGTTGGGTGAAATTAACTGTATGTTATCGTTGGTACTTGTATTGACAAAAAAAACTTTGTCTTTGTAATTAGAAAATTGTGCTTTTACATTGAACCAGTTAGAATCGACAGAAAATTTAAGATTAGTTGATTTTTCAGTCGTATAGGCATTGTACCAATTGTAATTCACATAACTACTTTGAAACATCGAATAAGACAAATCAGGCAGTTTGGCGCAATTTTCGATGGCTAATGCTCCTCTTAATTTATCAGAGAATCGATATTGTAATTCTGCTTTGGCTTCTCTAACGACTTGGTTGGAAATGGCGTTTTTGTAACTGGCTAGAAAATTCCATTTTTTGTTTTTAAGTTGATACTCGGCGCCAACTGTTGTTATTGCATCATTTAATTGACTAGGGATTGTAATCGTATTGAGAATCAATAAGGTGTTATAAAAATAATTGTATCGATAATTATCTATGTAAAACCGCAAAATTCCTTTATTCAAATTCGAAAATTGCACTCCCATTTGGGTATAGAATTTATTGTAATGCAATTGGTCGTTTATGCTAGAAGACTTATAACTATCTCCAAAACGTTTGACTGAATTATTACCTATATATGACGCAACAGTAACTTGATTAAATTCGAAAAATTTCGATTCCGCTATAAACTGATGAAACAATGCTAAATAAGTAGATTTAGAATTATAAAAGCGATAGGAATGATCCACGAATATACGTTTTCCTTTAAGGAAAGTTTTGGCATCAACTAAATACACCTCCATGCGCGGTCGATTTGAATAGGCTGAATTTTTGGATTCAAAATCTATGGGAGTTGTTATTCCCCCATTTTCTCCATTTAATAAATCTTGACCCGTATAATGTGCTTTTAAAAAATAGGTATTAGATTTATTGTGGTAATTGGTGGTAACCCGAAAATTTCCTGCACTAGTAAGCTGATTAATGTATTTACCTATGGAACGAACTCCTTTGTAGGCAATTGAAAAATTAAAACGCTCACTGGTATTTAGGGTTACAAAAGCATCCGAACTTTGGCCTTGCTCCATGACCGTTTTAAAATACAAATCGGTGAGAGGTGTGGCTACCGAGTAATAGGAAATATCTTTGGCTTGCAAATAATTAAAGTGCTTTCCGGCCATTCCGATTTCGGGATAGGCTGTAGTGGTTTGTAAACTGTGGTTGAGAGTGGTATAGGTTTGTCCCTCATTCAAAAACGAAAACAAACCAAAATTATCTTTTCGCAAATAGTTGTAATTGTACTCCTTTGCAATGGTTAATGATGTATCCACATAGGTGGTGTCATTTGCCAACGAAATGATTCGATAGGAAGTAATGGGGGCTTTCTCGGCTTTCTCTTTTGCTTTTTGCTCCTGAGACTTCAATAAACTTTTCTTAAGTTTTTGGGTAGTTGTTTCTTGCGAATACCCCAATAGAGTAAACAAAATCAACAAAGGAAAAAGTATTAATCGCATAGCCTAATTCTAATTTCTATTTATTGTTTTACAACTTTGATAGTTGATGAGTTACCAGTAGCGTTAGTTACTTTAACCATGTAAACACCATTGTTTAATGAACCTAAATTTACAGTTACATTGTTTAATGAAGAATAATTGTTAGAAGTAATTTGTTTTCCTAAAACATCATAAACTACAACTTGGCTAATGTTTGTTCCTTTTAATTCAACAACACCTGTAGTTGGGTTTGGAGAAGCAGTAGCAATTTGTTGAGCAGTAAATGTATCATTAGCTAATGAATTTCCGTTCCATTTGAAAATACCACCAATAGCAGCAGTTGTACTAAATCCACTTGCAAAACCGACCGTTGGGCTTGAAAAAGTAATAACTCCTCCATCAACATAGTTTATATCGGGATTATCATTTATACTTGTCCAAGTTGCACCTCCATCTGTAGAATAAGAACTACCTCTTTCTGTTAAATCTAAATCTTCACCTACACAAACGTAAGTATTAGGAACACCTGGAATTTCAGAAACTCCAAAATTTCTAAGTGAACCAGTCCAAACTAAATCAGTCCAAGTTGAACCTCCATCATTTGTACTATATACTAAATAATCACTTGTAGCTAAAATTCCATTCAATTCATCTGTAAAGGCT
>JAPLEX010000087.1:0-5104 GCA_026390995.1 Flavobacterium sp.
ACTTTTAGTTTGTAAGAATTGCCTTTTTTGATTTGGTAATCCACCCCAATGTCAGCCGCAATTCCATCAAAGTTGCCAAATAATGAATTGGTATATTGTTTGGCACTTGAGAATTCTTGAGCTAAACTTCCTGAATAAGCAAAGTTGACATTGGCATCAGTATCCGTTAACATCAATCTTCCATTATCTGGGTTATTTGGGTTATTACTGTCATTGAACAAGCTTACCTTACCATTAAAATTTCCAATACCCATATTGGCATAGGCGCCGGGAAAAAGAAGTTTTAAGTTAATTCCTGCGTTCAGTAGCGATTTGTCATTTTCCCATACTTTTCTGGCCACTGCAAATCCCACCTCACCCCACATGGTGCCGTTAAATCGTTGGTTGGAAAAGTAATTTATAACATCTCCACCCATTGGAAGTTCTTGTACGTCACTGCCGGTAAGGTAACTGGCCAAAACAGGATTTACATTCAAAACCCCTGCTTTGATGTTCACTTTGGAAGTTACAGCAAAACGCCACTTTAATAAACGAACGGCTACACCTGGTCCCATTATTTCATTACTAAAGTTGAAATTAATGGGTTTAGTTCCCGACAACAAAAGATTTTCTGTGTTGGTGTCATCCATCAAATCGTTAAAACCTACTTTGTTGTTGGCCACACTCAAACTCGAAGACAACAATTGAATTTCGAAGTGGTTGTTTAAATTGGCTAATTCTGAAGGATTTACTTCTAAGTTAATAATTCCTACACGTTTGGAGGTTGAAATACCTGCAAAATGTTCTTGGGCTTGTACTGTGATTCCTACTAGTATAGCAGCTAAAAAAAGTAATTTTTTCATCGGTTTATTGATTTAGGTTGAACAATCTTGGAAAGCGAAGTAAAGATATAAAAATATTAACCGATGGCATTCCAAATTACATCGTGCGGTGTTGGAGCAGTGATTTCAATCAATTCCTTAGATACCGGGTGCGTAAACACCAATTTTCTCGCATGCAAATGAATGCCTCCGTCGGGATTGCTGCGGTCAAATCCGTACTTTAAATCGCCTTTTATGGGGCAACCTATGGCCGCCAACTGCGCTCTAATTTGGTGGTGTCTGCCAGTATGCAATTGGATTTCAAGTGCATAGTAGGCATTTAATTTTTGAATAATTTGGTAATCAAGCAAGGCCTGTTTGCTGTTGGGCACTTCCTTGGTATGGGCTTTGGAGGTATTGTTTTTTTCATTTCGGCTGATGAAATGTTGCAAGGTGTCGGCTGCTTTTGACGGCTCATTTTTAACCACAGCCCAATAGGTTTTTTGCGTTTGTCTAGAACTAAATAGTTCATTTAAACGAGAAAGCGCTTTAGAGGTTTTGGCAAAGACTACAATGCCAGACGTAGGCCTGTCCAAGCGGTGTACCACGCCCAAAAATACGGCACCCGGTTTTTGGTATTTGTGTTTGATGTATTCTTTTACGATTTCTGATAACGGAACATCACCCGTTTTATCGCCTTGCACAATATCACCCACCCGTTTGTTCACGATAATCAGGTGATTGTCCTCGTGTAAAACGTGTAAATTAGTTGGAGTAGAAAGTACCTTCAAGTGGTTTAATATTGTTCGCTTGCGTTGGGAAAATCTTTTGATTTCACATCATCTACATACTGACCAATAGCTTGGGTCATTTGTTGGTATAGATTTAAATAACGACGTAAAAATCGAGGACTAAATTCGTTGTTCATGCCCAACATGTCATGGATCACCAACACTTGGCCGTCAACGCCACTTCCTGCGCCAATGCCAATTACGGGTATTGAAATGCTTTCGGCTACTTTTTGGGCTAAATGTGCCGGTATTTTTTCTAAAACCAAGGCAAAACAACCTAGTTTTTCGATGAGTTTGGCGTCTTCAATTAATTTTTCGGCTTCGGCATCTTCTTTGGCGCGCACCGTATACGTACCAAATTTGTAGATCGATTGGGGCGTTAATCCCAAGTGGCCCATCACCGGAATTCCGGCGTTGAGTATTTTTTTGATGGAATCTTTTACTTCGCTGCCGCCTTCGAGTTTTACGGCATGTCCGCCACTTTCTTTCATGATGCGAATCGCTGAGCGCAAGGCCTCTTTAGAATCCGATTGGTAGCTTCCAAAAGGTAAATCAACCACAATCAAGGCTCGTTCTGCTGCGCGAACCACACCAGAGGCATGATAAATCATTTGATCTAAAGTGATGGGCAAGGTTGTTTCGTGTCCGGCCATCACATTACTGGCTGAATCGCCCACTAAAATTACATCAACACCTGCTGTATCGACAATTTTGGCCATGGTGAAATCATATGCAGTGAGCATGGAGATTTTTTCTCCGTTGGCTTTCATGTCAATTAAGGATTTGGTAGTAACTCTTTTATAATCTTTTTTAGCGACAGACATAATGAATTTATTTGAGGCGGTAAAAGTACAAAACTAATTTGTTGATATGATATAAACATGCCGATAGTCCACATGATCGAAAAGAAAAGCTATATATAAGTACTGCAAAAAAACAAAAAAGGGTAGGTTTATAATGGCTAGCAATCAGCCATATTTACTGCTACGGCCAATCCTCCTTCAGAAGTTTCTTTGTATTTGGAATTCATGTCTTTGGCCGTTTGCCACATGGTGTCGATCACTTTATCCAAAGGTACTTTGGCATTTTTGGCATCGGTTTCCATAGCCAATTCGGCGGCATTAATAGCCTTAATAGCGCCCATCGTATTGCGTTCGATGCAAGGAATTTGCACCAACGCCAATTTCGGCCTGACAGCCGCCCATTGCAGCCGAGATGGTGGCGCCTTTTTTGAAGATGCTGCCAATTTCGCCAGCCACCAACAAAAATTGTTTGATTTCTTTTTCGCCCGCTTCGTGATTCTCGATAACCAAATAGTACATCAATACCGCAGGAATAACTCCGGCACTGCCATTGGTTGGTGCAGTAACTACTCGACCTAAGGCAGCATTCACTTCATTGACCGCCAAGGCAAAACAAGATACCCATTTCAGGATTTGGCGAAATTTTACTTCGGTTTTACGAATGCATTCCAACCATTCTTGCGGGTTGCTGTAATTGGCCAACCCGATCAGGTTTTGGTGCATGTCAAAGGCCCTGCGGCGTACGTTTAATCCGCCGGGTAAAATACCTTCAGAATGACAGCCAATGTACATGCACTCCAGCATGGTGTCCCAAATACGCATCAATTCGCTATTCACCTCAGTTTCGGGTCGCATGGCAATTTCATTGGCATATACAATTTGGGCAATTGTTTTTTGCTCGGTTTGGGTATAGACTAGTAAATCGTTGGCTGATTGAACCAAATAGGGAAAAGCACAGCTCAATTCAAGTTTGTTTGCTGCATTTGCATGATCCTCTTGCACAATAAATCCGCCACCAATAGAGTAAAAGGTGGCTTCGTGTTTGTGGCCGTCAGCAAACATTGCGGTAAAGCGGATGCCATTGGCATGAAAGGGCAAGAAGTTTTTATGAAAAATGATGTCGGTACTCGGTGAGAACGAAATGAGAAACTCGTGGTTTAGCGAAAGCTTTTCTGACGTTTGAATTTGCTTCACAATGCGATCTATGTCCTGTACAGGAATGTATTCGGGATCTTGTCCGCTCAAACCGGTTAATTTATTTTCTGCTTGCAGTTGGGCTATAAATGCCAAGGCAGCGCGCCAAGGTCCCAGGGTATGAGAACTTGAAGGGCCAACGCCAATTTTGAGCATATCAAAAACAGAAATACAGTGATCCATATATTTTTATTAGTAAGGCAAATATAAAGTAAACCCATTTAGTTTTCCTATAACGTTTTCGTTAATTCGTGCAAGTGCTTCTTGCAGCGATGATTCATTGGAATTCTCTTTTAAAATAATGTCATGTTGTCATATTTACTGGTGACAACCAGTAGTAAAACTGACAATTAAAGTATGGCAGTTGTCTTGGCACAATCCTTGACTATTGGCTAGTCGAGTAATTAAAATTGGACACTCAAAAATTAAAAACAAAAAAAAATGGGAAAAATAATTGGAATTGACTTAGGTACAACCAACTCCTGTGTTTCTGTAATGGAAGGAAGCGAAGCGGTAGTAATTCCTAACTCGGAAGGTAAAAGAACAACACCTTCTATCATTGCGTTTGTAGAAGGCGGAGAAATTAAAGTAGGAGATCCTGCCAAAAGACAAGCCGTAACCAACCCGACCAAAACCATTGCGTCGATTAAACGTTTTATGGGTAGAAGTTATGCTGAAACGGCCGAGGAATCAAAACGCGTTCCGTATTCAGTAGTAAAAGGAGACAACAACACTCCACGTGTAGATATTGACGGTCGTTTGTATACCGCACAAGAATTGTCGGCAATGACCTTGCAAAAAATGAAAAAAACAGCCGAAGACTATTTGGGTCAAACGGTAACGGAGGCAGTGATTACTGTTCCGGCTTACTTTAATGATGCACAACGTCAGGCTACTAAAGAGGCTGGTGAAATTGCAGGTCTTAAAGTAATGCGTATTATCAATGAGCCTACTGCTGCGGCTTTGGCTTATGGATTGGACAAAAAAGGACAAGACCAAAAAATTGCAGTGTACGATTTAGGTGGAGGTACATTTGATATCTCGATCTTAGAATTGGGTGATGGTGTTTTTGAAGTATTGTCAACTAATGGAGATACCCACTTAGGTGGAGACGATTTTGATCAAACGATCATTGACTGGTTGGCTGACGAATTTAAATCAGAAGAAGGCATTGACTTGCGTTTGGATCCGATGTCCTTGCAACGTATTAAAGAAGCCGCTGAAAAAGCAAAAATTGAGTTATCGTCTTCGGCCGAAACTGAAATTAATTTGCCTTATGTAACCGCAACTGCTTCAGGACCAAAACACTTGGTTAAAAAATTAACCCGTGCCAAATTTGAGCAATTGTCTGACACCTTGGTTAAACGCTCGATGGAGCCTGTAGCCAAAGCCTTGAAAGATGCTGGTTTATCAACTTCTGATATTGACGAAGTAATCTTAGTAGGGGGTTCTACACGTATGCCAAGAATTGCCGATGAGGTAGAAAAATTCTTTGGTAAAAAAGCGTCCAAAGGAG
>JAPLEX010000087.1:5205-34180 GCA_026390995.1 Flavobacterium sp.
TCAAGGTGGCGTTTTATCGGGTGACGTAAAAGACGTATTGTTATTGGACGTTACGCCATTGTCATTGGGAATTGAAACCATGGGTGGTGTATTGACCAAATTGATTGAATCAAATACAACCATTCCTACCAAAAAATCGCAAGTATTCTCTACTGCGGCTGATTCTCAACCGAGTGTTGAAATCCACGTGTTGCAAGGAGAGCGTTCTATGGCCGTAGATAACAAAACCATTGGTCGTTTTCACTTAGACGGTATTCCACCTGCACCAAGAGGAGTTCCACAAATTGAAGTGACTTTTGATATTGATGCCAATGGAATCATCAAAGTATCGGCTACCGATAAAGGAACAGGTAAATCACACGACATTCGTATCGAAGCTTCATCAGGCTTAACTGCAGAAGAAATCGAACGTATGAAAAAAGATGCAGAAGCCAATGCCGATGCCGATCGTATCGCCAAAGAGCGTGCAGAAAAATTGAACGAAGCCGACAGCATGATTTTCCAAACCGAAAGTCAGTTGAAAGAGTTGGGCGATAAATTGTCTGACGAGCATAAAACTACGATCGAGTTGGCCTTGACCGAATTGCGTATGGCGCACCAAAATCAAGATTTAGATGCGATTCAAGTGGGCTTAGATAAAATTAACGCTGCCTGGAAAACGGCTACCGAAGCGATATATGCACAAGGTGAGCAAGGACAAGCTGCCGATGCGCAACCACAAGCAGATGCGCAAGGGGATAATACCCAAGACGTAGAATTTGAAGAGGTTAAATAATTGCAAATAACTAGTTTACTAGTGTTCAAATTAAAAACCGGGCCATTGGCTCGGTTTTTTTATGCTTTGAATTTACTTTTCTTTTCGGAACATTTTTTCAATCAAAAATAGAGTAATGTAATACCTATAAGCGAAATCACCCAATACAAAGCCGCAGACAAAAAATATTGTTTGAATGTTTTTACCGATGCCTGTCCATACAAAAACTTCAACTGATCTATAATTGAGGGAATGCTGTGCCAAAAAATAAAATACAAGGCAAAGCCCCAAATTAAACTCGATACTTTAAAAAGGATCGCAAAAACGAGTAAGTAAAATAATTCAATGAGAATAGATTCTTTGTTTGCTTGGTATTTAAAGTATAAGAATAAGCCCAACCCAATAGTGCTAAATAGAAGTAGAAAAAATAAATTTTGAATTAGCAGTGTGGGAACTTTAGTGCCCGTAATATCTAAGATAATAAGTTGTACCTGAGATAGGTGAAACTCAAACAACATAAACAACAAGAGCATTCCATAACTCGTTTCAAACAGTGCTTTTGAGACTGGGGGAGCCTTTTGGACTTTAGAGTTCCAATGTTGTTCCCCAAAATGATATCCACTGACTATAATAAATAGGAGTAGAGCCATACTGGGTAAAATGTAAAAAAGTGCTGCCCCAGAAAGTACTATACAAACATAGTAAAGTAAAATTTTCCAAAAGCTTGCTGCCTTATTTTGACTATTAATGTTCTTTATAAGTGACAAATCATTCGCTCCATGCAATATTCCAAAACTAAAAATTAATAAAAACCCTACATAAATCTGTAAATCTTGTGATAAAAACGAATCGATCCATAGGCCGAAAAAGCTTGCTATAATTGCAATGTTGGAATATTTTAACATTTATTTTAAAATTTTTCTTAAAAATAAGTAAAAAAAAATTAAAAAAAAGCATTGTATATTGTTTGATGTTTTTTATATTCGCTTAAACAAATTATTTAAATCTATTAATTAACCAATTTAATTTATTTTATTATGTCAAACATTTCCTTATTTACTTCGCTGATTGCGAAAATGTTACCTACTGATTATGTAGGATTTACTTTTTTTGTTGGCTGTATGGCTATGATGGCTGCTTCAGCCTTTTTCTTTTTGTCATTGAGTCAATTTGACAAAAAGTGGAGAACTTCTGTATTAGTATCGGGTTTAATTACCTTCATTGCAGCAGTTCACTATTTCTACATGAGAGATTATTGGGCTGCGTTCCAAGAATCTCCAACATTCTTCCGTTATGTGGATTGGATTTTGACTGTGCCTTTGATGTGTCTTGAGTTTTACTTGATACTAAAAGTTGCTGGAGCAAAACAAAACTTATTATGGAAAATGATTTTCTATTCTGTGATCATGTTAGTTACAGGATACTTTGGAGAAGCTGTAGACCAAGCTAACGCTTGGATGTGGGGCTTAGTTTCAGGTATTGCTTACTTCGCGATCGTTTATGAAATTTGGTTGGGTGAGGCATCAAAATTGGCTGCTGCAGCTGGTGGAAATGTATTAGCATCACACAAAATTTTATGTTGGTTCGTATTAGTGGGTTGGGCAATCTACCCATTAGGATACATGTTAGGAACTGACGGATGGTACACAAGTATCTTAGGAAAAGGAAATGTAGATGTTGCTTACAACATTGCAGATGCGATCAACAAAATCGGATTTGGTTTAGTAATTTACAGCTTAGCTGTTAAATCACAAAAAGACTAATTCTCTTTTTATCCTATAGAAAAACCGAGCCATTGGCTCGGTTTTTTTTGTGCTTATGTTTTGTAAAAAAATTAATTCAAGACTTTTATCTCAAAAAGCTTATCCCAATTTTTTCCAGTTACAAATAAGGTTTTGCTTTTTTTGTTGTAGGCAATGCCATTCAACACTTCGGCGGAGGAATTTTTTACTTGTGCACGCAAAGCCGATAAGTCTAATACGCCTTCTACTTCTCCTGAACTTGGATTGATGATGGCAATAGCATCTTTTTGCCAGATGTTGCCATAAATTTTTCCTTCAATCCATTCCAATTCATTGATCGATTTTATTTTGTTGGTATTGGTATACACATTAACGTAGTCGTCCATTTTTTGGGTAGCTGGATTCATTTTCCAAATTTTTTCGGTACCATCTGATTGGTAAATGGACTGGCCGTCATTGGTCATTCCCCAGCCTTCAATGGGTTTGTCGTAGGTAAAGGTTTTGATTTTTTTAAATGAATTAGCCTCATAAATGAATCCCACATTTGATTGCCAAGTGAGTTGAAACCACTGGTTATTAATCGCAGTAATGCCTTCGCCAAAGTAATCGCCCTCTAAATTGATTTGCCGGTATACTTTTCCGGTCTTGTAATCGTATGAACGCAAGTGAGAAGCGCCTTTTTGTCCGGTACTTTCATACAAAGTATCGCGGTAAAACTCTAAGCCTTCGGTAAACGAAAGCGTGTCATGCGCATAGGTATTTACAATTTTGTAGGTTTTAAAAGCAGGTATTTTGCTTGAAACTACTTCTACACGCGTGTTGATTTCGGCAAAGTCATTCTCAAAATATATTTGCGCCTTGAGGTTTTGGTAGCCCAATTTGTTGGCCACAATAGGCAACGAAAACGAATTGAGTGCTTTGGCTGATTTAACTTTTTGCTCGTTCAGGTAATACACCACACTGTCAATCGTTTTTGATTTGGTATTGAGGATTGTAATTTCTACATTTTCTCCTGCAGTACATTGTGTTTTCATGTGTTCTCCATCAAAGGCAAAAAAGCTATCTTTTTCTGATTTGTTTGGTCCACAAGAAAAAAATAGTGATGTTAGTATGATGAAAACTAGTAGGTTATAATTTTTCATGTTTCTTAATTTTGGGATGCAATATACAATACAAATTTATATCCATTTTACTCTTGCAAAAATATAAATTACACTTATATTTGCAGCGGCAAGTCCTACACGACCAGCTCCTGTAGAATCCTCCAGGATGGGAACATAGCAAAGGTATATGGTTGTAGCGGTGCGATGTAGGTCGCTTGCCTTTTTTTAGTAATACAATGTTAGATCTTCCTTTCGGAAGATTTTTTTTGTTTTAAGCACCTCCTTTTGCCTATTTATTTTTAAGCTTCACCCAGGAATTTCACCTATATTTGCAGCTCAATTTTTATCCATGATTTATCAAAAAGTAGTTCTCATTACTGGTGCTTCATCGGGCATAGGCAAAGCCATCGGCACTTTTTTGCATGACAAAGGATACAAAGTTATTGGCACCAGCCGAACCCCCAGCAAGTACCCCAATCCGTTGTTTCCGTTATTGGCCCTAGAGGTTCAAGATAGCCAAAGCATTCAGCGTGTAGTTGATGAAGTAGTAGCCAAATACAAGGGAATTTATGTGCTCATAAATAACGCGGGAGTGGGTATCACCGGCCCCTTAGAAGAACTGCCCGAACACGAAATGAAGGCCAATTTTGATACTAATTTTTTTGGTCCAATTGCCGTTATGAAAGCCGTTTTACCGCACATGCGAAACCAAAAATCGGGACTGATCATCAACATTACTTCGATTGCCGGCTATATGGGATTGCCGTATCGATCAATTTATTCGGCTTCTAAAGGTGCACTCGAGCTCATTACCGAATCGTTGCGCATGGAAGTAAAACCTTTTGGGATTCACATTACCAATGTAGCACCAGGTGATTTTGCTACTAATATTGCCTCCAATCGTTTTCATGCTCCGGTGCAAGAGGATTCTGCTTATGCATCTTCTTACGGAAAAAATTTGGCGTTACTAAATGAACATGTCGATTCAGGAAGTAACCCCCTGCAAATGGCTGAAGCGGTATATAAAATTATCCAAACGCCATCCCCAAAAATTCATTACAAAGTAGGTTCGTTTACGCAAAAATTCTCGGTGGTGTTGAAGCGCATTTTGCCCGACAAAATCTACGAACGCCTGCTCATGAATCATTATAAATTGTAATTTTGGGCACTTAATTAAAATAAACACAACTAAAACACACAACATGAAATTTTTTATTGACACCGCCAACCTCACCGAAATCGCCGAAGCACAAGCCTTAGGCGTATTAGATGGTGTGACGACTAATCCCTCATTAATGGCCAAAGAAGGCATTACCGGAAAAGATAATATTCTAAAACATTACGTAGCCATCTGCGAACTCGTTACGGGTGATGTGAGTGCCGAAGTAATTGCCATAGACTACGAAGGCATGGTTCGTGAAGGTGAAGAATTGGCCGAATTGCATCCGCAAATTGTGGTAAAATTACCCATGACCAAAGAAGGAGTAAAGGCTTGTAAGTATTTTTCTGATCGTGGCATTCGCACAAATGTTACCTTGGTTTTTTCGGCTGGTCAAGCTTTGTTGGCTGCCAAAGCTGGGGCAACTTATGTATCTCCTTTTATTGGACGCTTGGACGACATTTCAACAGATGGCTTGAATTTGATCGAAGAAATTCGTTTGATTTATGACAACTACGGTTTTGAAACCGAAATTTTAGCCGCTTCTGTACGTAATACCATGCACATCATTAACTGTGCAAAAATTGGTGCCGATGTAATGACTGGCCCATTATCTGCCATTGTTGGTTTGTTGAAACATCCCTTAACGGATATTGGCTTGGCCCAATTCTTGGCCGATTACGCCAAAGGAAATAACTAAGAAAAACAATACATAAAAAAAAGGGACTTCAGCAATGAGGTCCCTTTTTTATTGTGTACTGCTTGGTTTACAATTGTTTTTCAAAATCGACATCAAACAAATTGGTAAAGGCATTTTTTATTATCGTATTGGGTTTCAAGATAATCGTTCGGTGCACTTTCATGATGGCCCAATTCCGCTTGGCTTCTTCAAAGTTGTGCGCCTGAACTTCTACAATTCCATTAAAGTTGTATTTGGCCACGAGGTTTTGCCATTCGGTTACATCGGGATCCAAATTGACAGCCACAAAGGTGTATTCGGGGTGTTTTTTTTGTAACTCTAGAACTTTTTTATGCGCTGCTATGTAGTGTGAACTGAGGTTTTTGGTCCAGAAAAACAGGATGGTTTTAGACTCGCATAAGGTCCTGTAATCAAAGGGTTTGTTTTCTAGATCAACGAGTTTTACTTGAGGCAATTGCTTTTGCGCATTCAAGTTATTGATGGCTTTCCCAATTTCGTTGATTTCGTTTTTCTTGCTGTTGTCGGTTGAAAATTGGTGATACGTATCCAGAAACTTTTGGTTGTTCACCATATTTTGTTCTTCGAGCAAATAGGTAAAGGCAATATTATTTAAAATAATGTTCTTAACCTTTTCATTTTTTAGAAGGGTATCCGCAATTTTTAATTTATTGATGTTTGTTTTTAAGGCCAAATCTACTTCGGTGAAATGATTGTGGTAATTGATGGCACCCATGTTGTTGAGCATATGCGATAAATAAGAAACAAAAGGCGCGTAGTTGGACAAGTTGGGGTTGTTGAAATTTATTGCTTTTCGGTAGGCAAAATAGGAGGCAGGCAATAGCTCAATTACGTCTTCGCCAGTTCTCATTTTATGGGCAAGGGGGTAAATTTCTTTTTTGGAATAGTGCGCAAAATTTAAAGCACTTTTTGCATACAAATCAAATTCAGAGCTCCATTTTATTTGGGCTTTTTTCTGCTTGTAAAAGGAATTTTTGGTTTGATAGTCGGCCTCGATTTTTTGTAAAAATTTGGGGAGTGGGAAATCAAATACATCAAAAATGCTGTTGCGATCGGCTTCGTTTTTTAGATACAACTCCATTAGAAAGTTGTTTTTTTGATCGCCTCGGCCACAAAATACAATCGAGTTGTCAAAGTCTTTGGCATTGAGCCGCACCATGATGCTGTCGTTTTTGTCAAAATATACATATTGGTATTCCGGATCATTTTTAAAGCTGTACAGGCCCGGCGCCAAGGAATCAAATTTAATAAAAAAACGATTGTTTTCGTCTAGCAGTACGCTGTCAATTACCTCGTTATCTCTACAAAAGAGCATGTATGGATTGGTCGGATTAGAAACTTCGCCACCAAAATAAGCGGTATAATTGTTGTTTTTAAATTCCTTGTTGCAAGCTCCCAGGATCAAGGCCAAGGGTAAAACTAAAAAAGGAACAATATGTTTCTTGAGGTCAGTCATTTATACTAAATAGGGAACAAAAATATCGAGTCTATATATAGGGTAGTGTTAAGGCCTCGTTAAATAAATATTTGTTGGCCAAAGCCATGAAAACCCGCACATATTTTATACTTTTGCGCAAATTTTAAATACCTCCATTTAGTTATGTTAACAGTTAATAATTTATCGGTACAGTTTGGGAAACGCATTTTGTTTGACGAAGTAAATACCACTTTTACCCACGGAAATATATACGGTGTAATTGGGGCCAACGGTGCTGGGAAATCTACTTTCTTAAAAATTATTGCGGGAGATATTGATCCCACTTCGGGCCATATTCATTTAGAACCCGGAAAACGCATGTCGGTTTTAAACCAAAACCACAACATGTTTGATGGGCATACGGTATTGGAAACGGTGATGATGGGCAACAAAATTCTGTTTGCAGTAAAAAAGGAAATGGACGAATTGTATTTGGATTACAACGATGCCAATGCCGATCGAATTGGTGAATTGCAAGTGCAATTTGAAGAAATGAACGGTTGGAATGCCGATTCGGATGCAGCTGCTATGTTGTCTAACTTAGGAATTATAGAAGACAACCATTATACCTTAATGGCTGATTTGGACGGAAAATTAAAAGTTCGCGTACTTTTGGCGCAGGCACTTTTTGGCAATCCCGATATGCTAATCATGGATGAGCCTACCAATGACTTGGATTTTGAGACCATTGCTTGGTTAGAACATTTCTTGGCCAATTATGAAAATACTGTAATTGTCGTTTCGCATGACCGTCACTTTTTGGATGCGGTTTGTACACACATTTCAGATATTGATTTTGGAAAAATAAACCACTATTCGGGGAACTATACATTTTGGTACGAGTCATCACAATTAGCGGCCAAACAGCGTGCACAACAAAACAAAAAAGCCGAAGAAAAGAAACAAGAATTAGAAGAGTTTATCCGTCGTTTTAGTGCGAATGTAGCCAAGTCCAAACAAGCAACTTCGCGAAAAAAGATGATCAGCAAGTTGAATATTTCTGAGATCAAGCCTTCGAGCCGACGGTACCCAGCGATTATTTTTGACCAAGAACGCGAAGCAGGGGATCAGATATTAAATGTAGAAAACTTGAGCGCTGCTGTAGAAGGTGAAACTCTTTTTACTGGCGTTGATTTAAATATGGCCAAAGGCGATAAAATTGTATTGTTCTCGAAAGATTCACGTGCCACAACCGCTTTTTATGAAATTCTAAACGGACATCAACAACCCGATTCAGGCACTTTTGATTGGGGAGTTACCACCAATCAAGCCTATTTGCCATTGGATAATCATGCCTTTTTTGAAAACGATTATTCGTTGGTTGATTGGTTGCGCCAATGGGCCAAAACCGAAGAAGAACGCGAAGAAGTAAATATCCGTGGCTTTTTGGGCAAGATGATTTTCTCGGGAGAAGAAGCCTTGAAAACCAGTCGTGTGTTATCGGGAGGAGAGAAGGTGCGTTGTATGTTGTCGCGCATGATGATGGAGCGCGCCAATATTTTGATGCTTGACGAACCCACCAACCACTTGGATTTGGAGTCGATTACGGCATTTAATAACTCGTTAAAGAACTTTAAAGGCTCGGTGATATTTACCACGCACGATCACGAATTTGCCCAAACCGTCGGGAATAGAGTAGTGGAGCTCACCCCAAAAGGTGTCATTGACCGCTACATGACTTTTGACGATTATTTAGACGACGAAAAAGTACAAGAATTGCGTGCTAAAATGTATGCGTAACTTGCAGCAAGTCGCAAAAAAATAATTAGTAAAGAAATCTCATTTATGGGATTTTTTTTTGCTTTTTGTGTAAAATTTCAGCCACAATAGATTCATAAATGTACCTGCGCACTAAAAAAAACACAACGGGCAGCATAAAACTAGAAAATGTGAGCAAAAAAATAGTAATTTTACGCCCCAAACCCACGCACCCATGAGTCAAAAACTATTGCTCAGTGAAAAAGAAGTTGCCATCATCTTGCATCGTTTGGCGTGTCAGTTAATTGAAAAACATTTGGATTTTTCAAACACTGTGTTAGTTGGCATTCAACCGCGTGGTATATTTCTGGCCGAGCGAATCAAACAAGTGTTGGAGCAGGAATATCAAATACCTGCCATTTCTTTAGGGTATTTGGACATCACTTTTTTTAGAGACGATTTTCGTCGTACTGCAACCCCAATTGAAGCCAATTCAACCAAGATTGATTTTTTGGTCGAAAACAAAAAAGTTATATTTATTGACGATGTATTGTATACCGGCCGCAGCATACGCTCTGCCTTAACTGCCATTCAGTCATTTGGTCGTCCCGCCGAAATTGAATTATTGGTGCTCATTGACCGCAGATTTAGTCGTCATTTACCTATTCAGCCCGATTACAGAGGCCGTCAGGTAGATGCAATCAACCAAGAAAAAGTAAACGTGCACTGGAAAGAACAAGACGGCGAAGACGCTGTATACTTGGTGCCTAAAACCTCACAAACTTCTACAAACGTATGAGTGAATTAAGCGTCAATCATTTATTGGGAATCAAATACCTTCAGCCCGAAGATATTCAGCTGATTTTTGAAACCGCCGATCACTTTAAAGAAGTCATCAATCGCCCAATTAAAAAAGTTCCGTCTCTACGAGATATTACCATCGCCAATATTTTCTTTGAAAACAGCACCCGCACTAAATTGTCCTTTGAGTTGGCCCAAAAACGACTCTCTGCCGATGTGATTAGTTTTTCGGCAGCCCAATCATCAGTCAAAAAAGGGGAGACCCTTATCGATACCGTAAACAACATTTTGTCTATGAAAGTTGACATGGTGGTGATGCGGCATTCCTCACCCGGCGCGGCTCATTTTCTGTCGCAAAAAGTGAAGGCCAGTATCATCAATGCAGGTGATGGCGCCCACGAACATCCCACACAAGCGCTCTTGGATAGCTATTCAATACGCGAACGTTTGGGTGAAGTAGGCGGAAAAAAAGTAGTGATTGTGGGCGATATTTTGCATTCCAGAGTAGCGCTTTCTAATATTTATGCCCTGCAAATGCAAGGCGCAGAGGTAAAAGTGTGCGGACCCAAAACCTTGATTCCGCGTTACATAGAATCCTTAGGGGTACAAGTAGAACCCAATTTGCGCAAAGCCCTAGAATGGTGTGATGTGGCCAATATGCTCCGCGTGCAAAACGAGCGCATGGACGTAAATTATTTTCCGTCTACCCGTGAATATGCCCAACAATACGGCTTGGATAAACCACTGTTGGACTCGTTGTCCAAAGAAATTGTAATCATGCACCCAGGTCCAATCAATCGGGGAGTAGAAATTACTAGTGAAGTCGCAGATTCGTCTCAATCGGTGATTTTAAATCAAGTAGAAAACGGGGTAGCGATACGCATGGCTGTTATTTATTTATTGGCTTCCAAAATACAATCCTAAGCATGAAAGTAGAGCACAAAGGTCATACAGTCACGATTAAAGATACCCAAGGAAATCTTGTTGCTTTCTTAGAGAAACTTACGCACGAACATAAAACGTTTGAGAAAGATAACTTGATTATCGATTTGAGTCACTATTCGGAGTTGAATGTAAAACAGATTAACAGTTTTTTGGACTTATCTAAAGCGCACAAAGCCCACAAAAAATCATTTGTGATGGTGGCCAATGACATCGATTTTAATTTGATTTCAGATAAACTTACAATAGTTCCCACGCAATTAGAAGCCCACGACATCATTGACATGGACGAAATAGAACGCGATTTAGGATTTTAAATCACGATGAACCTCACCATTTTAGGCTGTTATGCCGCGACTCCGCGCACGCTCACCAATCCAACGGCTCAAGTGTTGGAAATGCGCAACCATACGTTTTTAATTGATTGTGGCGAGGGAACTCAGGTGCAATTGCGCAAACAAAAAATTAAATTCACCAAAATAAATCGGGTGTTCATTTCGCATTTGCACGGCGATCATTTTTATGGTTTAATCGGGTTGATATCCACCTTTTCCTTGTTAAATCGGGCAAATGAATTGCATGTTTATGGACCGCAAGGCATACAAGAAATCATTCAATTGCAATTGCGGTTGTCTCAATCTTGGCCGCAATACGAATTAATCTTTCACGAATTGACTTCTAAAGAATCTGAAGTTTTGTTTGAAGACGACAAAGTGGTGGTGCGTAGTTTTCCCTTAAAACATCGCGTGTACACCAATGGATTTTTATTTCAAGAAAAAGTAGGCGACCGCAAACTCGATGTGAATGCCGTCTTGAATTACGAAATTGATACCTGTTATTACCAAAACATCAAAAACGGCAAAGACATTACTCTAGAAGACGGCCGAATTATTCCCAATTCGGAATTGAGTTTTGATCCGATTCCGCCCAAAAGTTACGCCTATTGCTCGGATACCAAATATACCGAATCCATAATCCCATATATCCAGAACGCTACGGTTTTGTATCACGAAAGTACTTTTCTAGAATCGGAAGCTGCCTTGGCCAAGAAAACCCTGCACAGTACTGCGCAGCAAGCGGCCTTAATCGCGCAAAAAGCAACGGTAGGCCAATTAGTTCTGGGTCATTATTCAACACGCTATCCCAGTCTAGAAGCATTTAAAACAGAAGCACAACTGCATTTTGAAGCAGTTTTATTGGCCGATGACGGACTTCGATTTGAGTTTTAATTTCGAGTAAAAAAAAGTACCTTCGTTTTTCAATTCAATCAGCATGAAAGACTTAAGTAATTACCGAAAATCCTACGAAAAAAGTGCCTTGTTGGAACAAGACATTCCCAACGATCCCATCAATTTATTTCATCGCTGGTTTCACGAAGTGCAAGATTTTGGTGGAACTGACGAAGTAAATGCCATGACGGTTTCCACCCAAGGACTGGATGGTTTTCCCAAAGCCCGTGTGGTCTTGTTAAAACAATACAATGAACAAGGATTTGTGTTTTATACCAATTACGAATCCGAAAAAGGCAAAGCCATTGCCGCCAATCCAAAAGTGTGTTTGTCCTTTTTTTGGAACAGCATGGAACGCCAAGTGATTATAAAAGGAACGGCAGTGCAACTCTCTGCGGATCAATCGGATGCGTATTTTTATTCCCGTCCTTTGGGCAGTCAATTGGGTGCTATTGTATCACCACAAAGTAGTATAATTCCCAATCGATCCATTTTAGAAAATCAGTTGCACAGCTTGGAACAACAGCACATCCTAGAAGTACAACGACCCATCCATTGGGGTGGCTACTGCGTTGAGCCCATTTCGGTTGAATTTTGGCAAGGTCGTCCCAATCGCTTGCATGATCGTATTCGGTATACGATACAAGATGATTTGAGTTGGTCCATCGATCGTTTGGCACCTTAATATTAGTTTCATCAAAATGAGTAACTCCCAATCGGGAGTTTTTTTATGCTTTATTTTTTATTAATTGTAAGAAAAATATAGTATAAAAATATAAATAAATGTATTTCATCGATTTTATTTTACACTTAAACGATAAACGACGTACTATTGTCATGTCAAAAAGAAAGTATAATTGTTTACGAAAGTTTGCCCAAATCTACTGTAAACTAAAACCTACTGATTATGAAATCACTTGTACTCAAATCCCTTTTAGTTGTTGCCTTCGTGCTCACACTAAGCTCTTGTTCCTCAAACGCAACAGAGGATAATGCAGCCAAACCCGAATTGGTTCAACAATTTACCTATTCGACCGACGAACTAGAATTGGCCGATTTAATAAATGAATACCGAGTTAGTAAAGGCTTGAATGCGCTAGAAATTGTGAATCACGTGTCTTTTAAATCAGAGGAACACAATGTATATATGATTGCTAAAAAAGTGGTCAATCACGATTTATTTGACCAACGCTCGCACAACATCATGGAAGTGTTGGGTGCGGTGAAAGTAAATGAAAATGTAGCCTATAATTTTGCTACGCCTGCTTCGGCATTGAATGCTTGGTTAAACAGCCCTGCACACAAAGCAACAATCGAGGGAACCTTTACACATTTTGGAGTTTCTATCCGAATTGATTCCCTTACAGGAAAAAAATATTACACGAATATCTTCTTAAAAAAATAGCGTTTAAATAATAGAGTTTAGTTTAGTTTTTTTTGACATTGAACCACCTTTCCCCAGGGTGGTTTTTTGTTTTAGCCTACCGCTGATTTATACACCTGCAAACACCGTTCTCGGGCAAATTTATGATCTACCATAGGACTTGGGTAAGTGAGTTCGTGGAGTTCAGGTATCCATTTGTTGATGTATTCCAGCTGCTTGTCAAATTTTTTAATTTGTTCTGAAGGATTAAAAATGCGAAAATACGGCGCAGCATCTACACCACTTCCCGCTGCCCACTGCCAATTGCCAACATTGCTGGATTGTTCGTAGTCGAGCAATTTTTGCGCAAAATAGGTTTCACCCCAACGCCAATCGATAAGCAAGTGTTTGCATAAAAAACTAGCCACAATCATGCGCACGCGGTTGTGCATGTGCCCGGTGGCATTTAGTTCACGCATGCCCGCATCTACAAAGGGATAGCCGGTTTGTCCGTTGCACCATTTATCAAAATCAGCTTCGTTATTGTTCCATTGAATGGCATCGTATTTGGGTCGAAAACTGGCTCGGGTGGTATGCGGAAAATGCCATAGAATTTGCATAAAAAATTCCCGCCAGATTAGTTCGTTCAAAAACGTTTTGTTATTGGAATGGGATGCGATTTGCACCATTTCACGAATACTCACTGCCCCAAAACGCAAATAAGCTCCCAAGTAGGAGGTTTTATTCACTGCCGGAAAATTGCGGGTTTGTTCGTAGTTGTCAATTAAATGTGCTGACACATCATAGGGAGTAATCGCAATGTGGGAGCGCTGAAAACCAATATCTCTCAATGATAAAAACGGATAGGCATGCTCGGCCAAATTTGCTAACTGAGATTCAGAAGCATATGACTGCAGCTGAACCGTTGAAAAATTGCTTTTCCATTTGTTGGAATAAGGCGTATAGACCACATAGGGCAAGCCGTCGTCTTTGACCACCTCATTTTTTTCAAAAATTACCTGGTCTTTGTAGGTTTTAAAGGGAATATTCTGCGCAGACAAAACTTCGTAAATAGCTTTGTCTCGATTTCGGGCGTTGGGCTCATAATCGCGATTGGCATACACTGCGGTAATCTCGTGTTGCGCAATAAGTTGTTCAATAATGGTAATTGGTTCACCATGAAATACCGCCAATGACTTTCCTACAACTTGGAGTTTATCTTGAATTGAAGTTAATAGATCGTGAATAAAACTAACGCGTGCATCAGCCTTATCCAATTGATTTAAAATGGAAGGATCAAAAATAAAAATGGGAATCACTGCATTTGATGCGGCTAATGCTTCGTATAATGCGCGGTTGTCTTCTAGGCGTAAATCTCGTCTAAACCAAAATAATGTCATGGGAATAATTTGCTTACGAATGTACTAAAAGTCTTGACATTCCTCCATCCAAATGCATCACTTGACCGGAGATCCAGCGCCCTTTTTCGCCCAATAAAAAAGCGGCCATTTCGGCCAAATCTTGCGCTTGTCCATAACGCTTTAACGGATGACGTTCGTTGGCTTTTTCTTGTTTGAGTTCGCTGTTTAAAAATTTATCAGCAAGCGGTGTATGCGTAAGCGAGGGGGCTATAACATTAACGCGCAATTGAGGCGCATATTCGGCAGCCAAGGCACGCGCAAATCCTTCTACGGCTGCTTTGGCCGCGGCTATGCTGCTGTGAAACGGCATGCCCATCGTCGCGGCTACGCTACTAAACAACACCACACTGGCTCCCGAGCTGGCCGTTAAGTTGGGCAACAAGGCTTGCAAACAACGCACGAGTTGAAAGAAATTGATTTGCATGTCTTGCTCAAAATTCTCCATCTTCAATCCTCTAAACGGACGCAAGTTGATGCTGCCCGGGCAATACACAAATCCATCAATAACTGCCGGAAGTTGCGCAATTGGTAACTCATCCGCTGTTACATCAAATGGAATATGGGTATGGCGCACGTTAGTTTGAGGTGCAGTTCGAGATAAAATAAAGAGCTTGGATTCGGTTTGCATGAGTTCGGCGATGGCCAATCCAATGCCATAAGAACCGCCGATTAAGACAATGTTTTTCATGTTGTTTATTTTATTTGCCAAAAAGGGCTGTGAGTTTGTGTTGTCTGTAGGTAAAAATCTCGTTTAGTTTGGGTTTCACTAGAAGAGGATGAACCAATTGGCCTAAAATACCAAACGGGATTTTGTAGTCTATGATGTCTTCCATTTCAACTCCACCGGGTACTTCTTTCAGAAAATGTTTGTGGTGCCAAAAGGCATACGGGCCAAAACGTTGTTCATCTACAAAAAAGCTTTTGTCTACCACATGCGTGATTTCGGTCACCCACTTGGTTTTGATGCCCAAAACAGGTGTAACGATATACTGAATAATTTGCCCTTGGTACATGGGTCGGTCGGCGCCATCACAAATTTCAAAACCCATATATTGCGGTGTGATCGTTTTTAAATTGCGCGGATCAGCTAAAAATGCCCAAGCCTCGTCTAAGGAAATCGGTAGAAATTGCTTGCTTTTGAGTTGGTATAGTTTCATGAATTTATTTTTGCAAATGTATCAATTTGTTTAACTATAATAAATAAATCATAAACAAAATTAATTCAGTAAAAGTTGTATTTTTGGCAAAATATTTTGAACTATGAAAAAAATAATTGCATTAAGCCTATTCGTTTGTGTATCTGCATTTGCACAAGTAAAAACACCACAACCCAGTCCAAAAGCTAGTTTGAACCAAGTTGTTGGATTAACAGAAATTACCGTAGAGTACAGCCGACCGACCATGAAAGGCCGAAAAGTTTTTGGTGAATTGGTTTCTTTTGGGAAATTATGGCGCACCGGAGCCAATTACAACACAACCATTTCGTTTTCTGACGATGTGGTTATCGAGGGCAAAACCCTAAAAGCGGGAAAATATGCGCTTTTTACCATTCCTAAAATTGATACCTGGGAATTTATATTTTACAAAGACAACGACAATTGGGGAACTCCAGCTGAACTCGACGAAGCAAAAGTGGCTTTGAGAAGCACAGTAAAACCAGAAATAACTGCTAAATCTATTGAAGCGTTTACCATTTTGGTGAATCCGATAGACGTTAATTCGGGCACCTTAGATTTGTCATGGGAACGCTCTTTGGCTTCCTTAAAATTTGATGTGCCTACCTACAAAACGGCGATGGCGAGTATCGAAAAAACATTAGCAGGACCTTCGGGAAATGACTATTACTCGGCTGGTGTGTTTTTGTTTACCTCAAATGGCGATATCGTAAAAGCACTAGAATATGTAAACAAAGGAATTGGAATGTGGAATGAGCAAAGATGCACCCTATTGGATGCTTCGTCAAAAATCATTAATTCAAGCCAAAATGGGGGATAAAAAAGGCGCTATCGAAACGGCCAAACTTTCTTTGTCTTCAGCCACTGATGCCAAAAACGCGGACTACGTGAAGATGAATAACGACAGCATTGCCGAGTGGTCCAAAAAATAATTGAACTAGTTTTTAAGTAAATTAAAATCCCGTTACTCTAACGGGATTTTTTTTGTGTTTTTGTAGATCGTTATTTCTAAGAGCCAAGCCAACAACATGGTGAGAACTGCGCCTATAAAATTGAGCCATAAGAAGCCCACCACATCAATATAATAGATATAAAAGATAAGCAGTTGACAGATTACGGTGGCCCAGAATATTGCGTTGGCATGAATGCGTTTTAAATAAAAGCCAACTAAAAAGATGCCCAAAACCGTGCCATAAAACAAGGAGCCAACAATGTTTACCAGTTGAATGAGATTTTCAAACAAAGTGCCCATGCAGGCAAACAAAATGGCGATAATTCCCCACACGATGGTGAAAAATTTGGTTGCATTTACATAATGCTTGGGTGATTTTTCGCTTTTTAAATTTCGTTTGTATAAATCTATAGCCGTAGTTGAGGCCAAAGCCGCTATACCTGATGCCGTCGAAGACATGGCTGCCGATAAAATTACGGCGAGTAAAAGTCCTATTAAGCCTTGGGGCAAATAATGCAAAATAAAATAGATGAACACATAATCTTTGTCATTGGTTTCAGATTTTTCGTCGGCCTTGGAGATTAATTCACGCGCTTGTTCCCGTAAATCATTTTCTTTACTCGATAGGGCTACGAGTTCTTTGCGCAGTATGGGGTTGTCGTAATTTTGGTTTAAATGATCAATGTAAATGAGGTTGATCTCTTTTTTTTCCTCAGACAATTGATTCATTTTGAGTTCCAAAGCCTCGTAATCTTTTTTGTAGGCCGAATGTTCAACCAAGGCTTTGTTGTTGGGATTAAAATTAACAGGCGCCGGATTAAACTGAAAAAAAACAAAAACCATCACACCAATTAATAAGATAAAAAACATCAAAGGGATTTTTAAGAATCCATTCATAATGAGTCCCATTTGGCTTTCGCGTACCGATTTCCCCGACAAATAGCGTCCTACCTGAGATTGGTCGGTTCCAAAATAGGAGAGGGCCAAGAAAAATCCACCGGTAATTCCGCTCCAAAAGGTATATCTTGTTTCGGGATCAAAGGAGAAATCTAAAATTTCCATCTTGTGGTTGGCACCCGCAATATGCATGGCATTACTCAAACTCATGTCGTTGGGCAACAAGTGAAGGATCAAGAAAAAAGCTATAATTAATCCCAAAAAAATAACAAACATTTGGTGTTTTTGGGTCACATTTACCGCATTGGTTCCGCCAGCTACTGTATAAATTATTACTAATACGCCAATAACCACAATAAGCCAAGTGAGGTTCCAACCTAAAATCGCTGACAAGACAATTGCTGGTGCATAAATCGTAATTCCGGTGCCTAAGCCGCGTTGCACCAAAAACAACAACGAAGCCAAGGTGCGAGTTTTTAAGTCAAATCGCTGTTCCAAATACTCATAGGCGGTGTATACTTTAAGCCGATGGTAAATGGGAATAAACGTATAACAGATCACAACAATTGCCAGCGGCAATCCCAAATAAAATTGTACAAAGCCCATGCCATCGTGATAGGCCTGACCAGGGGTGGACAAAAAAGTAATGGCACTCGCTTGCGTGGCCATCACCGAGAGTCCCACCACATGCCAAGGCGTGTCGTGGTTGCCCAAGATGTATTCTTCTACATTTTGACTGCCTTTGGTTTTCCAAACGCCATAAACCACTATAAATAGTAGTGTTACTGTTAATATGATCCAATCAATTTGCTGCATCTTAAGAAAATAAAAACATGAGTAAACAAAAAACCAACACATACAACACATTGGCAACCAATACCCAGGTGTAACTTTTTTTCCAGATTCCGACTTCTTCTTTCATGTTTTTTATTTTATTGAAATTAAATTAGCCAATAAACGATAGGCACCTGGAACGCCCTCTGGCAATTCTCTAAAAAAACTAAGCCCAGTATAAATGTAATGACCGTTGCCGTATTTGGCATGCAAAAGCAAACCATTTTTAGCCGATTCACCGGTATCATTGGCACTCAATAAAGGAGTAAATGCTGGATCCCATTGTTTTGGAAAGTACAAACCTATTTCTTGTTTCCAATTTGTAAAGTCAGCAGCGGTTATTTTATTAGGAAATTTCAGAAGTGGATGCGAAGGGTCAAGTAAGCGCACCTCGGCTTTTTCTTCGGTTACTCGATCGCGAGTTATTTGCAACGGATAGGGAGAGAAATTTGGACTCGTTAAATCATCCAAGGTGTTATATTGCACAATTAGGGTTTTTCCGTTTTTTACAAAATCGAGCAAATAAGTTTGTTTGCTCGCCAATTCTTGCACGGTATTGTAGGCGCGAATACCTGTTATAATTACATCAAAGGGTTTGAGGTAATCGGGCGAAAGTAAATGGGGCTCAAGTAGTGTTACAGAATAGCCCATTTGGGTTAAGCCCGTAGGAACTGCATCTCCGGCTCCCATGAGGTAGCCAATTTTTTGTTTTCCTGTGCTTAAATCCAACCGCAGCACTTTGGCTTCGGCGAGTTTTAGGATTTGTTGTTTGTTGATATGCGGATAGCGAAGCGTAAGTTGTTCCTTATTATAAGAAATCTCATCTACAGTGGCGTTGGCTGTGATGGATCCACTTTCTAGTTTAGCTGAAGGCGTTACCAAAAAATCAACAGAAATTTCTTCGTTTTTATTGGCCAATTTAAACGGAATTGACGGAGGAGAACATTTCCAATTGGCTGGTAAATCCAATCTCACCTCTCCTTGTATGTCCGCTTTTCCGGCCTTGAGCTTTACGCTTACTTTTTTACTTTGTGTATTGGGAAAAAGATATACTTTCTCGTTGATCGATAGGGTTACCGCCGGCACCACATCGAGTGGCATGTGTACTTCACCTTTTACATCATCGGTGTATTGGTAATGCACCTCGCGTTCATACGTAAGGGTAGTTCCAAATAAAGTCAAGTCAAATTGCAGGGTAATTTCTTTGGGTTTTTCAGGAAGTCCAATGGCCTCCAATTCGGGCACTTGGTACATGCCTTCGCTAAACGAATTGGCCAACCAATAGGGTTGCGTGTAGCCTATGGAACTTGGAATTAGTGCATTTACAGTTGTCTTAAATGGTTTATTGGTTTCCAATTGTTGGGGCTGAAATGTAACGACTGTTTCAGGTTTTACATGAATTGCAGTGAGTTGAATAGGCGCTGTCGAACGGTTGATGGCTTCAACCTGAATTTTGATGCGCGAATTGGGTGTAGTTTCTGGCGTATCAGAAATACCTTCTAAATACAAACCTGCGCAGCCAGCAATTACCGCTTTTATTTCTTGCGATTTAATAGACTTCCAGTGTTCGTCATCTATTTCTTGAATAAACTGATAGGCTTTCACCAAATTGGGTAGACTTTTCGCTGGATTGGTAAAATCAAATCCAACTAGGGTTTCTGTGAGCAGATCGCCAATTTTTTTTCCGTCTTTTATCCGATTCCAAGAGGTGTCGATTCCTGCAAATAAAGATTGATCTTGATTTATCGGATCGCCTTTTAACAACTCCAAATACTCGGTATCGTCCCCGCGTTCACCCGCCGTGCCAAAGCCTTGGGATTGGTGTTTACTCCTGCTTAATGCAGCTATTTCTTGGTTTGATTTACCTTCAGCGGCATAGTAGACGCCTGTTTTTAAGGCATATAAATTCGTTTTGTCGGCCTTTTCAAATTTGTCTTTGCTGCCGTAAAACCACCAGGAGGTATTGAAGAAAATTCGTTTGGCCTGCCAGGTGCTAAATTTTTCCAACTGGTTTGGATAGGCCGAGGCTTGGTTACTCAAATCAAAGGCTTCTAAACCGAGTAGGGCGGAGGACGTATGATGCCCATGTGTAGTGCCGGGAGATCGCGCGTCAAAGCGGTTGATGATGACATCGGGTTGAAATTTACGGATGGCCAAGACCACATCGTGCAATACGGCATCTTTGTCCCAAATTTGAAGGGTTTCAGTAGGATTTTTAGAAAAACCAAAGTCATTGGCTCGCGAAAAAAATTGCGTTCCACCATCTACTTTGCGTGCCTCGATGAGTTCTTGTGTGCGAATAACGCCCAATAATTCTCGAAGTTCTGGACCAATTAAATTTTGTCCGCCGTCGCCGCGGGTGAGCGATAAATAAGCCGTTTCAGCCAATTGTTCATTAGCCAGGTATGTAATTAATCGGGTGTTTTCGTCGTCGGGATGGGCGGCAATATACAAGACAGAACCCAGGAAGTTCAGTTTTTTGATTTGTTGGTAAAGAGTTACCAAATTGGGTTTTGTAGGAGTTTGTGAAAATGCGCTTACAGCAGTAAGTAGAAACACAAAACATAAATATTTTATAAGCTTTTGCATAAGAATAACTAAGTGGCAAGAGCTTCAAAAATAGTAATAAAATAAACGTTATTAGGCTGCTTTTAGTTTTTTGTGCAGCTTCGTGCTAAGGGTGATGATGAGTAAAAGTAACATAGTAGATCGTTTAGGTAGATTTGGGTGGTGTAAACCTAACCTATAAATCTATAATAACGATTAAAAGCTAAAATAAATCGATGAAGTACATAATTATTATAATTATATAAAATAAATCTTACAATTTAATCGTGTTGTCTTTTGCAAATAGATATTCCTTTTTGAAGTAATAAGTTATTAGGGTACGTAATTTTTTCTCCCTCAGGCGTAATTAAAAGCACATGAAACGCATTAATGTCATCAATCTCGGCTTCGATCGGAAAATCTTTGTCGTGAATTTTTATGGTGTCGCCAATTCGAAACGGAAAAAAGAAAAACAAAATTACCCCAGCCGTAATGTTGCTCAAGATAGACCAAGTGGCAAACATAGCTACACCGACCACGGTTGTGATCGAAGAAACAGTGAGAAAAATGGCTTTTTTATCGACACCCCAAATAATCACCAAGGCTATTACCATCAATATACTCAGCAGGATGTGTAAATATTTAATAACCAAATTGGCTCTTTTTTCGATAATCTGGCTTGATTTAGCATAGCGTCGCACCAATTTGGACACGACAATTCGGCCAATAAGTACAAGGAGTAAAACGATTACACTTGCAATCCATTCTTTGGTAAAATCAGTGTTCATGGGTAGGTGTGCTAAAATGTTCAACAATATATCGATATACTTTTTCTATGGGTAAGCCCATTACGTTGGGATAAGAACCTTCAATGCGTTGTACGCCCACAAAACCGATCCAATCCTGAATTCCATAGCTTCCGGCCTTGTCGTAGGGTTGATGCTGTTCTAGGTAATACGTAATTTCATCAGCAGTAAGCGGGCCAAACGTTACTTTACTCACGTCGTTGATTGTAGTGTGTCCCGCAACCGTAGTAAAAGTAACCGAGGTGATTACTTCGTGTGTAGCATTGGCCAACGATTGCAGCATGTTAAATGCCTCTGTATAGGAATTGGGTTTGCCAATCGCTTTTCCCAAATGCCAAACAAGCGTATCACTAGTAATGAGCACATCGTAGGCTTGGAGCGTCGAAATAAAGGGTTTGCTTTTTAACTCGGCCAAGTAATCGGTGATGGAAGTATATTGCAAGTGGTCGGGAAAGATTTCGTCAACCGGTTTTAGCTCAATGTGTACATCGAGTTGAATGTCTTTAAAAAACTGTTGTCTTCGAGGCGATGCCGAGGCTAAAATAAAGCGGTAGGGTTTAGTACGTTGGTTAAGCATGTAGGTAATAAATATTAAACGAAACAACGGCAATGGATAAAATGCCCAGTAAAGTTACCCCTTTCAAAACCAAGCTTATATGCTTGAAATCTTGTTTTTCTTTGGCCGAAAACAATTTAATGCTGCAGTACAAAAGTGGTCCAACCAAGCCAAAAAACATATAAACTGCGGTGGGGTATAAATCAAAGGCAATAAAATAACGACTGGTGTAATACATCAAAATCAGCCACGGAATAAAACTCAACACAAAAAGCGCTTGGGTTGCTCGAGCCATTCCGAAAACTACCGGAATTGTTTGCTTGCCTTGAATAGTATCGCCTGACACATCCTCAAGATCCTTAACCAGTTCGCGGTACAAGCCAAGAAAAAAAGAAAAAACAGCATAATCAACTAGGATCGAAAACAAGTTGGACATCACTTGTTGATTGCCGTCATAAGTAGCAGGGAAAATGTCAAAAAAACCAATAATCAAAATACTAAAAGACAATAAACTCGCCACAACAAAGGTGCCCAACAATAAAATCTGTTTTAAAGTTGTAGCGTAAAAATAGAGTAGGGCAGCGACCAATATAAATAAGGCTACAAAGCCCGGACGCTCAATTACATTCGATAAATAAAAGCCTATTCCCACGCCTACACAGTTTAACACCACATACAAATTATAGGCTTGGCCTTCAGATATTTGGCTGCCAATAAGCTGTTTGTTGGGTTTATTTACGGCATCTGATTCTTGGTCAAAAATGTCGTTGATTACATATCCTGCAGCGGCCAGAAGTACGGTGGCCAAAACCAATAAGCCGTATTGCCAATGGGCTAGCGACAAGAAAACGTCTTGCATTTTTAAAAAACCATATCGCACTACGAGTTGCATCAGTGCAAGTAGGAGGAGGTTTTGGTACCGAATGAGTTGAAAATATTTTTTCATTTGGGTGTATTAATCGTGTTGTCCGTTGTAATAGGAATGCCATTTGCCTTGCACGCGCATCACTTGTTCGATTACATCGCGCACAGAACCTTTGCCGCCATTTTTATGCGAAATATAGTGGCTTATGGCTTTAATTTCGGGACTGGCATCTTGCGGACAAGTGGGCAAACCTACCAATTGCATCACATGAAAATCGGGAATGTCGTCGCCCATGTACAACACTTTTTTTGCGTCGATACTGTAATCTTGGCAATAGTCTTTGAAAGTTTCTACTTTATCAGGCACGCCCAAGTGAATGTCGGTGATGCCCAAGTTGCGCAAACGGATACGCACGCCTTCGTTGCTTCCACCCGAAATTATACAAACATTATAGCCCGATTCTAAAGCGGCTTTCATGGCAAATCCGTCGCGGATGTGCATTTGGCGCAACATTTCACCGCTTGGACTGATGTGCACCGTTCCGTCGGTGAGCACCCCATCGACATCAAAAATAAAGGTGTCAATGTGATTCATGATTTCTTTGTAATTCATAACAAGACAAGGTATTTGGGCTATTTAGCCGAATAGGTTTGTTGAATAGATTGTGTGAGTAATTGATACAGTTCTTTCTGATTGGCTTGGCTTACTAACGCCAAATGCGCCTCAATCGTGTTTTGGTCGTTGCGAATAGCAGGGCCGGTCTGTCCTAATCGTGGCGAAAGGTGTTGCGCTTTCTCTGCCGTTTCGGTAATAAGGGGTTTTAGAATATCAAACGGCACCTGGTGTTCTTCGCAGATTTCTTCGCCGATGTGGTACAAATGATTCACAAAATTATTGACAAAAACGGCCGCGACATGCAGTGCTTTGCGTTGTACTGAATCTATGGTGTAACAATTGGGAGAAATGCAATGTGCCAATTCGGTGAGTACTTGTTGGTCTTTGTTGTTTTCCCATTCCAGGCAAACGGGCACATGGCTGTAATCAACCATACGGTTTTTGGAAAACGTTTGTAACGGATAAAATACGGCCCGTCTGTTTTTGGGATCTAAGGCAGAAAGTGCTACGCTGCCCGAAGTATGCGCAACCAAGGCATTGGCAAATGGAAGATTGGCTGAAAGTTCGGGTAGGGCCCCGTCAGAAACTGCCAAAATATAGATATCAGCTTTGGAAATGGCGAGAAGGTTATCGGTAATTCGATCGGGCGCAATAGACAATTCGGCCTTGTTTTTGTCACGAACCACAACTTGAATCACCTCTACTTTTCCCGATTGCTGAAAGGCAATTATCAGGTGTTGGGCCACATTGCCAGAGCCAAAAAGCACTACTTTTATCATGCGGCTAAATTATTGAAAAATTGCATACGTCCTATTTTATAATCTTATAAATACAATGGGGATTTCCTGCTCAAAATTAGGGTTTAAAACCCTTTTTTATTGTGGTTTTTAGCTACTTTTGTGGCACTTAAATGCCCTTTACTTTTTATTTTAAATTATGCAAAAAAAGTTATTCTCCGCGCTGTTTTCCACTCGATTAATGGCCATTTTGTTTTTAGGATACGCTGTGGCTATGGCTACAGGAACCTTTATAGAAAGTAATTACAATACCGATACCGCCCGCCTTTGGATTTACAATACGCTTTGGTTTGAAGCCATACATCTGTTTTTTTTGATTAACTTTTTTGGAAACATCAAAAAATACCAATTGCTCAAAAAAGAAAAATGGGCTACACTCTTGCTGCATTTGTCTTTCATTTTCATTATCCTTGGCGCTGGAATTACACGCTACATCAGTTTTGAAGGGGTGATGCCCATTCGTGAAGGCGAATCATCAAGTCAGGTATTTTCAGAAAAAACACAACTCACACTATTTGTTGACGGACAATACCAAGGGGCGCTAAAACGCCGCATTTTTGAAAAGCCCGTCTTACTCTCGCCAGTTTCAACTCCAACCTCAAGTATTTCTGACGATTTTGCCGATATTCCTTTTACGGTAAAAATCAAAAAGTACGTCATGGGGGCCAAAGAATCAGTTGTGTCAAAAGCCAAAGGCAAGTTGTACTTAAAGTTGGTTGAATCTAGCGGTGGTTCTCGCCACGAACATTATTTGGAAGAAGGCGAAATCCAAGATATTCACAACACCTTATTTGTGGTGAATAAATACACCAAAGGTGCCATCAATATTAGCATCAAAGGCGATTCAATTACATTGGATTCTCCTTTTGATGGCCAATTCATGCGCATGGCCGACAAGCTGCAAGGTGCGGTGGTAAAAAACACCACGCAACCCTTGATGTTTCGTTCGTTGTATAACCTAGGTGGATCTCAATTTGTGTTTCCCGATCGGCCTGTTCGCGGACAAAAAGAATGGATTTCGGACAATAATTATAAAGCCAAAAGTCACGACGATGCCATTGTAGTTTCGGTTGAAAGCCAAAACCAAACCAAAGAAATTACCCTCTTGGGTGCCAAAGGAAAAGAAGGTGCGCCGGTAAATTGTAAAATTGGAAAACTCGATTTCACCTTAGCATTCGGAAGTAAAGTGTATACCACGCCTTTTCAAATTCAGTTGCTAGATTTTAAAGCCCAAAAATACCCGGGCTCTGAAAAAAGCTTTTCCTCATTTCAGAGTGATGTAAAGGTGATTGACGGCAAACACAAAGAAAATTACCAGATTTATATGAACCACATTCTGGATTACAAGGGCTACCGCTTTTTTCAGTCCTCGTTTGATCCTGACGAAAAAGGAACGGTACTGTCTGTAAATCACGATTATTGGGGGACCCTCATTACCTACATTGGCTATTTTATGTTGTTTTTTGCTATGATGGCCATTTTGTTTGACAAAAACACCCGTTTTGCCGACGTGAAACGCAAACTCGAACAGGTAAAAATTAAAAAAAGTAAGCTGATTACGGTGTTGCTGCTTTTGTTGAGTTGTTCGGCATTTGCACAAATGCACCAAGGGGTGATGCCCACACAAAAGCAAATCGATTCGGTACTAAATACCTACAAAGTAACCGAAGACCATGCTGCCAAATTTGGCCGATTGGTCATCCAAGACGAGGGCGGACGTATGAAGCCTGTGAACACTTTTTCGTCTGAGTTACTCCGAAAAGTGAGTAAAAGTGACACCTACAAGGATATGAATGCCGATCAAGTATTCTTGTCGATGATTCAATTTCCTCGCGTTTGGTTTGAAGTGCCGTTGATCTATATGAAAACCGGCAACGACAGTTTGCGTAAAATTATTGGCGTTCCAAAAGAGGCCAAATATGCACCTTTTATCAAATTCTTTGATGCCAAGGGCAATTACAAATTGTCTCCATTCTTGGACGAAGCCTTTAAAGCCGCTGTTCCCGATCAGTTTCAAAAAGATTTTATCGAAACCGACAAAAAAGTAAACCTGCTCAATGCCGCCTTGAGTGGAAGTATTTTGCGCATTTTTCCTTTGCCCAACCATGCCAATAACAAATGGATTTCCTATTTAGAAATTGATCATTCTGGCCTAAAAGGCATGGACTCCATTTTTACCAAAAATGTATTGCCCTTGTACCTCAATGCCATTGATTCGGCCAAAGTAAAAGGTGATTACACCAATGCCGATTTTTATTTAAAAAGCCTCGAAAATTACCAAAAGAAGTTTGGCAGCGCAGTACGACCTACTGAGGATAAGATCAACGCCGAGATCACCTACAATAAATACGACGTGTTCAAGAAACTCTTTTACTGGTATATGTTGGCTGGAGTGTTGATGTTGCTCGTGACTATTCTCAACATCTTTTTTGAAAAGAAATTTTTACGCGTGATCAACAACGTATTTCATGTTGTTATTGCCTTGTTTTTTGTGTTGCACACCGCGGGTTTAGTGGCGCGCTGGTACATTTCGGGACACGCGCCTTGGAGTGATGCCTACGAAAGTATGATTTATGTGGCTTGGGCCACGATGTTTTTTACCTTGGCCTTTGACCGAAAATCTAAGCTTACTGTGGCTTCGGGAACCTTTGTCGCTTCGATGATTTTGATGATTGCACACTGGAATTGGATGGATCCGTCGATTGCCAATTTGCAGCCCGTATTAAATTCCTATTGGTTAATGATTCACGTAGCGGTAATTGTGGCCAGTTACGGTCCGTTTACCTTGGGAATGGTGTTGGGCTTGGTGTCTTTGTTGCTCATGGCATTCACCACCAAAAAGAACAAAGTAAAAATGGATTTGAACATCCAAGAAATCACCTATATCACTGAGTTGGCCATAACCATTGGCTTGGTGATGCTCACCATTGGAAACTTTTTGGGTGGACAATGGGCCAACGAAAGTTGGGGACGTTACTGGGGATGGGATCCCAAAGAAACCTGGGCGCTCATTAGCATCATGATTTATGCCTTTGTGATTCACGCCCGTTTTGTGCCGGCTATGCGTGGAAAATGGATTTTTAATTTGATGAGTGTATTGGCTTTTTACTCGATCATGATGACCTATTTTGGGGTAAATTTTTACCTCACCGGTTTGCATTCTTATGCCAGCGGCGATAAAGTGGTTACGCCTAATTTTGTGTATTATTCACTCGCTATACTTGCAGCACTTGCTACAATTTCCTATTTAAAATATAAAAAACACCTCAAGAAATAATGAAAAAAATAGTCAGTTTAATGCTAATAGCGTTTGGTTTCATGGCCAATGCTCAAGCAATTCCAAGCTCGATTTATGGTTTTAAAGTAGAAGATATTTCGGGCAACACCTTTGATTTTGCGCAGCTGAAAGGCAAAAAAGTAATGATTGTGAATACGGCTTCTGAATGCGGCTACACCCCGCAATACAAAGATCTACAAGAATTGTATACCCAATACAAAAACCAAAATTTTGTAATCATCGGGTTTCCGTGCAACGATTTCTTTTCGCAAGAACCGGGCAGTAATACCGAGATTGCTAGCTTTTGCAAAAAGAACTTTGGGGTTACATTTCCGATGATGGCCAAGATTACGGTTAAAGGCAAAAAGAAACACCCCGTTTACCAGTACTTGACCGAAAAAAAATACAACGGTTTGCAAGATTCCTCAGTAAAATGGAACTTTCAAAAGTATTTGATCAACGAAAAAGGGGTGTTAGAAAAAGTAATTCCAACTGGAGTTTCGCCAACCGATTCTTCCATTATTGCTTGGATTACCAAGTAATTTTTATAAAATGCGCTGTATAAAACAAAGGTCTAACCACTGATCAAATTTGTACCCCACTTCTTTTAAATGGCCCACAATCTCAAAGCCCATTTTTTGGTTAAAGGCAATGCTTTTGGTATTATTGGCATCTATGCCACCCACCATTACGTGATAGCCTTCTGCTTTGGCTTGTACAATCAATTGAGTAAGTAGGGCTTTACCAATGCCTTTTCCTTGCTGGTCAGTTTTTACATATACCGAATGTTCAACAGTGTATTGGTAGCCTATTTTTTCTCGAAAGGTTCCGTAGGTGCCATATCCAAATACAAGGTCATTTTCTGCGGCCACAATTACGGGAAAATTTTGCTGTTGTTTGGCTTCAAACCAAGCCATTTGTTCGGCTAGGGTTTGGGCTTCGTAATTGTAATTGGCCGTTGAGGTAGCAATGGTATGGTTTACAATCGCTAAGATTTGAGGAATATCATGCGAAGTAGCGGGTCGAAGTTGAAAAGACATAAGCTTATTTAATTGGCTCAAATATAATAAAGATTCTATGCTATTCGTGCACAAACTAACAAATGGAATAGTAAATTTGTGGCGCTTTATCACGAGCAATTAGTACATCATTCATGATCTATCCTAAAATTCCTTTGGCACAAAGTATACTGCAATTGTTTGCGGCCAAAGGAGTCACGCATATCGTATTGTCTCCCGGGTCGCGCA
>JAPLEX010000081.1 GCA_026390995.1 Flavobacterium sp.
AGGCGGGCTTAAATTGCACCGTTGGGCTCAAATCAAACACATGTCCAGCGATTACATAATAGGTCATTTTCGGGGTGTAAATCAACACATCATTGTCGTTGTAACGATTGGTTTGCAAGAAATTGGGTATCGATACGCCCACATAGGTTTTTTCGGAATGCAAATATAGTCCGCCACCTATTTGTGGATTGAATTTATTGTAGTTGGTCAGCGATGGATCAATTGGATTATTGGGATCTAACAGGGAAACATCCAAATTAAAAAAACTGCCTCCGGCTTTTAATCCAAAGGCCAATTTATACGTATCAGAGGTTTGAATTGTATAGGAAAAATCGGCAGTCAACGTATTTTCAACAGCAGGCCCAATTTTATCATTCAAGACTGAAACACCCAATCCCACTTGGCTATCATTTAAAGGCGTATTCATAGAAAACGAATTGGTTTGTGGTGCACCTTCTATGCCCACCCATTGGGTGCGGTGTAGACCAAAAATACTCATCATGCCTCGCGAACCGGCATAGGCTGGGTTCACATTGATGGTATTGTACATATATTGGGTAAACTGCGCATCTTGCTGCGCTTGGCTGCTTAGTCCGAGAAGTAAAACAAAGAATAGTAGTAATCTTGATTTCATCTGATATGAGTTTGGGCTGCTGTTCAATTAGCGTGTTAAATATAAATACCCTTGTTTTCTAACGATACTGCCATCGGGTTTGGTGCCTTGAACGGTATAAAAATACGTACCGGTAGGCAATGCATCTGATCCCATGGTAGATCTACCTTGTGAATAGCCTCTAAACGCGTGGGTCTCATTGTCGTACTGATTGGATTCAAAAACCAATACGCCCCAACGGTTATATACTTCTACCTTATTCGCCACAAAACAAGCCGAATCGGTAATGTTTTCTATAAAGAGCACATCGTTTGTGCGGTCGTCATTAACGGTTACCGCATTGTGCACGACTAAGATACAAGTTCCGGCGGGTTCAACAATACAGTCGTTATCCAGTTGTAAATTTACCACTACTTTTTGGGTACAACTTCCGTTTTGCACAGTATAGGTAAATCGGTAATTTCCCACAGGAATTTGATAGGGGATAAAGGTATTTCCAATTAATCCAGTCGAATTGTCGGTGTCTTCCCAGTTGCCTAAACCAGCTACATCTGCAGGAAGCAACGCATTCAAATCTACATTTACTTCTTCGCTATTATCATTGTTACAAGCCACGTAGTGCGCTAGTGATTGTTCAGTTTCTGCAGCCGAAATGGTTACCGATTGTGCTATACTGCTTTCGTTGCCTGCTTGATCTCTAAAGTACCAGGTTACCGTGTGGGTACCCACTGTATCGTAAAACAACGGATCAGTAGTTGTCGCAATCACGGTGCCCGAACATACATCGGTTGTACTTGGAATGTCAAAAGTATATGTACAGACAGCTTGCAATTTGTCTAAACTAGGCAATTGTGGTGGCGTAGTATCTGTAATTTGAATGCTAACCATGGCTTCGGCACACAAACTGCCATTGGTAAGGTCACAAATAGAATAGATTAGGGTGTAAGCGCCCGCATTCAATCCAGTAGGAATTTGTATTGTTCCATCGGCCAAATTGAGTTGCAAAGCGGGATTTGAAGATTGCACTTGTGTGAGTTGAACATTGCTGCTGGTGGCCGTACCATTTACAGCCAAGTCGTTTTGTAACACCGAGCTCAACAATTGATTGGTTCCGCACGCTACAGCGATGTAAGTATCATCTTGGGCTAATAATGAACTATTGGCGACCACAACTGAAACGGTTGCGGTGGCACAATTTGAAAGGTTGGTCGTTTCGCAAATTTGATACGTAAGTAAATAACTGCCTGCAGGCGTTCCAGGAGCAACTACTACATTGTTGCCGTTTAGGCTGATTCCTGGATGGGTTGAAGAAACAAAAGTAATCACTACAGCCGAATCTGAAACCACTTGCCCGTTGAGTAGGTCATTGGCTAAAACATTGGTGAAAGATACGCCTCCAAGCACTCCATTGACGGTTGATCCAATGTCATTGTTGCCTTGAATACTGCCGCAACGTTGTAATCGAAATGGACTGCCACAATTGCTGTTGGCTAAGGATACAGCATAAATTACTGCAGAGCTATTTCCAACCAGAGGAATAGGATTCACAGCGGTGTACTGTTGGGTTGATCCGGTGAGTGGAAACTCATTATAAAATAAAGTACCCGCCGGAAAATAGGCAATTAAATCGGCGGTGGATACCGCGTTGTTGGTTGCACACCAATTGATTGTGCGCGGTCCTCCAAATTCTGGACAGCTTTGTACATAGGCGACCGCATTGATGTTGATAGGCGTTGCGGCAATAATCGGTTCGTCGGTGCAGTTGCCATTGGATTGGTAGCCACTGATGAGATTGGAATTTGCAAATGAAATTCCGGTAATGGCTCCGGTTCCACTGGCCAACCCTTGGGCGCTTATAACCGAACCACAGTTTGACGAAGCAAGCAATTGGCAATCTTGGGTGGCACGTAGCGTAAAATGAAACGAGGCCAATAATTGGTCTGGATTGGCATCCAAAGGCAATTGACCCAATTCCCAAGTTAATGCACCTTGTGCTCCATAGGTAGCGTCAAAGCTCACACTATTGGGAGTAGGTGTTGGGCTAAAGAATAATTCGGTGCTGGCACTGCCGGGCACGTAATGGGTATTATAAGGAATTGGCAACACCACTTTGTAATTGTTGATGGCTTCGTTGCCTAAGTTTTTAACCTGTATTTGATAGGCAATGTCTTGGCCCGGCAAACAACTCAAATTAGTCAAGGAAGTTACTGCATTCGAATTGATAGATGTGGGTTGGAGGATATTTTCTACGTTGGCATTGTAGGCGTCTACCGACATGGCAATGGCAAAAATAGAGTAGGTATCGCCGTTGGTGCCATACATGAAATTGGTAGCCGTTTGGTTGTTGCCAATTACCGAATTATTGGTGTTGGGCACCGTAAACATACTGATGTCAATTCCGGTATTGTTTGCCAAATAGGGGTTGCGTAATCCGCCGGTGATGATCGACGAATTGAAGAAATTGGTCGGAGAATTTCCGCTGTGGCTCAAGTTGAGATAGGTATTGTCGCTTTGTTTTTGAATTTTAAAGTAATCTCCAGTAAAACTCACATCGCCTTCGCTGGCCATTACACCCAATTTTACGCCTACTTCGCCAGTTTGAATAGTGTTAAACCCAGAAACAGGCAAGGCATATCCGACGGTATTTCCCGAATTCACATAGGCATAGCCATCAAATAAAGTAATGTCACGCTGTTTCATTTTTGCATTTTGGTACACCACAATAATACCCCAGCCACCTGAATACCCTGTGCCTGAAATCATGCCTTCTTGCAACGCCATATCGGCGGCAAAATATTCGCCAATTCCGTGTTCTCGCACGTAGTCAGTTACTTCAGTATAGGCAGTAAAAATATTATCGTCAACCGTGGCAGCGGGAAAATAGATGCTGTTTGCTTCGGCTGTAAATTGGGTATAGGCAGCTGCATTGGGACCTTTTAAGGAAATTTTTCGTTTGTCGTAGGTTTTGGTCAATGCAGTAAAAGCGGGAACAAGGCCATTTACATTCACCACGGCAGAGGAATTGTTCTGATAACTAGTAAGCGAAAGATCGGTTGCGACTGGGCGAATTAATTTCTGAATGGATAAATTAACGGTACCATCTACAATTTGATAGGGAGAAATCAAGGTAGCTTGCGTTCCATCGGCACTGATGCTTGCAGGAACAGCCACATCGGCAGCACCATTAATAGATACCGTTACACGATCGGCTACATCGGCATTGTGAAAACTAAACACATAGGTAGACCCATTTCCGGCAAAGGTGTATTTGGGATTATAATAATTGGCGCTCAGGGTATTGCGCGTTACGATAAGGGTAAAATTTGTATTGGCAATATTGTTGTTGTGGTTTACCGTTGACGTATTGTTGATGGTTTGCGTTCCGTTTGGAATGTCTTTGGTAACCTGAAATATGTCGTTGGTATTTGATTTTCCTGTCCAATACAATCCGGCATAAACAATAGACGAGCACGCAGGAACGGCACCATTTTCATTGGACAACATCAAGGTAGAGGACGAAGAATTAAAGGTAGTTGGATCGTTGTCGCTATCTACATAAACCATGTATTGTCCGTTGTTGTTGGTAGTAGGACTATAGTTTTGCGGGCTTAAACAGGTATTGCCCAACATCGTAAAATCACCTTTTAGGGTGTAGATTTTTTTAGTTGGACTGTATTGCGAAGCACGTTGTGTGAAATCTACACGTACCTGAGCATGCATTGAACTTACACCAAAAAGTACAACGACAACTAGCCCTTTTAGCAAAGGCTGTAAAACCGATAAACGAATATGTTTTGGGGTTTTCACTACTAGTCTTTGTCTGTGGGGTTAATGGAATAAAGCAAGGAGTATGGATTATTTTCATGAGCCAAATAAGCACGAAGCTGGGGAACTTCTTGCTCATTTTGCAAAGAAAAATGCAAATATTTTAGATTTTTAAAACGGGCGAATCGCTGAAAATCCAGGGTCGAGCCATGTAGAACTTCAGTTGAAGCTATGTTAAATTGAATTAATTCGATTTGGTTGGGTAAAATTTCAGCAGATTCTAATTGGTTTACATCACTAAGATTTAGGATAATTGTTTTGGGTTGCTTGCCATAAGTTTTAATTTGACGATCAGCTACATAAAATGCAGCAGTAGGCTGAGTAAGTAAATTTTGAACATTTTTGGCATTTGAAAACGAATCATTTTTTGAAGCATTTGATGCTTCTTGTTTACAGTATTCAGTCGCAGATATAAGTTTATTTGTAGCTTGTTGGCTATAAGCAAACGAAGAAAAGAAGCACATCAATAGCAGAAGTGCCGCTTTTAATAAGCCTAGTGGATCGCGCAGGTGTAATTCAATTCGTTTTCGCATAATACGAGTTAAAGGTAGCGATTAGCTGCACATATGCAAATAACCTCATTTTACTGGCTCAAAAATAGCAGCTTTTAGTTAATACTCAATATTAAATTAACGATAAAATGCAGTATATGTCGATAAAATGCAATATATAATATAAAAAGTAAGAAAATACTATCAATAAAATATCGACGAATGGTAAAAACTACTCGAAAGAGTAGCTTAAAAATAACTTTTCAATTTATTAGTATGGAATGCTTGCATGTATTGCGTCCAAAATGGTTACTTTGTGGCTGCTAAATAACTGCCAAATGAAATCCATTTACCTCATTCGACACGCCAAATCAAGTTGGGAATTTGCCACGGCAGATAAAAGCCGAATTATTTCGGAGCGGGGCATAGCAGCTGCCCATAGCATAGGAAAGCACTTGGCTCAATTTCTGCCCGATACGTATGTAATTTGGTGCAGTACGGCTGTTCGCGCAAAAGAAACAGCTGCGATTATCACATCCTATTTTCCTGAACCTGTCCCAAAAATAGAATATAAAGAAGGCTTATACACCTTTAGCGAAGCCGATTTAACCAAATTTATTCAATCCGCTCACGAGGATATTGCTGCGATAATTCTTTTTGGTCATAACGAGGCTATTACAAATTTTGTTAATAAATTTGGTTCCGTTTCCGTGGCCAATGTTCCAACTGCAGGAGTTGTTCAACTTGATTTTGCAATTGACAGCTGGAAAAACCTCGAAAAAGGAATTACTTCACGGATTCAATTTCCAACTGATTTACACTAATTATGTCTGATAACAAATATATTGAAAGAGAAAAAAGCTGGTTGGCTTTTAATGCCCGCGTATTACAAGAAGCCGCAGATGAGGCTGTGCCTTTACTAGACCGATTGCGGTTTTTGGGTATTTTTTCCAACAATTTAGACGAATTTTTTAGGGTGCGTTATGCCGCCATTCGGCGACTGAGTTTATCCGGAATTTCGGGGCAAAAGGCGTTGGGTGGAAGCACAGCTAATCAATTGCTTTCCGAGATTACAAGTATAGTAATTGAGCAGCAAGACGAAAGCTTAAAAATATTGCAAATCATCGAGTCAAAACTAGAAGCTGAACGCATTTTTATTCGAAACGAAAAGCAACTTTCGCCCGGGCAAGAAGCCTATGTAAAAGAATATTTTATTCAAACCGTGAGTCCAGCTTTGGTTACGATTATATTGAATGATTTGGCTGAATTCCCGCTTTTACGAGATACCTCGGGGTATTTGGCGGTAAAATTGGTTTTGAATAATGAAGTTACTTCCTCAATTTTAAACCGAGTAGGCAGAAGAAAACCCATACGCTATGCGGTAATTGAAATTCCCAAAACCATCAATCGATTTGTGGTTTTACCAAAAGCGGATGGTAATGATTATGTGATTTTGCTTGACGACGTGATCCGGTATAATTTGGGTAGCATATTTAATATGTTTAATTACTATAGTGTTTCGGCTCACATGATTAAAATTACCCGGGACGCCCAACTAGAAATGGATAGTGATTTGAGTAAAAGTATGCTCGAAAAAATTGCGAACAGTGTAAAGGATCGCCGAATTGGCGAACCCGTTCGGTTTGTGTACGACCACGAAATAGGAAAGGACACCCTGAAATTTTTCCTCTCAAAAATGCACATTGACTCAACCGACAGCTTAATTCCAGGAGGTCGTTACCACAATCGTCGCGATTACATGGATTTTCCAAATTTGGGCCGTTTTGATTTATTATACAAACGAAACGAACCGTTACAGGTTCCAGGCTTGAGTTTGGAAGGCAGTATTTTAGAAAAAATAAGCAAAAAAGACTATTTGGTGCACGCGCCCTATCAATCGTTTTCCTATTTGGTTAAGTTTCTGCGGGAAGCGGCGCTTGATCCAAAAGTTATTTCGATAAAAATTACGTTGTACCGTTTGGCCAAGAATTCACAAATTATCAGTTCCTTGATTAATGCCGCCAAAAACGGCAAAAAAGTAACAGTCCAAATTGAGTTACAAGCCCGATTTGACGAAGCCAGTAATATTTCCTATTCGGAGAAAATGCAAATGGAAGGCATCCAATTAATTTTTGGTGTGAAGGGCTTAAAAGTGCACAGCAAAATTTGTGTAATCGAACGCATAGAAGCCAATAAAATAAAGCGATATGGTTTAATTTCAACAGGAAATTTTAACGAATCAACAGCAAAAACATATACTGATTTTACGTTGTTTACCAGTCATTCTAAAATTCTGAAAGACATTGACAAGATATTCGACTTTTTTGAAGTCAATTTTAGAATCCACCGCTACAAACACCTAATCGTTTCGCCACATTACACACGATCTCGTTTTTATCGACTCATTGATCGTGAAATTATGCACGCCAAAATGGGTTTTCCTGCCTTTATTCACCTCAAAATGAACAGCTTGTCTGATTTTGAGATGGTTGATAAATTGTACGAAGCCAGTAGGGCAGGTGTGAAAATAAAACTGCAAGTGCGAGGAATTTGCTCCTTGATTCCTGGCGTTGAAGGCATGAGCGAAAACATTGAAGCCATCAGTATTGTAGACAACTACTTGGAACATACCAGGGTGTATATTTTTGGCAACAATAATGAACCTGAAATATTTATTTCATCGGCCGATTTTATGACACGTAATTTAGATACTCGTGTCGAAGTGGCTTGCCCAATTTATGATCCCGAGATCAAACAAGAATTAATCGATGTGTTTGATATTGGATGGAAAGGAAATGTAAAAGCTCGCTTCCATTCGCAGTACTTGGATAATAAATATAGATTAAAAGGAGATAATCCGGTGTTTAGGGCACAATTAGAAACCTATAATTACTATAAGATTAAGGCAGAAAATGCGCAGGCCGTCGCTGTAGATACCCCACCACAAAAAACCTAACATGATTGCGATAAAAAAATATGCAGCCATTGATGTTGGCTCAAATGCCATGCGATTGCTAGTATCAAATGTGGTCGAAGAATCTGGAAAACCAACCCAGTTTAATAAAAGTTCCTTGGTGCGATTGCCTATCCGTTTGGGGCAAGACGCCTTTACTACAGGTATTATTTCTGACGAAAACATCAACCGAATGATTGACGGCATACAGGCCTATAAATTGCTCATGAAGGTGCATAAAGTTCAAGATTTTAGGGCTTTAGCCACCTCGGCGATGCGGGAAGCAAAAAATGGCCAAGCCGTAATTGATGCAGTCAAAAAACATACTGGAATTAGTATAGAAATTATTGACGGCAAAAAAGAGGCTGCAATTATTGCCTCAACCAATATCAATCATCTAGTCAATACCGAAAACACTTTTTTGTTTGTGGATGTTGGGGGAGGAAGCACCGAATTTTCGCTGTTTTCTGCTGGCAAAATTATAGCCTCCAAATCATTCAAAATTGGAACCGTTCGATTGTTAAATCAGATGGTGCCTGCAACAATTTGGCAAGAAATACAAGATTGGATAGAAGGGCATACGTCGTCTTTTGATGCTATAAGTTTGATAGGATCTGGCGGCAACATCAATAAACTATTTAAGATGTCTGAAAAACCGATTGACACTCCTTTGTCCTATCAGTATGTAAATAAAATTTACCAGCAGTTAAGCGGATTAACCTATAATGATTTAGTTGGTGATCTGGGACTGAACCCCGACCGTGCCGACGTAATCGTTTTGGCTACCAAAATCTACCTGAACGCCATGAAATGGAGTGGTGCCAAATACATCTACGTACCTAAAATTGGACTTTCAGATGGAATCATAAAAGCGATGTATTACAATAAATTATGATTAAATATCCAACTCAAAGGTTTTTCGAAGCAAATCTAAGGCCGGATTGAGTTCGTTCAATCGGTTGTATTTATCTTGTGGAGTGAATGCAAATTTGTTTTCAACTGCTTCGTTAACAAGCACTTCCCATTTACAACAGGATCATTAATGAGCAATAAGGACTCCATGATTTTGTATCCTTTGTCGCCCAATTTCTGTGCATATTTGGTCCAATACAACAGCAGTTCTGTGTCGGTAAACGACTCCGTCGGCAATTGAATTTCCTCTTTGATGCTGGGACTCATTTGGTCTTGCAACTCTTTTTTGGCGCGAATACTGCCCAACGACAAAGCAGATACGGGAGTTCCTGTACCTTGTGGTGATACTTTGTTTTCTTGGGCTTTGGTTAGTGGTGCAGCTACCGGAATAGGGTTTTCTATTTCTACTACAGGTTCTTTTTCTGGGATAACCGGCTCAGGTTCTACTGTGATTGCTTCTACAGCTATATCAAGTAAGCGTCCGTAAAAATGATTTGCAGGGATTATAAATCCGTTAACTTTTTTTTTTCTCCATCAAAAGTGATGGAGGCCAATTGCATTAAACAAAGTTCAACCAACAAGCGTTGATTTTGAGATACTTTGTATTTTAAATCGCAATCATTGGCCAACTCAATTCCTTTTAATAAAAAAGCGTGCGGGGTTTGTTGCGCTTGTTGTGCATATAATTTTTGGGCTTGTTCGCCTACCTCTAATAAAGCAATTGTAGCGGGTGTTTGACAAACCAACACATCTCTAAAATGCGAGGCCAATCCTGCCACAAAGTGATGTCCATCAAAACCTTTGGCCAAAATATCATTGTAGGCAAGCAAGACTTCCGGGATTTTATTGGTCAACAGTAACTCGGTAATTTGAATGTAGGTTTCATAGTCCAACACATTTAAATTTTCGGTTACCGCTTGGCGGGTTAAATTGTTGCCACAGTAGGAAACCACACGGTCAAAAATCGATAAAGCATCGCGCATGGCGCCGTCGGCTTTTTGAGCAATGATATGTAGGGCATCATCTTCAAAAACTACGCCTTGACTTTGGGCTACTTCGGCTAGATGTGCTTTGGCATCCTTTACGGTAATGCGTTTGAAATCAAAAATTTGACAACGCGATAAAATGGTGGGGATGATTTTGTGTTTTTCGGTGGTAGCCAAAATAAATATGGCGTGCTTGGGCGGTTCTTCTAAGGTTTTTAAAAACGCATTAAAAGCGGATGCCGACAACATGTGCACCTCGTCAATGATATATACTTTGTATTGCCCAGTTTGAGGCGGAATACGCACCTGATCAATTAGGTTTCTGATGTCGTCTACTGAATTGTTGGAGGCCGCATCCAATTCAAACACATTAAAAGCAAAATCCTCGTTGGGATCATCATAACCCGGTTGATTAATTTTACGGGCCAAAATACGCGCACAGGTTGTTTTCCCTACACCTCGTGGTCCAGTAAACAGCAAAGCTGAAGCCAAGTGATTGGTTTCTATGGCATTGAGTAAGGTGTTGGTAATAGCCTGTTGTCCCACCACATCCTTGAAGGTTTGAGGGCGGTATTTACGGGCTGATACTACAAATTGTTCCATGAAATTTTGCTTGGTGAACAAATATAGTTTGAATATTTATAAATTTTAAATTTTAGCTTTCAATTTTTACAACCTTCTAATAAATACCCTTACTTTCCAGCGCAGACCGCATTATCGTCCCGATTTATCGGGGAGGAAAGTCCGGACACCAAAGAGTAGCATAGCGGGTAACACCCGTCGGCAGTAGTCAGAGTAATTTGGCCGCTGCAAGGACAAGTGCAACAGAAAGTATGTACAGGTAAGGCTGTAGTGAAACCAGGTAAACTCTATGCGGTGAAATTCCAAGTATATCGGCTCCCGTTTTTCGGGAAAAGGGTTACTCGCCCGATGTCGAAGGGTAGGAAGATTGATCCCGTTAGTAATAGCGGGGCTAGATAAATGATAAGGTATTTTAAATTTGTTTCGGCAGGTTTAAATGAACAGAATCCGGCTTACAGGTCTGCTTTTTTTATTTTTTTACGATATACGGAAATGAAATACTATCTTTAAATCGCAAAAATCGATACTATGTTGTTTTCTAGTGCGCCAGGTATTTTTCTCAAAACTATTCCTTTACCATTTTTAATCGTAAATGAGGAAGATAAAATAGCTGAAATTAACAGCAAGTTATTGCAGCTGCTGGGCTATGAATTAGCAGACATCATTTATCAACCAGTTTCGCATGTATTGCCTCATTTTACTCAGCTGATTCAGAAAAAAGGAATTGAGGTAAAAACGAGCATTCTTTCTTCCACAGCAGTTGAAATACCCGGAAAGGTTCAATATGAATCACTTGCCACTTCCCCACATACCGGAATAGTTTATTTTATTGATGTCAATTGTGCCGAACAAGCCACATTGGTTTCAGAAACCAAATTTGATGTTGTTAAAAATCGCTTGCGTTTGTTTGAGTCATTTTTAGATTCAACCACAGAGGGCGTTCACATTGCAGATCAAAGTGGGCGGATAGTGTATATCAATAAAACAGCCTCATCCATTTTCGAGCTTACGCGTTCAGAAGCCAAGAATTTGCCCATTTGGGAACTGAAATCAGTTATTTACACTTTGGCAGATTGGCAACAATATCAGCAAGTGCTTCAAACGGCTCAAGAATTGGATTTTGACTATAGCAAAGAAGACCCGATTGACGGTAGTGCTTATTTTTATCAAATCAAGTTGGTGGTTAAAATTGTGGACAATCAGTTGTATTATATTTTCAAGACCATTGATATTACGGAGAAAATTAAAAACAACTACAACCTACAAGAAAAAGAAGACCAACTTAGTATACTTACCAAACACATTCCAGGTGTGCTTTTTCAGATTATTGTAAAAGAAAATAGAGAAAACTACCTTACTTACATAAATGAACGAATTGCGGAAATTGTAGGGTTTCAACTCAGCACAAATAATACTAATTGGGACGCAAAGATTAATTTGCATCCCGACGATTCAAAACAATACTTTACAGCCTATCACAACGCCGTTAGTCATACCAAAGAATTCAAATTTACCGGAAGAATTTTGTTAACAAATGGTACCTTGAAGTGGATTGAAATTAGTGCCTTGCCTAGCATACAAAATAATATTTTGTACTACAACGGAATTGTACTGGACATTACGGCTAAAAAGGAGGAAGAAATTCAACTGCAAATTCAACGTCAATTCACCGACAGTATTTTAAATAGTATACCGGCTGACATTGCTATTTTTGATAAACACCACAATTATTTATTTGTGAACGCCAACGGGATTGCCAATGATGAAACCCGCAATTGGCTCATTGGAAAAAATGATTTTGATTACTGCGAATACAAGAAGCTCAATCCAGCATCGGCACATAAAAGAAGAGGCTTTTTTAATGAAGCCATAGAAAAAGCCAAATCAGTAGATTGGATTGATACCTATGAAAAAGACGGAAGTAAGAAATTTGTGTTTCGCCGTTTTTTTCCATACAAACACAACGGAGAGTTGGAATATGTTATTGGGTATGGCATGGATGTAACTGAGCTCAAAAATGCCGAGGATTTGATTATTAAAAATGAACAACGCAATACCTTGATTTTGAATTCCTCTTTGGATGCAATTTTAATTATTGATCATAAAGGCTGCATTACTTTTTGGAATCCGCAGGCCGAACTAATTTTTGGATGGAAATCAGAAGAAGTACTGGGGCTCAATATCTCTGAGGTGATTATTCCGGCAGAGATGAAATCTGCTCACCAATCAGGTATGGACCGGTTTATGTCAACAGGAAAATCAACTATAATGAACCAGGTTTTAGAATTAATAGCCATAAACAAAGAGGGTACAGAATTTCCTGTAGAGCTTACGGTTGTTCCAATTGATGACAACACCAACTCCCTCGCTTTTTGTGCCTTTATTCGAGATATTTCTATACGTAAAAACAGAGAAAAACAAATTTCAAATCAAAACCGTAAACTAACCGTTCAAAACAAGCAGTTGGAACAGTTCACCTATATCGCTTCCCACGATCTTCAAGAACCGTTGCTTACTTTGACGAGTTTTTCGGAGTTGTTACTAGAGGAGCACAGCGAGCAATTAAATGACGAAGGAAAGTTGTTTGTGGAGTTTATAAACAAATCGGCTCTTCGCATGCGGGCATTGGTTTCAGGACTCATGGATTACGCGCGTATTGGCAAATTAGAAAAGATAGAAGAAATAAATTGCCGCGAGTTATTGGAAAATGTTTTGGAAGATTTGAGCTCCAATATTACCAAAACCAAAGCCAAAATTACGGTTGATCCGCTGCCAACTATACAGGGATATTCTACCTACATGCGTTTGTTGTTTCAAAATATTATTAGCAACTCAAAGAGGAGTGGTTATTTACCATTACCGATAATGGAATAGGAATCGGAAAAAAACACCAAGAAGAAATTTTTACTATTTTTAAACGATTAAATCACCAAGAGCAATACGAGGGTCACGGAATTGGCTTGTCTCATTGTAAAAAAATTGTAGATTTACACGAAGGTGATTTATGGGTTAAATCCCAAGTAGGACAGGGAAGTGCCTTTAGTTTTACTATTTCAAAATCAGTATAACATACTATGTCAAAGCTTGTGAAAACAGTATTATTAGTTGACGATGATAACATGACCAACTTTTTACACCAACGTGTAATTTCAAAAGCGGAAATTTGTTCAGACGTGAAGGTGGCCAAAAACGGACAAGAAGGCATCGAAAAATTAGTTGAACTCAACCATAGTTTGGCTTCAAAAGATGTAGTGGTGGTGTTTTTAGACCTAAATATGCCGATTTTAGATGGTTGGGGGTTTCTCAAAGAATATGAAAACCAAAAAGACAAACTAAAATTCAACACTAAAATTTTTGTGCTAAGTTCGTCCATCAATCCAGACGACAAAGCCCGTGCCGAAGAGAATAAATACGTTGCACAATACGTCTATAAACCGCTTACTTCTTCCAGTTTACAGTCCTTATTATTTAATTAGATTTCAGGTATTACTACCGGCAATTCAAAAAAAGTAAAGGTTGAACCTCCATAATTTTTTTGAAACGAATAATGATCCAAATGAGCCAATTTGGTGTGTTTGGAGTGTTCAATAATCAACATTCCATCCGGTCGAAGTAGTTTTTTTAAACAAATTGGTGACCAATTTTTCAAAAGTTGCTTGATCTAACCCATACGGAGGGTCGGCAAAAATTAGGTCATAATCTACATTGCATTTATCGATATACCCAAACACTTCACTTTTTATCCCTGCAATGGCAAAATCATATTCAGCAGCTGTTTGCTTGATAAATTTCACACAGCCAAAATCGGCATCTACGCAAGTAATATTGTTGCTCCCACGAGAAGCAAATTCGTAGCTAATGTTTCCAGTACCTGCAAACAAATCAAGCACCTTGAGTCCATCAAAATTGAAGTGATTGTTCAAGATGTTAAACAGCGCTTCTTTGCTCATGTCGGTGGTGGGACGTACCGGCAAATTGCGTGGGGGTGATATGCGACGGCCTTTGTATTTTCCGGATATTATTCTCAAGATTGAAACAAGATAAAGTGTTCTGAATTTAGGGCGTTGGAGTAGTTGTTATTTGTTTTGCAGTGGCTCATGTCAAATAAATTTACATTGCGCACATAGGCATAAACCAATTGAAATACAGGGTATTCCGTGCTTATATTGCCTAAAAATTCGAGTGGAAATTGTTCAGGATTGAGTTGCAGTTGTTCGGCTGTAAACAATACATAATACAATAAATCTTCGGGTGTTTTATAGTCAAACGAGTTGTACAGCAATACATGCTGATTTTGGAGCACAATAATTTCAAAATGAGTTGCTGCAAGGTGTACAAACATTTTTTTCTCGGTGGCGTTTTTTGATAAATCCAATAAGCGTCTAACTAAAATACTGGCAGCGTGTTGGTAATCAAATTGTCCAAATTTATCGACTAAAAAATTATTGAGATGCACATACGGAATATATACGTTATGCATGCCGTAGGCTTCCAGACTGTCGTGCGTAAAAAAATCAGTCTCAAACACTTTGGTGTTGTATTGCAAGTAACTTCCCAAATATGCCTCGTCAAATAAGGCATTGGGAACAAAGGTATTCAGGTTGTTGTCATGAATTACCTGAACTTCGTCGTAGGATTTGCGTAAATCAGTTGAATTAAAAAATGCATGTTCGTACCAATCCTCTACCTTTTTTGTTTTGTCGTTGCGGTCAAAATGAATCTCCTGAAAAGCCACGATGTTTTTTTGAAGGGTATCCCAAACGCGATAAGAAAAACCGGTAAGCCCAATTTTGAGCGTTAACTTGTGGTAGGTTTTTTCGGTTATTGTACGTTGATTTTGTTGCATGGGAGTAAAAAAGGAGTCAATTTTTGTTCCTACTTGACAGCAGCAAACTTACAATTTTTTTTCAATCAGTAGGCCAATGCTGCGATATTCCTGTGTATATTTGATACCCCATCTGGGAACTACAACAACATGAACGCACCCGCCTTTTATCGAAAATTAGTGCATTATTTTCCCTTTGCACCTACACCCAAACAAGAGGTGTTTTTTCAGTTAATTGCGCAGTTTTTGACCAACACCTCCACCGACGAAATTTTTGTGCTGAAGGGTTTTGCAGGAACAGGAAAAACGACTTTGGTGAGCGCATTGGTATCTGCCTTACCCGAAATAAATGGCAAATCAGTTTTGTTGGCGCCTACTGGACGAGCAGCCAAAGTGATTGCCAATTATGCACACAAATCGGCCTTTACGATTCATAAAAAAATTTATTTTCCCAAAAAAGTAGCTGGAGGTGGATTGCAATTTACCTTACAGCAAAACAAGCACAAAAACACCTTGTTTATTGTCGATGAGGCATCTATGATTTCAGATGTGAGTACAGATTCTAAATTTTCGGAAGGAAGTTCGCTGCTAGATGATTTAATTTCCTACGTCTATTCGGGTGCAGGATGCAACTTGTTGCTTATAGGCGACACGGCACAGCTCCCGCCCGTAAATATGCCAATTTCGCCGGCCTTAGATTTAGAAAGCTTGTCCTTGCATTACAACAAAGAGGTACTTCATATTGAATTGGATGAAGTAATGCGCCAGGCCGAAAAATCAGGCATATTACACAATGCAACCGCCCTGCGTGAGGTATTGAAAACCTCTTTTTTTGACAGTTTTCAGTTTCAGCTAAACCCCTTTAAAGACATTATTCGCTTGGTGGACGGCTATGATATTCAAGATGCCATTCAGTCAGCGTATAGCAAATACAGCATCGAAGACACGGCGTTTTTGGTACGATCAAACAAACGCGCCAATTTGTATAACCAGCAAATTCGTTCACGCATTTTAGACAAAGAAAGTATTTTGGCCACCGGCGATTACCTCATGGTGGTTAAGAACAATTACTTTTGGTTGCAAGAAACCGATGAGGCGGGCTTTATTGCCAATGGCGATATTATTGAAGTATTAGAATTATTCTCAATCAAAGAATTATATGGATTCACGTTTGCCTCGGTTAAGATCCGCATGGTCGATTACCCCAACCAGCGACCGATAGAAACCATTTTGTTGTTGGATACGCTCAACAGCGAATCTCCCTCTTTGTCCTATGACGATGCCAACCGCTTGTACCAAGAGGTAATGCAAGATTATGATCAAGAAACCACCAAGTATAAAAAGTTTCAAAAAGTGAAAGAAAACGAGTATTTCAATGCCTTGCAGGTGAAGTTTTCCTACGCCATTACCTGTCATAAATCGCAGGGTGGCCAATGGAATACGGTATTTATTGAGCAGCCGTATTTGCCCGATGGAATTGATCAAGACTATATTCGGTGGTTGTATACCGCGGTCACTCGTGCCAAAGAAAAATTATATTTGATAGGATTTAAAGACGATCATTTTCAGGAATAAAACACAACCAATCGGGTTGGATTCTTTGTACTTTTGACCCGCAACTCTATGTTTATTTGCTTATGAAAGTAATTGCCGTAATTCCCGCCCGCTTTGCATCCACGCGATTTCCTGCCAAACTCATGCAGGATTTGTGCGGAAAAACCGTTATTCAACGCACCTACGAAGCCGCCGTACAAACCCAATTGTTTGATGATGTATTTGTAGTTACCGATTCAGAAATCATATACAATGAAATTGTTTCCCAAGGCGGAAAAGCCGTGATGAGCATCCACGAACACGAATCGGGTAGTGACCGCATTGCCGAAGCGATTGCTGATAGGGAAGTAGATGTGGTGGTAAACGTGCAAGGTGATGAACCCTTTTTGGATGTTGCTTCTTTGCGCAACCTGATTCAAGTTTTTCGGGATGATTTGGCCAAGCAAGTTGATTTGGCCTCCTTGTATTTTGAAATTCACGACCAAAAAGAAATTGAAAACCCGAACAATGTGAAGGTGGTAGTAGATCAACAGCAATTTGCCTTGTATTTTTCTCGTTCGGTGATTCCATATCCCAGATTAGAAGAGAGTAGCTTGCGGTATTATCAGCACATTGGTATTTATGCCTTCCGAAAAGAAGCCTTATTGGCCTTTGCGAGTTTGCCAATGAAAAGTTTAGAAGCAACAGAAAAACTTGAACAATTGCGGTATTTAGAATACGGTAAACGCATTAAAATGATTGAAACCTCGCACAAAAGCATCGGGATTGACACACCCGAGGATCTAGAAAAAGCCCGTGAATTTTTGCGGGCCAATTAAAAGGACTTACTCTTTTTAATAATAATCAACTCGTTGTGTGTTTCAACTTTAGGCAGACGAATCACGGTATAGGGCTTGTTGTTGAAGTTTACACAGTAGTTGTTATTTCGTTCAAGGTGTTCGGTAGACAATGTCATCGTATTAAATAATATATAGCCAGGAGCATTTAGCAATATTCCCAAGCGATCGGCAAAAAATTTCTCAAATAAAAAGTTGGGCATTTTGGTGTCTTGAAAGATATCTACAATAATCAAATCAAATTGAAAAGCTGTTTTTAAAACATATTCAAAGGCATCACCCTGTATGAGGTTGAGTTGTTTAATCTTCTGAACCAAAAAATAATCATGAGCCAATTTGATTACTTCGGGATCCAATTCTACTCCGGTAATTTTTCCTTTGTATCCCACTTCATTCACCAAGGTTTTTACAACACTTCCGCCACCAACGCCCAACACCAAAATGTGGTTCATGGCTTGTATTTGGGTACATCCAATTGCCTTGAGTCCTTGGCGTAAAATGCGTTGCAAGCTGCCGTACGAATAATTGGTGTTGGGCGAATCTAGAACCAGTTGGCCATTGTTCCAGCTTATTTCCAAATTCCGACTAATGCTTGAATGCACCTGGTGGATCTTTACAGGAAACAGGAAACTCAAAAGGCGTTTAAACATTGGGTGTATTTTTTCGTAAAAATAGCAGATAAATCTTAATTTTGGCTTGAAATAAATAGCATGAAACAAAAACTATACCGCTGGATTTTCTTTGACCTATTTGGATGGAAAATACAAGGCACCTTAGATCCAGCCATAAAAAAATGTGTATTCATGGTGCTCACGCATACCAGTTGGTATGATTTTTTTCTTGGATTATTTACCCGAGGAATCTTAGGTATTGACATGCATTGGGTAGGGAAAAAAGAATTGTTTCGATTTCCATTTGGCTATTTTTTTCGTTGGATGGGCGGCACTCCCTTAGACCGAGCAGGTGGTTTAAATAAAGTAGAAGCCATTGCCCAAATTTTTGAACAGAAAGAAGTGTTTCGCATGGCAATATCACCAGAAGGTACCCGCAAGAAAGTAACCGAATTAAAAAGTGGATTTTACTACATTGCACGCCAAGCGGGTGTACCAATTATTCCCATTTCATTTGATTTTAAAACCCGCAGTGTTATTTTTGGAAAACCTTTTGCTCCCACCGGAAATTATACTCAAGACCTAGCCGATTTATTGCCTTTTTTTAAAGGAGTGCAGGGCAAAGTACGGCAAAACAGTTTTCAGGTCTAATCCATTTGCTCCATGAACAGCAACTACTAAACCAGTCCCCATGAATTACGAACAACTCCATCAAGAAAATAAAGCACAAAACGTGCAGGGTCGTTACATTACCCTGTCGCATTTGTCCGATTTTTTGGCTGAATTGCCAAGCAGTATGGTGAGTGTTTTAGGGTATTCGGTGCAAAACCAACCGATTTATGCCCTGCGGATGGGAACCGGAAAAACAAAGGTATTTATGTGGTCTCAAATGCATGGAAACGAAAGCACTACAACCAAGGCAGTAGTTGATTTTGTTCGATTTTTACAAGGAAAATCGGTTTTAGCTATTGAGTTTCTCTCCCAAGTTGATTTTTTATTACTTCCGCTAGTAAATCCAGATGGGGCTTTAGCCTACACACGTGAAAACGCCAATGGCATAGATTTAAATCGCGATGCGCAAGATAGAACCCAACCAGAAAGCCAGGTATTGAGAAAAGCATTTGATGATTTCACACCCGATTTTTGCTTCAATCTGCACGACCAACGGACTATTTTTGGAGCAGGGTTAAGCGGAAATCCGGCGACGGTGTCTTTTTTGGCCCCTTCCTATAACGAAGAGCGGGAATTTAATGAAACCCGGATGAAGGCCGTAGATGTGATCAACGCCATGACTACCAAATTGCAGCAGTACATTCCCAATCAAATAGGTCGTTTTGACGATGGATATAATAGCAACTGCATAGGTGATACGTTTCAGTTTTTGGGAGTTCCCACAATTTTAGTTGAAGCAGGACATTTTCCGGATGATTATGAACGTGAAACTACGCGCAAATATATTTTTATTGCTTTGTTAACCGGAGTGAAGTCAATTTACGAAATCGATATAGTTCGCAATAATATTGATAAATACATGAATATTCCTCAAAATATTCCTAATTTTTATGATTTTGTTTATAAAAACATCAAGTTTTATTGTGATGATAGCAAAATAATTAGCAATTTTGCTGCACAATACAAAGAGGTGCTTCAAGATCATTGTATTCAATTTAGAGCATACATTTCAGCGATAGGAGAATTGGATACTTATTTTGGGCATATCACCTACGATTGTAAAGGACAGGAATATTTTGCTAATGGTGTTTTAGCACCTAAAGTAGGAGAAGAAGCTACATTTATGCTCAATGAGCAAAGTAGTTTTGAAAATGGTTGCCTTACATCGTGATGGTACTTGTATTGAAACGGAAAGTAATTTAGTAATTAAATGTTATGAGTAAATTTCGATTAGATGAAGTAGATCACCAAATTTTAGATATGTTGATCGATAACACCCGAGTACCCTTTACCGATATTGCCAAAAAATTATTGATTTCAGCGGGTACCGTGCACGTGCGAGTAAAAAAAATGGAAGACGCCGGAATTATCATGGGTTCTTCTTTAACCTTGGATTACGAAAAATTAGGCTATTCTTTTATTGCCTATGTGGGTGTTTTTTTAAATAACACCTCGCAAACTAAATTTGTTTTAGAGCGCATCAGTGAAATTCCTTATGTAACGGTTGCGCATGTCACAACAGGTAAGTTTAATATCTTTTGTAAAATTAGAGCCAAAGACACGAAGCATGCCAAAGATGTGATTTTCATGATTGATGACATTGAAGGAGTTTATCGCACAGAAACCATGATCTCACTTGACGAGAGCATTAACGATAAAAAACGTTTGATGCATACCATTTTTAAAAATATGTAAGTAGATTTGCTTTTAAATATAAAATAGGGTGTAGTGATGCATCCTATTTTTTTTACCCTTTGGTCACCTATGCATGTAAATGAACTAACTACTGCCGAATACTCTTCCCATTACACAACCTATATTCAATTGGTAAGTTCTGAATATAACTTAGTGGAGGAATTAGAAATTAGCTTGCATCGATTCATCAAATTTGTGCAAAATATTCCTTTGGATAAATTTGATTACCGCTATGCCGATGGGAAATGGACCATTAAGGAAATCATACAACACCTCATGGATGCGGAGCGTATATTTGCCTATCGCGCTTTACGATTTGCCCGAAACGACAAAACCGAATTGCCAGGATATGATGAAAATGCTTTTGCCTTTCATATAAATCCACGAGCCAATACCCGCAAGTTGCCCGAAATGCTCTCTGAATTTACCCTGATTCGTCAATCGAGCATTGCATTATTCCAAACCTTTACTCCCGATGAATTAAAAAGAGGTGGCATCGCCTCCCAAGCTACTAGTTCGGTTCGGGCGATTGGGTTTATTATCATTGGGCATCAGAATCACCACCAACATATTTTTGAAGCACGCTATTTGTAAGCATAAAAAAAAGGAACCCTTTATTTGGAGTTCCTTTTTGTTTATTCTTCTTCGTCGTCTTCGTCTATCGATTCTTCCTCATCGGCTTCATCGTCATCCTCATCCTCTGCTGAACCTGCTGGGTCTTTAGACAAATCAGTTTCTTCTTCTTCATCCTCCTCATCTTCGCCAATTTCTCCGTCGATGCCTTTTATCGCATCAATTGGAACTACAATATCTTCAATATCCTCGTCTTCAAATTTCTCTAAACGATTGGCCAATTTGGTGCTCACTTTCACCAAATAAATGGTGTCTTCGGTGCGCACTTCAACGGCTTCGACCAATTCGTTATGGGCATTTCTAAATCGGATAATGTTGGAATCGTCATAGCCATCAGGAAAACGATCAACCAACAGGTTTAAAATTTCATTTGTGAGCTTGGAATAATCAACAATAATTCTCTTCATAACATATTATAAATCTAGTAGGTAGGCAAAAATTAAGGGCGCAACGATTGTTGCATCTGATTCAATAATAAATTTTGGGGTGTGGATATCCAATTTTCCCCAGGTTATTTTTTCGTTGGGAACGGCGCCCGAATAAGAACCGTAACTGGTCGTAGAGTCAGAAATTTGACAGAAATAACTCCAAAATGGCACGTCGTGCATTTCCATATCTTGGTATAACATGGGTACTACACAAATCGGGAAATCACCCGCAATTCCTCCTCCAATTTGGAAGAACCCTACGCCATTGCTGCTGTTTTTGGAATACCAATCGGCCAAATAGGTCATGTATTCGATACCCGATTTCATGGTCGAGGCTTTTAATTCGCCTTTAATCACATAGGATGCAAAAATATTCCCCATGGTACTGTCTTCCCAACCCGGAACTATAATGGGTAAGTTTTTCTCGGCAGCGGCATACATCCAACTGTCTTTCAAATCAATTTCGTAGTATTCTTCTAATACGCCAGACAACAACATTTTGTACANNNNATTCATGCGGAAAATAACGTTCGCCTTTGTCATCGGCCTCTTTCCAAATTTTGTAGATGTGCTTTTGTAAACGACGAAAGGCTTCGTGTTCGGGTATACAAGTATCGGTTACTCGGTTTAGTCCACGTTCCAATAAATCCCATTCTTGTTGTGGGGTCAAATCGCGGTAGTTGGGCACGCGCTCGTAGTGTGAATGTGCCACCAAATTCATGATATCTTCTTCTAAGTTGGCGCCGGTGCACGAAATAATTTGGAGTTTGTCTTGGCGAATCATTTCGGCAAATATTTTTCCTATTTCTGCTGTGCTCATCGCACCGGCCATAGTAACCATCATTTTGGCTCCGTTGGCCAATTGTTGTTCATACGCTTTGGCTGCATCAACTAAGGCCGCCGAGTTGAAATGCAAATAGTGTTTTTCGATAAATTGACTGATCGGTCCTTTACTCATTTTGTTTGGTTTTTACTTGTATTTTGTGCTGTTATATGCCTAATCTTGGTTTTCAAAAATAAATTATTTTTTACGATATCCTAATATTTCTAACACTTCATCAGATGTTTGTTGTTCCGAGAAAACTTCGGTGGCCAAAATACCGTTTTCGTCGCGATCAATCAAGATGTGTTTGGGTTGCGGAATCAAACAGTGGTGCAAACCGCCATAGCCGCCAATTGTTTCTTGGTAGGCTCCTGTATTAAAAAATCCGATATAAAGTGGTTTTTCTTTGTTGTATTTGGGCAAATAAATGGCATTCATGTTTTGCTCCGAGTTGTAGTAATCGTCGCTGTCGCAAGTCATTCCACCCAAAAGCACCCGTTCGTAGGTGTCGTTCCACCGGTTTATTGCCAGCATGATAAAACGCTTGTTGATGGCCCAAGTATCGGGCAGGGTGGTGATAAACGAACTGTCAATCATGTTCCATTTTTCACGATCATTTTGTTGTTTTTGGTACAACACTTGGTAAATTGCGCCGCCGCTTTCGCCAACGGTGAACGATCCAAATTCGGTAAAAATATTGGGCATGTCTACTTCGGCTTCGTCGCAGGCAATTTTTATTTGGTGGATGATTTCGTCAATCATGTATTGGTAATCGTACTCAAATGCCAAGGAGTTTTTTATTGGGAAACCCCCGCCAATATTCAGTCCGTCTAGGGAAGGACATTCTTTTTTGAGCGCGATATATACTTTGATACATTTCACCAATTCGTTCCAATAATAGGCATTGTCGTTGATGCCAGTATTGATGAAAAAGTGAAGCATTTTGAGCTCTAACTTGTCGTTTTCTTGAATCTGTTTTTTGTAAAATTGTACAATATTTTTGTATCCAATTCCCAAACGAGAAGTGTAAAACTCAAATTTTGGTTCTTCCTCGGCAGCAATTCGAATCCCAATTTTAAACTTGCCTTTGATCTCGGCTTGCAACAAATCTAACTCTTCATAATTGTCAATAATCGGAATGGTGTTTTTGTGTCCATTATTGATCAATCGGGCAATATTATTGATGTATTGGTCGCGTTTAAACCCATTGCAAATCACATAGGTGCTTTTGTTGATCTTCCCATTTTCGAGTAAATTCTCTACGATATTAATATCAAAAGCCGAAGAGGTTTCAATGTGAATGTTATTTTTAAAGGCCTCATTCATGATGTATTCAAAATGCGAACTTTTGGTGCAATAACAATAATAGTATTTGCCCTCGTATTTGTTTTTCTCCATCGCCGAACGAAACCAGTTTTTGGCGCGTTTGATGTTGCTAGAAACTTGAGGCAAATAGGTGAATTTTAGGGGTGTGCCATATTGCTCAACCAATTTCATCAGATCAATGTGATGAAATTGCAAATTGTCTTTATTGAGTGTAAATTCTTCCTGAGGGAAGTAATAAGTTTGATTGATGAGATCGGAATATTTTGTGTTCATGGCCAAAGAGGATTAAAGTTAAACTAGAAAACCGAGGTATTCTGTAGGTTCAAACCCGTATGTTGGCATAAATAATCGGAAGTTTTTCTTGGCAAACACTAGTCAATGCACTTTGACTGTAATATATCGCCAAAACCCGCCAAACTTTTGTGCAGTAAAATGCAGTAGTATCCTTGTGGTAGCAAGCAGTGTTGGCGTTATTTTGGTTTCTATTCATTGAGGCAAATGTAAAAAAATAAATAAGTGATACACTACAGTTGAAATAAAAAATAATTAAGTTTTATAATCTAAAAATGCGGCTCTAATCCATTCCTTTTCAACGGTTTGATTGAAGGTAATTTTTCCTATTTCGGTTAAGAGCACAAAGAGCACTTTTCCGCCTTCGTTTTTTTTATCGTGAATCAATAATTTTTCGATGGCTTCGATGTCGTTTTCGTTAAAATCAATGGGGTTAAATATCGCTTGCAAAGTCGATTTTATTTCCAAGTAACTCCCGAAGTCGAGCAGGCCTTTTTGCACCGACAAATAGGCTTCGAGTTGCATGCCAACTGCCACAGCTTCTCCGTGTAGCAAGGGAGTTTTAGTTTGATTTTCCAGAAAATAACTTTCTATTGCATGCCCCAAAGTATGCCCAAAATTGAGCGCTTTGCGCAGCCCTTTTTCAGTAGGATCTTGAATGACAATGCTGTTCTTTATTTCGATAGAACGCTCCAAAAGCACAGCCAAATAGTCGCTATCCAACTGACTCAAATCTTGGAATAATTCCCAATAGGCTTTGTCGTAGATGAGCCCGTGTTTAATCATTTCGGCCAATCCTGAGCGCATTTCAGCTTGGGGTAAGCTGTCTAAATAATTTTCATCAATAAGGACCATTTTGGGTACTGCGATTACGCCAATTTGGTTTTTTAGATGCCCCAGATCTACGCCGTTTTTACCGCCAATTGCGGCATCAACCATAGCCAATAGGGTAGTAGGTACGGCAATAAAATCAATTCCTCGTTTATAAGTAGCCGCAACAAATCCACCCAAGTCAGTCAACACTCCTCCGCCCAAAGCAATCAATAGGCTTTTTTTGTCGGCACCCAATTCGGTTAAAATCTCCCAAATTTCTAAACAGGTAGCAATGTTTTTTTGTGCTTCACCGGGTTCAATTTCTATGAGTTCAATGGGGATGTGTGTGGCCAATTCGGGCAGAAAAATAGGAGAGCAATATGCATTGGTATGGGTGTCAACTAAAACGAATAGTTTAGAGTAGGCATGGTCTATAAGTACTTGATTTAATTCGGAGTATTTTGAATCGCCAAAATGTATGGTGTAGCCGTTGGCTTGCAAGGGTTGTCTGGTCATATTAGGTAGTAAAAATCAAGCAAAATAAGTGAATTTTTAAAGATAACTCAACAAGATATCAGATTAATTAGAAAACAGTGATTTTTTATCATTTTGGCTTCACGCATAGGCAGAATTTTTGGTATTTTTGTGCGTGAAAATTCCAATAGAAATTTCTTTGTACTCATGCCAAAATTATTCCAAAATACCCAAGTTGCTTTTGCACTCAAATCGGATGCCGAACTCCAACGAGCTCATTTTTTATTTCGTTTAATTTCTAATAATACCTTGGTAAAAATAGGTACTGCGGCTACCCAGCTGGCGCTCAAATTTCATTTACCCGTCGATCGCCTCATTCGCGCTACGGTTTTTGATCATTTTTGTGGTGGGGTGAGCGAACAAGATTGCTTACCGGTGGTGGATAAGATGTATGCCAAACAGGTGTATTCGGTGTTGGATTATTCGGTAGAAGGCAAAGAAGACGAAGCTCATTTTGACGACGCCTTGGCCATGACCTTAAAAATCATCTCGTTTGCCAAAACAAGAAAAGCCTTGCCCTTTGCCGTGTTTAAACCCACCGGTTTTGGGCGAATCGATTTATATGAGAAAGTGGGAGCCAAACAAACGCTAACGGCATACGAACAAGCCGAGTGGGCACGTGTAGAAGCTCGATTTGATCAGGTGTGTAAAGCGGCTCATGAGGCCAATGTGTTGGTGCTCATCGATGCCGAAGAAAGTTGGATGCAAGACGCTGCCGATGACTTAGTGACCCAAATGATGGAGAAATACAACACCCACAAGGCGGTGGTTTTCAATACACTGCAAATGTATCGCTGGGACCGAATGGATTACCTCAAAAAGCTGCACGAATATGCTAAAAACAAAGGCTTTCATATTGGAATGAAACTGGTGCGAGGCGCCTACATGGAAAAAGAAAATCTTCGTGCCCAAGAAAACAATTACCAATCACCCATTTGCGATTCAAAAGAGGCAACCGATCAAAACTACAATGCGGCCGTGCAGTATATGCTCGAGCACCTCGATACGATGGCTGTATTTGCCGGAACGCACAATGAGGATAGTTCGTATTTGGTCATGGATTTAGTAGCCGAAAAAAATATACCGCCTACTGATTCTCGAATTTGGTTTGGTCAGTTGTATGGCATGAGCGACAACATCAGTTACAATTTGGGCGCTGCAGGATATAATGTGGCTAAATATTTACCATTTGGACCGGTTCGGGAAGTAATGCCGTATTTAATTCGCAGAGCCGAAGAAAATACCTCGGTAGCCGGACAAACCAATCGCGAATTATCGCTAATACAGGCCGAACGCCAACGCCGAAAAAACGCCAAGTAAACTTAGTTTTCTGTGGTTTTAATTATGTCTACCAATTCGGCTTTGTCTGAATTATTGATAACTTTTAATACAATCGCTTGATTCTTGGCTGTTTTCCCTTCAATGACATACAATTTACCTTTTTGTTGTGGAAGATTGCTTTGGTCAAAATCAACATCGCCATAGGTTAAGCAATTTTTAATGTCGGTTTCCGTCACCCATTTTTGGTCTAAAATACCCTGCGCTTTAGCCGAATAGACAAAGGGTTTTGAACGCAAATCATTCAATACGCGTGC
>JAPLEX010000029.1 GCA_026390995.1 Flavobacterium sp.
CGCAGCATTCTCTGCCTCAGTCAATTGGGCCTGAACAGCAGTTTTAAGGTAGGTTGCGTCTAGGTAGTGTTTGATATTCATGGGATAAAAATAAAAAATCCCACCGAAGTGGGACTATGTTTAGGACAATAAAATCAGCTTATTAACTTGGTGTAATAAATAGCCCACAACAGTAAGCTCAAGGCCACCAAGGCTCCTATAGTGTTTGCCAACACATCAAAAACATCTGGGTTTCGGGATGTGGTGAGGTAGGCTTGCGCCAGTTCGATGAAAATTCCAAACAAAAGAGAGGCGATAAGCACCCAACGGGCAGCTTCTATAGGACGAAATGTTTTTTTGTAGCGGTACAAAAACCAAAAAGAGGCAAACACAAAATGAAAAATAAAATGCACGTATTTGTCTACGCCTTTCACCCCAATTTGCGGCAAATCTGACCCATTCATCAAACACAATACAGCCACAAAAAGGGTCCATACTTGTGCCAACCAAAAATAGGTCGATTTATGCGCCAATAAGGTTTTTATATTCATCACTGGAAAGTAATTCATCGTATTCGGCTACATCTGCTACTTTCACTTTGATCATCCAGCCGTCGCCATATGGATCTGAATTTACGGTTTCTGGAGCCGATTCTAATCCTTCGTTAAACTCAACAATCTCACCTGACATCGGCAAAAACAAATCAGATACTGTTTTTACCGCTTCTACCGTACCAAAAACTTCGTCTTTTGCCAAGGTTTGGTCAAGCGTTTCAACTTCAACATATACGATATCACCCAATTCTTTTTGGGCAAAAGCAGTAATGCCAACGGTGGCAATTTCTCCTTCTAAAGAAACCCACTCGTGGTCTTTGGTGTATTTTAAATCTGCTGGGATATTCATGATATTCTAATTTTTAATGATGGGCAAATGTATCGTTTCCTAAAGAGTTAATAAAATGTTTTGCGGTTAATTTCCGAAATTATAGCGCAGGGTAAATCCGGCACGAATATTAGTAATTGGGAAAGAAGTGGATATTACCGGTTTAGAAAACGAATGGTCATAATAGAAAATAGCTGTAAAGTTCTTACTGAAAGCATAATCGGCGGTTAGCTTGGCCGACCAAATGTTTTGTCCGCCCGAAAGTTGGTTGTTGTTGTAGTCTAAATAGCGCACAATGGTTTGGCTGTTTCTGTAGGATCCGTCCACTTTTATGTTGATGTCGCTCTTAATTACACCTGTTGGATTATCGGCCAATTTAGAAGAAAAAATTACATCTTTAATGCGATAGCCCAAGCCCACCACATACTCTACTCCTTTTACCTCGGTGAGCAAGTTGTTGTCAAAACTCAACGACAAGGCGCGGTCTTTTTTCATCTCGGCCAAAATCTTGATCGAGTTTTTCAATTCAAAATCTACGCGCATCAACGGGCTAAATTGCTCCACCAAATTCACGTTGGCAATCAACAGCTTATTGTAGAGATTTCCTCCCGCATCCACGTTTAGGTTTCCGTTGGGCAAATAACCCGAAGGGGCTTTATCAAACTCAAAATTTGAGCGGAACGAATTTAAAGTATACGTGGCTTTATAACTATTTTGAATTGAGAATCGCTTGAAGTTGTCTTTAAAGAAGGTGTAGCGCATCAACCCGCTGTACTTGATTGTCCAATTGGGAATGGGAATGTCTCTAAAGGCGTCCAAGGAAATTCCTTTGGCTGCTTCGCCAGCAGGTTTGCCTACAAAACCAGTGTAGGCTGCCAAAAAAGAGGGCAGTAATACCGCTTGGCTATTTTTCCCAAAACCCACCGGATACCCTAGGTTGGCTGCATAAATCGGATTGGTTAAATCACTATAGGCCCCTTGACCATAGACGGGAATTGGATTGGCGCCATAAAAGTTCTCGGCTAAACGATTGGCAATAATTAGACGGTTGTTTCGGAATTCTTCAAAGGCCGAGGAGAAACTTTCGTTGCTGGTTTTAAAGGCCGTTTTAATCATATTCGTAGATATCGAATAGTTCCCAAATGTATAGGGGGAACGGGAATTGTATACGCCATCGGTTGATACATCATATTGCTCCGAATAGTTTTGCACATAGGTGCGGTAGGCGGTCAAATCTATTTTAAAATCTGGGAACAAATCAATGTTGGCGGTGAGATTTAATGTTCTCGAAGTGATTTGAGTAAAGTTTTGGTTAAAGTTTGGATAGGTAGTCAACCAGCCGTTTTTGGCTGCTTCGTAACGCACATCGTCTTGTGATCCAAAAATAAATCCTAAGGTAGGTTTTGACGAACCAAAAAAGCCCAAACCAGGCGTATAACCCGGCAAAACAGTTCCTCTGTTTTCGGTATAATTTAATTGAATGTTGCGCACCGAGGTTAAAACGCCAATCAGCCCATTCATAAATACGCTGCCTTCGTTGGCAACTTGTGGGGCCGCATTGGCTACTTTTTGTCCCGGCTTGGGTGCGGTGGTTGCTGCATTTTTGACCGGTGTTTTTCCTTTGTTTTTAGACAACCCAATGTATTTATAAAAGGAGTCCATATTAAAGGTGGTATTCAATTTATGCGAAGCCGCATTCTGAATGGTGTTTCCTAGGTTATAAGCCGTACCGTCCTCGGCCACAAATTGCGATAGCGCCAAAGAGGCACGTTGCCAATTGTAATCGCCCGTATACGAATAGGTAGATTTTACAAAACTCAAGACTGGAATTTTGTTGATAGGCAAGTCATAATTAATTACAAATTGCTGTGAATGCTGATTGGGTTCGCCCACATCCCAATAATCGTCCCAAATGGTTACCGAATTGTCGGGTTCGTTAAACTCATTTAAATAATTGCGCACAATGTTGCTAGAGGTGGCACTGTAATTAAACTTGAGCGATTTGGTCATGTTGTAATTGAAGCCGTATTGGTAATTGAACAAGAAATTGCGGCGATACAACGGATCTAATGGTATGCCTTCTACATCAACTTGGCGGAATTGTTGTTTGTTGGATTGACGCAAAATCGTGCTGCTGAAACTAATTGTGGAGGGCATGTAATTAAAATTGAGGTCGCGCAAGAGCTTCCAATATTCACTTTTCTTGAAGGTTTTAGACTTTTTGAACGGCTCAACTGGTTTAGGCTGTATGGTAAATGAATAATCGGCCGTGGTGCGTACTTGTTGGTCTTTGTAACTTTCTATTTCGTAATTGTGTCGATTCACCTCGTTGTACGAATACGAAAGCGTTAAATTTTCGGGATCGTAAATGCGCACTTTTTGTTTTTCTGAACGCTCTTTACGCACGCCTATAAAATTGATACTTTGGCGTTTGGTGTAATCAATCGCACGGTCTTTGATGTTGGCACGCTCATTGGCATCTGCGGTAATGTCAAGCAATTGTTGCAAACGGATGTCTTGACTAAACGGATCGTATTCGGGGGTAATGGTTTCTTCGCCTATGGCATAATTAAAAGGCAAAGTGATGTTCCATTTTTTCGGCAACAATTTCCCTAAACTCAAATTGGTTACAATGTTGTATTGCTGCATATCGTCGCGACTGCGTTCGTTTGGTCCTTGTTCTAAGGTTCCAAATCCAATGGTGCTCATTTTACCAGTAGCCGATACGGTGGCAAAATCAGCGATATTTCCATCAATATTTACTACCGCAGCCATTCCGCCTTGGTTGTCCATGTCAGACAAACGCAATTCATTAAACCACACTTCGCCACTCACGTCTTTTGGAGTTAACAGAGCGCCAGAAGGATCTGTTCCTCCTGTTGTATTGTTTTTAATCCCCACCATTAAGGTTCTTACCAATCCAAAATTAGGATTTCCGCGCACACCCAGTTTTAATTTGGCAGGGCGTGCTGGATCCAATTGGTTTTCCATTTGGTAGAAAATTTCATTAGCTCCCAACGGAGGATTTTGACGCGATAAGATTTTCAGCTGGGTCAATAATTCCAACTGCAAATCAATGTTGTTGGCTTCGGGCCAAACCAATTCGGGTGTATTGGCTCCAGCTGCCGAAACCTCCAGCGGAATTTCAATTTGGTAAAAGTTTTCGGTAAAGTCATTTCCGAAGCGAATGAACCCTACCATTTCATTATTGGCTACAGGCGCTGGATCAGCCGGTAAGGCTTCGGCGTGGATAAACATTTTTAGTTTTTTAAACTGGCGCATGTCAACACTAATATTTTTAAATACCGCACGGGAATCAGTTGTTTCCAAATCACGTACACGCAATGCCAACGATTGTTCGTTTTGGTTAATGATCGAGTTATTATTGTATAACTGCTCGCGCACTACCCCAGGAGGAGAAACATATTTAATAGGCGAACGTTGCGAATTTTCCTGAATATTTACGGTCTCAATGTCAAAATCAGTAGCATCTAAAGCATTGGTTTGATCGTCTTCAGCATCCAAGGATTTTAGGTAACGACGCCATTCACCCCGAACTAAATCTAAGGCACCAAAACGCACCGTGATGTCGTTCTCAAAGTCGGTCATGAAAATACGCATGAAACGGATAGATCGAAAATCAGAAATTGGACCTACTTTACTTTCAAATTGGGTAACCGGAATTTTAAACTGCAACCATCGGGCTGGTGTAGTGTCGCCGGCAGTGGCTCCTGGGGTTTGCGCTACGGTTTCAATCACATTAGTTACATAGAGCGAACTACCCACGTTCATGTTGGGCTGCAAATCAATGTGGTATTCATAGTAGGCATTAAACCCGTCCATGGTGTTGTCTCGGTTAATGTCTTCTACATCGGGCAGGGTAGAGTTTCCTCGATTGGAGTCGGATACACTTACAGGAGAATTCCCTTGAGTTCCATTGTAATTTTTATAGCGGTCGATAACCGATCCACTCGCATTCAAATAATATTGATAGTTATCTGCTGCCGGGTCAGGCAAATTGGCAAAATTGGTGTAAATCGAGGCTTCTTCACTGTCGGGCAATCCGTCAAATCCGATGTCCTGTACCTGGCGGTTGCCCTCGTTGGTATCAAAAGCATACAGTAAAGATTGCGAAACCGGTACTTTACCCCAAGTCGTACTGAAGGGTGCCAAAGTTGAGCCCACTTCGGGCAAACCATTTTCAAATTGTTTACGGCCGTCCTTCAAAATATCTTCCGAGATCGAACCCAAATTGAAAACAATTTTTCCAGGATTGGCTAGTTCTTGTGGTGTTATTCCATTACCGACATATGGATCCAATAACCAGAATTGGATGTATTCTACATTGCCTTGCTCAAAATTGGTGGAGTTTAATGAACGCGTAATTCCTCCAAAATTGTCTTTTGGATTGGGCAATTCATTGGTGCCTGAAGCTAAGGGATTGTTGTTATACGGACCGCGTTCTTTGGGGTAATAGGTCATGTCAAAGGTATTGATGACTTGGCTTTGCCCTACGGCGATATCAGTGTTTGGGTATAATTCTTGACTAAAAATGCGTCGGGTTTTGTTTAAGGAAATATCATCAACCG
>JAPLEX010000072.1 GCA_026390995.1 Flavobacterium sp.
GTAGAATTTGCCTGTGTTCCGGTTTTCCAAGTAATGTTACTTGCGGCCACACAAGGCGAGTTAATCAAAACTGCATTCACCAGTTGGGGAACTGTGTAGGTTGATGTGTATACAGAAATGGCTTGACCAAAAGAAAGAGAGGCAAGACTTAAAGCGAAAATGAGTAGTAATTTTTTCATAATAATTTGAGTGAATTATTAATGCTTATTATTTTTTTGACAATCAAATATTTGTTTAATTGTCGGTAAAATGCAAAATAAATCGATGAAATGCATAAAATAGAAAAAAAGATAAATAAAAATCTTACAATTAAATTAAATTTAGATTACAAACACAACCAAAACGAGCGGCCAATTTTTAGCATTCAAATCCCTTCAATTGGTTTGCATAAATTCCTTTTTAGATTTGGGGATTGAATGGTTATATTTGCCAAAATTTATTTCCTATGACATTAGCCGAAAGCCTTTCACATCCTGTAATTACAGCGGTACAAACCCTGTATTCTATTTCGTTAGAAAAAGTGGAGTTTCAGGCCACGCGCAAAGAATTTGAAGGTGACATTACGGTAGTCTTATTTCCCTTACTCAAACACATCAAAAGCAATCCTGCCGAATTGGGTGCAAAAATTGGCGACTATTTGGTACAAGAGGTTGAATTTGTTGATCGGTATAATGTGGTTTCTGGATTTTTAAATGTGGTGATTGCCGATTCCTATTATGTACAAGCATTTCAGTCGATGCAGGAAAACGAAAAATTTGGACACGTAAATACCACTGCCGAGAGCGAGGTAATTATGGTTGAATATTCATCGCCCAATACCAACAAGCCTTTGCATTTAGGACATGTTCGCAATAATTTATTGGGTTTTTCGGTGGCCGAAATCTTGAAAGCTGCCGGCAAAAAAGTATATAAAACCCAAATCATCAACGACCGAGGTATTCATATTTGTAAATCGATGTTGGCTTGGCAAAAATTTGGTAACGGAGAAACTCCATCGACCTCCGGCTTGAAAGGCGATAAATTGGTAGGTAAATATTATGTGGCTTTTGATAAGGCCTATAAAGAAGAAATTGCAGAATTGGTCGCTAATGGAAAAACGGAAGACGAAGCCAAAAAAGAGGCACCGATTATCTTGCAAGCGCAACAAATGCTCTTAGATTGGGAGGCTGGAAACGAAAAAGTAGTTACACTTTGGAAAACCATGAACCAATGGGTGTATGATGGTTTCAACTCGACCTATACGCGATTGGGCGTCAACTTTGATTCCTATTATTACGAAAGCAATACCTATTTGTTGGGCAAAGATGTTGTGCAAATGGGCTTGGCCAAAGGCATATTCGAACAAGATCCCGACGGATCAGTATGGATAGATCTAACCGACGAAGGGCTCGACCGAAAAATTGTATTGCGCTCCGACGGAACCGCAGTGTATATGACCCAGGATATTGGCACCGCCATTCAGCGTGTAAACGATTTTCCCGATGTAAACGGTATGGTGTATACAGTGGGTAACGAACAAGATTATCATTTTAAAGTGTTGTTTTTAATCCTACAGAAGTTGGGCTTTGATTGGTCTAAGCAGTTGGTGCATTTGTCCTATGGCATGGTTGATTTGCCTTCCGGAAAAATGAAATCACGCGAAGGAACCGTGGTAGATGCCGATGATTTAATGGACGACATGACCCTTACCGCACAATCCCTTTCAGAGGAGTTGGGTAAATTGGATGGATTTTCCAACCAAGAGAAACAGGACTTGTATGAAATTATTGGGTTGGGCGCCTTAAAATACTATATTTTGAAAGTGGATCCCAAAAAACGCATCCTGTTTAATCCCGAAGAATCGGTTGATTTTGCCGGAAATACTGGGCCATTTATTCAGTACACTTTTGCCCGCATTCAATCCATTTTACGCAAAGCTGATTTTGATTTAACCTTTGTTGCATTAGATGAATTGCATTCCAAAGAGAAAGAACTCATCAAGCAATTGGCTTTGTATCCCGAATGTATTCAACTCGCTGCGGCGCAACACAGCCCGGCTTTAATCGCCAATTACACCTATGATTTGGTTAAAGAATACAATTCGTTTTACCAAACGGTATCTATTTTAGGCGAAGCCAATCTAGAGAACAAAGTATTTCGAGTTTTGTTGTCGGCCAAGGTTGCTGCAGTTATTCAATCTGCTTTTTCGTTATTGGGAATTGCAGTACCCAACCGCATGTAAATGGCTTGCGTTTTGATTTTTCAAAATTTACAATACCTTTACCTTAAATTTACACCCCCAATACTATGAAAAAATTCCGATCACTTGCTGTAGCCATCCTACTTTACAGCCTATTTGTCTCTTGTAGTGCTGACAAGGCTCAACCACAATCTAATCATCCTATAATTGATGTTGTCACCCAAGGAACATGGAAGTTAACCCATTATTCAGATAATGGAGATGTTGAAACAAGAAATTTTATTGACTACATATTTACATTCCGCACAGATAATAAATTAATTGCATCAAATGCGAGTTCAGAAATTATAGGCAATTGGAATGTTACTGATGATAATGGAAGTGGTGAATTATATACAGACATAAGCTCCCCAAACAATACTGATGACTCACCAAATAATCCAGTTGATTTTAATATTAAATTTGATGCTCCTCTTATTTTCAAAGGAGTTGGAGACGATTGGGATATTGAAGAGATACTTTCTGAAAATGAAATAGCCTTAAAGGATGGCAATTCAGACGATGCAACAAGAACTGATTATGTAACATTTGAAAAAATACCTGCAACAGCTCTAGATTTGACTTCGGTTATTACTCAAGGATCTTGGAATATATTTTATTACGAAGATCATCGTCAAGACCAAACATCCAATTTTACAGGCTATAGTTTTACTTTTGGCACGAATGGTTCAATTGTAGCTACAAATGGTGCTTTGTCTGAATCAGGTAATTGGTTAATTACTCACAATAATGAAAGTAATTTATATACTCCAATTCCACCAACAGTAAATGATGATTCTCCTACCAATTCGACGGACTGTAATATTTATTTTCCCAATGCGTTATTTAATGATATCGAAGATGATTGGGATATTGTATTTGTTTCGAATAATACTATTATTCTAAAAGATGAAGTAGCATTAGATCCAACATTAAACGATTACATCGTATTTAAGAAGTTGCCGTAATTTCATCAATTCATACACAAAAAAAGCCAGTGCAAAATTTACACTGGCTTTTTTGTTGGAGTCAATTCTCTTATTTGGTAAGCAGATCCCCATCAAAGGCTACTTTGATGTTTTCTGCAAATTTTTCTTTCACCAACGATGGAATTTCAATTTTATAATCTTGGGCATGCACGGTAAAGTTGCAGTTGGCCATAACTTTTCCACCCGCTAATACCAAAGTCATTTTGGTTTTGACTTTTTTGGTTACACCGTGTAGGGTCAAATCACCTTCTAGGTCATAGCTGCCTTTGCTGGTTAATTTGCTGGCATCAAAATTGGTGAGTTGGCCACTAAATTTAGCGTTCGGATATTTGGAGGTTTCCATGTAGTTTTCGTTAAAATGCTCTTCCATTAGGGGCACTTTAAATTTAAACTCATTGATTAGGGCGTTCACGGCAAATTTTCCGGTAGCAATATCCAATATAGCTGATACCTTATTGTTTTTGGCCGCTATTTCTACCATATTGGCTACCGAAGCGTCAAATTTTAATTCGGCAGTACGCGACAAGTATTTTTGTGCTTGTGTAAATTGAATTAAGGTAAATATTGCGAGAAAAAGGAATGTTTTTTTCAATTTAGATGGATCTTATTTATTGTGGAAATCCGGTATTTTTCCAGGCGTAAATCAATTTTATTTGTCCTTTTGTGAGTGGAGCGTTAGATTTCGGCATTTGCCCAGGAGTATTGCGAAGGGTATCAATATCGCGCAAGGTATAACCAAATTCTACGCTAGACCTGAAATCAGCATAGTTATCTAGAATAGTTCCGCCACCCAACTGATAGGTAACTTGGGCAGCATGGCAGTTGTTGCACTTACTGTCAATAAGGGGTTTGATGTTTTTTTCATAAGTCGGATTGGCTACAAAACCTTCTACATTGTCATAGGTAGTCGACTCACAGGAAGCAAGGAATAAACCTGAAATAATTACGCTTACTAAATATACTTTTTTCATACTTAAAATACTCTATACATGTTAAATCCAAAATACAATCCTTTGGTGTTGTCGGTCCAACTGCCTGAGCCATTGGTGTAATAGGCCACATCATTCATGGCTTGGCTGGTGGCAAACAGCAATTGAAATACGTGACCACCGGTTTCTATATCTAATCCCAAGGCAAGGGGGTTGTCGTAGGGACTCCCTTTTAAAGGGTTTGTTCTTGCGGCATATTCTACATTTACACTTAGGCGTTTACTTACTTTACATCGTCCACCCGCTGCAACAAGTATTTCGTCTTTTTTTTCTTCAATAGGTTCGTACAAGTTTTTATGAATATAAATGCTATTTAATTCAACCGACACGGACTTGTTTATTTTTCTGGATAAAATCAATTGCGAAGAAAATGACAATCGATCGCTAAATTTTAAATTTGGGTTGAGTTCTTTTTTTATTTCCGAGTTTATATCTACCGTGTTATAAGCCACAATTGTGATTGGAAATCCATCTACTTCTTGGTTGGCAAATTTTAATTTGGATCCCAATTCATAGTTTTTTTTGTAGGTGTGGCGCGAAGTAGAAAGTGTCCACCAATTGGTTGCGCCATACAATCCACCAATTTTGGTGTAGGCATTATCCAATCCAAAAAAGTTGTTTGTGCCTTCTTTTAAGTTGCCAAAGCGGTGCGAAACAACAAAGTACCATTCGCCTTTTGCGGCCAGTTTAGTAGATTGCATGTTGCAAATTTGAAGCCCTTTGAATGCCGCTTGCTCAATTTGCTTTTCTGCTGGTCCCGCCGATTTTTCTAATTCGTTAAGTAAATCGTCTTGTGCGTATACTTGTCCTAATGCAAATAGAGCAAGTAGGGAAATAGTGAGTTGTTTCATGGGGAACTAATTATCGGTTTTTAAAAGGGTACATTGATCAAATTTAAATTCGCCAAACAATTCATCATAGCCTACAAATCGCCCTTTGATCGTGGTTTTTTGGTTGGCAATAACCCGTGTTGTAGCAGTTTGAAACGAGCAAATTACTTGGTCATCCAACTTTATTTCTGTGGCCGAAACAACCGTTGCAACACCTATGATAGTGATTGTTTTGTTGTTGTATTTGGCATTGGCTTTTTGGGTGTCGGTGTTAAATTCGTTGACCAATTCGGCGGTGCTTAGCGTATATACTGCTTCTTCATTTGCTGCATTTCTTTCGCCAGCATGAAACACATAATAATAGCCTGCCAAAGCCGCAATACAACCTAACCCCACAAGAATTAGGAAGCTTTTTTTAATTAACATGAATTAATTAAGTATGATTTTTTTCACCGTTTTGTCAGAATCCGCATTCACCTCAAGGTAATACACTCCTTTTGTAAGGTCGCTCAAATCGAGCGTATTGCTAATGAGGGTATCGCCAGTATTATTCCACGTTTTAATCAATTTTGCTTGGTTGTCAAAAAGACGAATAGTTTGTATCGCAAAATTCGCTGGATTTTTCAAGGAAATGATTCCGGTAGTTGGGTTTGGACTTACGCCAAATGAATTGTCTAAGGTGTATGTTTCTGTGCCCAAAGTACTAAAGGTGAGTGTGGCAGTTCCTTTGGTACTGTGTTTTACGCCCAAATCTAAGGCCGGCCCTACACCCCATACGATGTTTAAGGAACTGGCATTGAAATCAAACACATGATCGTTGGCATCACCCGTATTAAATGGTCGAGTAATAACTAAGGTTCTAGTAGTTCCCGCTACCGTATTGCTTTCTAGAGTTAAATTATTTTGCGCATCGGTAAGAGGTTGTACGTGCGTTGCAGTAGAAAAAGAGCGATCAAGCAATGTAGTTCCAAAGCTAATGACGTCTTTATTTCCTTGCATAGACGAACAATCTAATCCGAGTGACATCCATCGCGTAGACGGGCCAGTTAGCGTTATGGTTGCCAAGGATGTTGCTTGGTTTAAACTAATTTTTACCGTCATGGTACCAATGGTGGTCACGGCCGTTTCTTTAATTTGTGCGGTGGCTACAAAGCACGAGGCCATAGCGATCAACAAAATGGTGTAATTTTTTTTCATGTAGTTGGTTGATTAATTTGATAAATAAATGATTGATTCTGTATTTTTAGAGAAGGTGGCGTAATCTAAGGCCGTTCGGCTGTCTACGTCTTTAATGTTGCGGTTCGCACCGGCGTCAACTAATAATTTTACGATTGGATTTCGGTTAAAAAATGCGGCATAAATTAGGGCTGTTTTTCCTCCTTTATCTACCTGATCCAAATCGGCTTTTTTGGCAATGAATTCGGCAACTAGATTGCTGTTATTGGCCATTACAGCGGCCATTAAAGCCGTTCCCATTCCCGAATTGTGGTTGATGTTTTTGGTGTGATTTAGTAAATACTGAGCAACCGCTTCGTTGTTTCGGTAGCAGGCGAGTAGTAAGGGAGTTGAGCCTCTGTCGTCAATGTTTTCTATTTCGGCTGGGTTTTTTTGGTACAGTGCTTCAATTTCCTGCAGCGAACCAGAACGAGCGACATCAAACACAGTTCGTTCTTGCGCCAAAATTGAAGTCCAAGAAAGGCCAAAAATCAAACAAAAGAACAGTAAAAAAAGAGGGTAAGTTCGCGATGATTTCATAAAAAAAGCAATTAAACGTTCGGCCTTAGCGTTTAGGTGGTCAAATATAAATTATTTTATTTTCAAACCCATATATTTCCTTCATTTTCAAACTGATTTAGTGCAAAATTAACAATCAAATGTTTAAATTTGCGGCTCGTTTTTACAACAATAATAATCATTAATTAATCCCACTATAGCGATGTTTGATAATTTAAGTGATAAGTTAGACAAGGCCTTTCATATCTTAAAAGGACACGGAAAAATCACCGAAATTAATGTGGCCGAAACGCTAAAAGAAGTGCGTCGCGCCCTATTGGATGCCGACGTCAATTTCAAAATAGCCAAAGAGTTTACCACCAAAGTAAAAGACAAAGCGATTGGCAAGGATCGGGTAAAACTACTTTTTCCGGTAAACTGGCCAATTTCCTCAAAACAAAAAAAGGAAAAAATCCCTTGTTGGTTGCCTGTGATGTCTATCGTCCTGCGGCCATCAATCAATTGCATGTGGTGGGAGATCAGATTGGTGTAGAAGTGTATTCCGAATTGGGCAACAACAACCCAGTAGAGATTGCACAAAATGCCGTGAAATATGCCAAAGAAAAAGGATACAATGTAGTCATCGTCGATACGGCTGGTCGTTTGGCCGTGGACGAACAAATGATGACCGAAATTGCCAATGTGCACCAAGCCATACAACCGCAAGAAACCTTGTTTGTGGTCGATGCCATGACGGGGCAAGATGCGGTAAATACCGCCAAAGCCTTTAACGATCGCCTAAATTTTGATGGGGTTATCCTCACCAAATTAGACGGAGATACCCGAGGTGGAGCCGCTATATCAATTAAATCGGTGGTGAACAAACCCATTAAGTTTGTGGGAACCGGCGAGAAAATGGAAGCCATTGACGTATTCTACCCCGAGCGTATGGCCGAGCGTATCTTGGGCATGGGTGATGTGATTTCCTTGGTAGAACGCGCGCAAGAACAATACAACGAAGAAGAAGCCCGTAAGCTCCAAAAGAAAATTGCCAAAAACGAATTTGGTTTTGACGATTTCTTGGTCCAGATTCAACAAGTAAAAAAAATGGGAAATATGAAGGATTTGGTGGGCATGATTCCCGGCGCTTCCAAAGCCATGAAAGATGTCGAGATCGAAGACGATGCCTTCAAACACATCGAAGCCATCATCCATTCGATGACACCAACCGAGCGTTCACGGCCATCCATTATAGACATGAAACGCAAAACCAGAATTGCCAAAGGTGCTGGTCGCAAAATTGAAGAAGTAAACCAGCTCATGAAACAGTTTGAGCAAATGAGCAAGATGATGAAAATGATGCAAGGCCCAGGCGGGAAAAACCTCATGAAAATGATGGGCGGTATGAAAGGTGGAATGCCTGGTATGCCTGGAATTCGATAATACAACAAAAGGTTCAGCGTTACATTTTAGCTTGAACCTTATTTTTTTACAGCAACTAACTACAACGCAAAGACCATGCAACTACTAGACGGAAAAAAAGTAAGCGAAGACATCAAAAATGAAATTGCGGCCGAGGTGGCCAAAATGAAAGAAAACAACGAAAAGGTACCTCATTTAGCGGCAATTATCGTGGGTAATGATGGCGCAAGTTTAACCTACGTAGGAAGTAAAGTTAAAGCCTGCGAACGCGTGGGTTTTGAATCGACATTGGTGAAAATGCCCAGTACTACTTCTGAAACCGAGTTGCTCAAGAAAATAAACGAGCTCAACGCAAATGACGACATCGACGGTTTTATTGTGCAATTGCCTTTGCCTGATCAGATCGATACGCAACGCGTGATTATGGCGATTGATCCCAGCAAAGATGTAGACGGATTTCATCCGGAGAATTTCGGGAAAATGGCCTTGGATATGTCCACCTTTATTCCAGCCACACCTTTTGGGATTTTGGAATTGTTGGAGCGCTATAAGGTAGAAACCAAAGGAAAACATACGGTAGTGATTGGCCGTTCGCACATTGTGGGTCGCCCCATGAGTATCTTAATGGGCCGCAAAGGTTTCCCCGGAAATTCTACTGTGACCTTAACCCATTCGTACACCAAAAATATCGCGCAAATTACTACCCAGGCCGATATTATCATTACCGCTTTGGGTGTGCCCAATTACTTAAAAGCCGAGATGGTCAAAGATGGCGCGGTGATTATTGACGTGGGCATTACCCGTGTAGAAGATAAAACCACTGAGAAAGGCTACCGCATTACCGGCGATGTCGATTTTGATTTGGTGAGTAAAAAAGCGTCACATATTACTCCCGTGCCTGGTGGAGTAGGCCCTATGACCATTGCCATGTTGCTCAAAAATACCTTGTTGGCTCGCGAACAACGCAGAGCGAAATAAGTTTATTTTTTAGGCAAATAACTGGCTTCTTCGGTCTTGCTTGAAGGGGCAATTAACTGATTTAATTCTTGAATTTCGGCTGCCGTCAATTCGCGGTAACGCCCTACTGGTACATCCAACGAAATGTTGATGATGCGTATGCGTTTGAGTGCGGTCACTTCGTAGTCAAAATGTTCACACATTCTACGTATTTGCCTATTTAAACCCTGTGTCAAAATGATTTTGAAGGTGTTTTTGCTTATTTGCTCCACCTTGCAGTTGCGCGTCACGGTATCTAAAATCGGCACGCCATTGCCCATGCGATCAATGAAGCGGTCGGTGATGGGTTTATTTACTGTAACCGTATATTCTTTTTCGTGGTTGTTTCTGGCTCGCAAAATTTTGTTTACAATATCGCCGTCATTAGTCAAAAATATCAAGCCTTCGCTGGCTTTGTCGAGTCGACCAATCGGGAAAATGCGTTTGGGGTAATTGAGGTACTCAATAATGTTGTTGCGCACCTCAAGATTGGTGGTGCACTCAATACCCACCGGTTTATTGAACGCCAAATAAATCAATTTTTCAGTTTTATCCACGATCAATCGTCCGTCTATCCGAATCTCATCGCGTTCGCTCACTTTGGTTCCCATTTCGGGCACCACACCATTCAAGGTTACACGCCCATCCTCTATGAGTTTGTCGGCTTCTCTGCGCGAGCAATAGCCGGTGTCGCTGATGAATTTATTTAAACGTTTTACCGATTCTTCCATGGGGCTAAGATACTATTTTCGTGAATAAACGCTTGGCATTAAGTGTTGGTAAAAGTGGTAATTTGCTCGTACAAGTATTCGTCGTGCATGCTATGGCCCAAATTTTCGGTGGTAATAAATTGTGCCTTAGTCCAAGCTCGGGCTAATTTTTTTCCTTCCACATAAGGCACCACGGGATCCGTGCTGTCGTGTGCTATCAATCCTTCTAAAGCAAAGGTTTTCTCAAAATGTGCCGTGGTAAATTCGGGAATGTGAATGCGGTATTTGGTGGTGAAAAATTCGTTTAATAACCGCGCCATTCGCTTATTCATCGATAGCATTCGCACGTATTCGTCGATTAGTAATTTAATTTCGGAAGGAGCACCCAAGACCACCATTTTTTGCAGTTGCGTATACGATTTTGGATAATTGTGGTACGAATACACACAGGCTGAACCGCCAATAGAATGGCCCATTAGAATAGTGGGTTGAAACGATTGGGCAACCTGATGAATAATATCGGCGTAGAGCAACATGGTAAATTCATTGCCGTTGGATTGACCGTGTCCGGGAGCGTCAATGGCCATAATGGTGGCGCCGGTTTTGCTGAGTTTGCGAAACAATTTGGACCAACGGGCCGCATTGCTTTCCCAGCCGTGGGCCAACAAAATGCGTGTCTCATTTCCGGGCCAAAGGTAGGTGTGGATTTCGTGTGTTTGGAGTGTAATTTTTTGGGTTTGTGCTTTTTGCAAAAAGTAGGGCAGACGTTCGGGAGACAATCGGCCTCTGCGCGGCTTGCTAAATAGGCGGTAGGCCAAAGCTACAGCATGCTGAGGAAGCATGTAACTAAGCAAATTTAAATACAAGCCAATTGATTTGGTGAGCAGGATGCGTTGCGTTTTTTTCATAAAAAAAGCCCCAGTGTTTGGGGCTCAGTTTTTGTTAGATGGTGGCAAATAATTGGTCCATCTTGTCTTTTTCTTCTTTGGCCAGTTCGGCATCTATTAAAATTCTTCCGGAGTGTTCGTCGGTTAAGATTTTCTTTCTTCCGGCAATTTCAACCTGTGTTTGTGGTGGAATGGTAAAAAATGATCCGGCTGATGCGCCACGCTCAATCGAAACCACTGCCAAACCATTGCGCACACTGCTGCGAATTCTTTTGTAGGCTACTAATAGACGCTCTTCAATCAAAGCTTCAAATTCGGTAGCTTTTTTGGTTAAGAAACTTTCTTCTTTTTCAGTCTCAGACATGATGTCGCTCAACTCTGATTTTTTGTGTTTCAGGTGATTGGTTTTTGCGTCTAATTTGTCTTTAGAATCGTTAATCACTTGTTTTTTGTGCTCCATAGAGGCGCGCAATTCACGAATGTGTTTCTCGGCCAATTGAATTTCCAATTCTTGGAATTCCACTTCTTTGGCTAATGAGTTAAACTCTCTATTGTTGCGCACGTTTTCTTGCTGCTTGCTATATTTTTTAATCGCTGCCTGGTGGTCTTCGATAGCGATTTTTTTGTCTTTGATTTGTTCTTCAATTACCTCTAAATCGGCTTTCAGTTTTTCAGATCGAGCAGAAAGTCCTGTCACTTCGTCTTCTAAATCTTCCACTTCTAAAGGAAGTTCTCCTCGTACGTTTCTGATCTCATCAATACGGGTGTGAATTAATTGCAAGTCGTATAATGCTCTTAATTTTTCTTCTACACTGAGTTCTTTTGTATTCGCCATAATAATTATAAGTACTTAACAGGATTGGTATTTGCTTCTGATAAAATGATTGCAAAACTAAGAATTTTTTTCCGAAGAAAATCAACAATGTAATTTTTTGTATAGCGTTCACTTTCATAATGCCCAATATCGGCCAAAAGCAACTGATTTTCAGATTCATAGAAATTATGGTACTTCAAATCGGCAGTCAAAAAAGCATCGGCTCCGGCCTGAATGGCGTTTTTTATCGCAAAACTTCCCGCACCGCCCAAAACCGCTACTTTGTGTATGGGTTTATTGAGAAATTCGGTATGGCGAATCATCGGGGTTTGCATGGCTTTTTTTACATGCTGTAAAAATTCCTGTTCGTACATGGGTTGGGGCAAGGTACCTATCATACCCAGTCCAATATTTTGGTGTGTGTTTTCGAGTTCATACAATTCGTAGGCCACTTCTTCGTATACGTGCGTGTCAAAAAGCGCTTGCAATACAGCATGCTTTTTGTGCTTTTCGAACACTACATCAATTTTAGTTTCTTCTACTTCAATAAAATACTCGGGACTGCCTACTGCCGGTTTGCTTTGCGCATTTCCTTTAAACGTACCTAATCCAATCGTGTTGAAACTGCATCGTTCGTAATTTCCAATACTTCCGGCGCCTGCTGCAAACAGCGCTTCCCGCAATTTTTCGGCTTGATCAGAAGGAGTATACACCACCATTTTGGTGATAAACTGCGATTTTGGGATTAAGATGTTGCATTTTTCTAAGCCCAAGGCAGAGCAAAATATTCGGTTGACGCCTTCGTGGTGATTGTCAAGTGCGGTATGTACCGCATAGATTGCAATTTGGTGTTGAATAGCTTTCATCACCACCCGTTCTACATAGGTGTTGCCGGTTATTTTTTTGAGTCCAGTAAAAACGATGGGATGAAAACAAACTACCAAGTTGCACTGTTTAGCAATGGCTTCATCAATCACTACTTCAAGTGCATCATGACATACCAAGATTCCGGTCACCGTTTGTTCTTTATCGCCCACCAATAAACCCACATTGTCAAAATCTTCGGCATAAGCTAGGGGAGCCATTTCTTCGAGTATAGGCAGTATTTCTTTGATTTTCATAGACTATAAATTAGGTGGACCATTCGTTTAGGAGTTGCGAAACATACCAATTGCCTTCGGTTTTTTCGAGTAAAAGTATGGCGCCGCTGTTGTGCTCAATGCTGCGGTAAAAAACCACCTTTACCAACACGGTGTTTTGCTTCGAATAAAATATAGGCTCAGTAATGATGAGTAGCCTCTGGTTGTTGAGCTGCAAGCGGTTTCTAATTTCTTGAAATTTTTCTAAGGAAACACAGCTGTTTATCTTTTTCTTGAGTAAGGATGGGTCTTTGTCGGGCAATTGTTTGAACTCGTATGTCCAATCTTTTGTAGCGCCTGGCATCGCAATTTTTTGTTTGATTTCTTTTCTAAAATCCTGGGGAAGATTGGCGGTTTTTAGCGCTTCCAGTAGCTCTTCGTTGGGTTTGGCTTGGGTACAATACAAATAAAGCAATTGGCCGCGGTTTTTGTATACCGGTTTCTCGTTTTTGTAGTAGTAATTGAGCACGGTTTTAAACACGGCTGCTGTTTCGGCGTTTTGGCCATAAGCCGCAACCATAGGCATTCCCACCAGGGCAACAAACAGAAAAAAAGGGGTAATATACTGCTTCAAATTTGGAATGGATTAGGCCGAATTAGTATGGGTAAATTTTCGTACCAAAGATAAATTATTATACTTTCGTGCTATGAAATTCCTTAGAAAATTCCTGTTTCCTTTTGCGCTCATTTATAGTGCAATTATGCATATTCGGAATTTCTTGTACAATCAATCTATTTTTTCGGTCTACTCGGCACCCGTTCCTGTAATTGCGGTGGGGAATTTGAGTGTAGGCGGCACCGGAAAAACCCCTATGATTGAATATTTAATTCGCTTGTTGGAGTCGCAGTATGCACTGGCCGTTTTGAGCAGAGGGTACAAACGAAAATCAAGCGGTTTTGTGCGGTCTAATGCTACCACTACAGTAGAGGAGTTGGGCGACGAACCCTTTCAGTTTCACCAAAAATTTCCCCAACTCACTGTGGCAGTTGATGCCAATCGCAGCAACGGAATTCAACAAATTCTAGCCCAAAAACCAAACACCCAAGTAATTTTACTCGATGATGCCTTTCAGCACCGCAAAGTAAAAGCGAGTTTGTCTATTTTGCTCACGGCCTTCGACGACTTATTTAGCGATGATTATGTGTTGCCAATGGGCAATTTGCGCGAAGCTCAATCGGGAAAAAAAAGAGCGCATATTGTGGTGGTTACCAAATGTCCGCCTCAACTTTCAACGGAAGATCAAGCAAAAATAAAAACCAAATTGGGCATATCCCAACCCGTTTTTTTTACCACTATAGGCTACGATCATAAAATTTACAGTAGCAGTAAAACCTTATCAGTTGCTGAAATTCAATCCCAACCAAAAGTGTTGTTAGCCGGAATTGCCAAACCCAATTCCTTTTTTCAAGCCTTGCAAAGTGGAGCCGATGTGCAATTGGTTTTCCCCGATCACCATTCTTTTTCTACCGCCGAATTGGCAACTATTCGAGCCCATACCACGCAGCAATTGGTTGTAACTACCGAGAAAGATTATGTGCGTTTGCAACACCAACTGCCCGAAAACAGCCTCTATTATTTACCCATGCAAACGCAATTTATAGCTGAGGAAGCTGCGTTTATTCAATTCATCAAATCCCATGTGGAATCAAGTACAAGAAACCGTTAGTTACCTGCAAAACAGAACTGGATTTTCGCCCGAATACGGTGTAATTTTGGGTTCGGGCTTGGGCAGTTTCACCCAGGATATTCACATCGAGCACCGCATTCCCTATAGCGAAATTCCTAATTTTCCGCTTTCGACGGTGCAAGGCCACGCCGGGGCTTTGGTGTTTGGTACCATTGGCAGCAAAAAAGTAGTGGCCATGCAAGGCCGCTTTCATTATTACGAAGGCTATGGTATGCAGCAAGTAACCTTTCCGGTGCGGGTCATGAAGTATATGGGAATTTCCAAACTCATTGTTTCGAATGCCTCTGGAGGGGTGAATGCCAACTACCAAGTGGGCTCGATTGTGCTCCTTACTGATCACATCAATCTGATGCCCGAACATCCGTTGCACGGCTCTAATGACGAACGATTTGGTCCGCGTTTTCTCAATATGAGCGAAGCCTACAGTAAAAAGATGTTAGCTACTGCACACCAAGTAGCTTTAGACTTTGCCATTCCTGTTCAAGAGGGAATTTACTTGGCTTTGCAAGGCCCAACCTTTGAAACTCCTGCCGAATATACCATGGTAAAAAATTTAGGTGCCGACTGCGTGGGTATGTCTACCGTACCCGAAGTGATCGTTGCACGACATATGGATATAGAAGTGTTTGGCTTATCAGTGATTACTGATATATCAACAGATGCATCAATAGAAACCGTGAGTCATGCCGAGGTATTGGCCGCAGCTCAAAAAGCCGAGCCGCAGGTACGCCAATTGATCAAAGGATTAATAGAGCGAAACGAATCGCATTAGGCATCCAAATTCTTGCAAATAATGTGGTAGAATTCCTCTGGATTAAACGGTTTGGTAATCACATCATTCATGCCATAGGAAAGCAGCATTTCTCTGTTTTCGTTGAGTGAAATCGCCGTCAAGGCTATAATTTTTGTTTTTGGGTCAAAGGTGCGAATGGTCTGGGTGGCAATTGTCCCATTAATACCCGGCAAATGCACGTCCATCAAAACCAAATCATAGCGGTTGTTTTTCACTGCCTGAATAGCATCTTCACCATTGTCAATTACTTCGCATACCATCGCTTTGTTTTCGACCATTTTTTTGGTAATCATTTGGTTGATTTTATTGTCTTCAATCAACAACACTTTTTTTCCATTTAATATTTGGTCGTTGTAGGCAAATGGATTGTGTTGGATGTCGTTATCAGAACTGATTTTAAAGGGCAATACCACCGTAAATGTAGATCCAATGCCTACTTGACTAACCAATGAAATGGTTCCGCCTAGAATATCGGTGAGTCGTTTCACAATAGATAGCCCCAAGCCTGTGCCGCCGTATTTTCTATTAATTTCAATAGACCCTTGCGAAAAACTATCAAACACCGATTCCAATTTGTCTTCAGGAATTCCAATACCGGTGTCGGTTACATTAAATTCGATGTTTATTTTATCCTCATGCGAGTCAAGCACTTTTGAGGTAACTTGAACTTCCCCATTTTTAGTAAATTTTAGGGCATTATTTATGAGGTTGAGTAAAATTTGGGAAAGTTTAGTGGGGTCGCTCACCACCTGAATGGGCATGGCCGGATCGAGTTGAATCGTGAAACGATTGTTGTTGATGATGGCCAACTCTTTGAGCGAATTTTGAAGATTCTCCGTGAGTTCTTTCAAGTTAAAACGCAATTGTTCAACCTCAATACCCTCTGATTCGATGCGGTTAATTTCTAAAATCTCGTTGATGAAGGTGAGTAAATAATTTCCAGAAAATTTTAAGGAATTCAAATAATCCAATTGCGAAGGTTTGGGTTGTTCTTCCAAAAGTAAATGCGTAATTCCGTTGATGGCATTGAGCGGGGTGCGCAATTCGTGGCTCACCGTCGACAAAAAATCGGCCCGGGCTTTCAAGGCTTGTTCGGCTTTGGTTTTGGCTATTTCTAATTCATGGTTATTGTCTTCTAGCAGTTGGTTTGATTTCTTGCGGATGTTGTTGTTTTTGTACAAGGAAAAACTCAGTAACGATAAGATGGCGATAAACCCGATAGACAATATAATAATGATGTTGGCTACGCGACTGGCTTTTTGTTGTTCTTTGTTTTCCTTGTCTAATTTTTCAATGGTCTTGAGTCGTTCGTTTTCTTTGAATTCAGCAAAATCAGCCGAACCCAATTTTTTAAAACTCAGCTTAGTCAACGAATCATCCAATTGCATGTGCATTTGCAAATAGGCATAGGCTTTGGTCATGTCTATGGTTTTTTCATAGGCTTTACTCAGTTCCAACAAGATCTTGGCTTTCAGTCTAATGTTGTGTATGCCATTTAATTTTTGTGCTTTTTTAAGGTAATTCAAAGCCAAGTTGTACCTAAAATTATGTGATTCTATGGTGCCTAAATGGTAGTAGGCCTCGGCATTTATTTTTAAAAGATCTTGCGAAGTGGCGTTTTGGATGAGTTGACTAAAAACAAGACGAGCCTCTTCATAATCCCCTTTGGCTTCGTGTACAATTCCTTTTTGCAATTGAATCAAGGTGATCGCGTCGGGTATGCGTAAAAAGGAGTAAATGTTTTTGGCGTTTTCTAGATTTAATTCGGCGTTCATGTATTGTTTGAGCTCAATTTGACAAAGCGCCAATTGAAAATAGGAGTACGCTTGCTCGTTTGACGCCGGATAGGCATTAGCAATTTCAAGACATTTGCTGTATTGCTTGGCTGCCTCTTCAAATTTGTTTAGGTCAAAATAGATGGCCCCCATCGCCGCATAGGATTGGGCCATTTTTTTTGGATTCCGAATCCCTTTAGAATAATCAAATGCTTTTTGTGCAAAGTCTAGCGCTGCTTTATAATCGTTGGTTTTATAATAAAAAGTGGAGAGCTCCAGATAACTTCCCACACTATCCAATTCTATTTGAGCGGATTTAGTTTGTTGTGCCTTGCTGGGCACAATCCACAAATAGAAAAGTAGTATATAAAAGTATCTCATGAGTTTGCGCTGATGCGTTGTAAAACAGGTCCTTAAAATTAGTTTTTTTTCGGACACAGCAGCATAATTAAGTCAATTAATCGCGAGGAATACCCTATTTCGTTGTCATACCACCCCACTATTTTTACCATTTTACCCAAAACAGAAGTGAGTTGTGCGTCAAACACACAGGAATGTGGATTGCCTATCACATCTACGGAAACTATTGGGTCTTCGGTATAGGACAAAATTCCATGCAAAGTTGATTGCGCAGCTGATGCAAAAGCCGCGTTAATTTGGTCTCGACTCACGGCTTGAAGTACATAACAAGTGATGTCGGTCAACGAACCGTCGGGCACAGGAACACGAATGCCGCTCCCGCCAATTTTACCCTCAAATTCCGGAAAAATTTTGGTTAAGGCTTTGGCTGCCCCGGTCGAAGTAGGCACTATCGATTGGCTTGCACTGCGGGCTCTGCGCAAATCTTTGTGCGGTTGATCGTGTAAACTTTGATCGGTGGTATACGAATGCACCGTGGTTATGTAGGCTTGTTCGATGCCACATAAATCTTGAATCACAGCCAACATGGGCGCGGCATTGTTGGTGGTGCAGCTTGCGTTAGACACAATTGTTTCAGTGCCATCTAGCAGCTTGTCGTTCACGCCAATCACGATGGTTTTGATGGAGTCATCTTCAGATGGAGCCGAAAGGATTACCTTTTTGGCACCGGCCTTGAGGTGTTCGGCCAGTTCTGCTCGCAGGTGACGTTTGCCTGTGGCTTCAATTACCACGTCAATATTGAGGTTTTTCCAAGGAAGGAAAGCAATTTCTTTTTCGCTAAAATAAGCTACCGAAGTTTGGTTTACCCACAATTGGTTTTCTGTAGCCCGGCAAGTGTGCGGAAATAGACCATGTATACTGTCGTACTTGAGCAAATGGGCCATGGTTGCTGCCTCGGCCAAGTCATTTATGGCCACAACCTCAATTTCAGGATTATCCCAAAGCAACCGAAATACCTGACGTCCAATCCGTCCAAAGCCATTAAGGGCAACACGTATTTTGGGTTCCATGTGGTTCGGTTGTAAATTAATGAATATGCTTTTGAGCCTTGTACGACGAACGAACCAAAGGCCCACTTTCAACATGTTTGAAGCCCAATTCTAAACCTATTTGTTCGTATTTTTTAAATTGCTCTGGACTGATGTATTCTTTTACGGGCAAGTGTTTTTTGCTGGGTTGCAAATATTGACCAATGGTTACTACATCTACGTTCGCATTTTTTAAATCGTGGAGCGTTTCAATTACTTCGGCTTCTGTTTCGCCCAAGCCCAGCATAATTCCCGATTTGGTTCGGTTGATGCCTTGTTGTTTTAAGTATTTTAATACAGCCATACTGCGGTCGTATTTGGCTTGAATGCGCACTTCACGCGTGAGTCTTCGCACGGTTTCAATGTTGTGCGAAACTACTTCGGGATTGGCTTCCACAATGCGATCCAACAAACGTTCGTTGCCTTGAAAATCAGGAATTAAGGTTTCTAAGGTTGTGGTTGGATTCATACGGCGAATGGCCTCAATGGTTTCTTCCCAAATAATCGAGCCACCGTCTTTTAAATCATCGCGGTCTACACTTGTAATTACGGCGTGTTTGATAGACATAATTTTTATAGAACGGGCTACTTTTTCGGGTTCGTCCCAATCAACCGTTTCGGGTCGGCCGGTTTTTACGCCGCAAAAGCCACATGATCGGGTACAAATGTTTCCCAAAATCATGAAAGTTGCCGTGCCTTCTCCCCAGCATTCACCCATGTTTGGACAGCTTCCGGAAGTGCAAATGGTGTTCAGTTTGTATTTGTCAACCAAGCCCCGAAGTTCGGTGTACTTTTGACCAATAGGCAGTTTTACCTTGAGCCATTTGGGTTTCCCTACGGGTAGTGTGTTTTCTACTAATGATTCCATAGATTGCATTTTAGCGTCACAAAAATAGCGAATGGATTTGGTTTGAACGGGGGTAAACGCAAACTAATTTTGAATGATTTTGATTGGCACTTATTCTACAAAATCCAAATCTTTTTGGTGGGTTTCGCTACTAGTCCAAGTAGCGTATACACTCAAACCAAAAGCAATTACTCCAATGATAATTACCGAAGTAATTACACCATAAATGGCCTTAAAATAATCAAACCCAATGAGCATCACAGCCAATAATCCACGCACCATATTGGGAACGGTAGCGGTAACTGTGCTGCGAATGTTGGTGCCAAATTGTTCGGCTGCCACGGTAACAAACATGGCCCAATACCCCGTGCCGAGACCTAACCAAAAACAAAAAAAGTAATAGCTGTTTGCAGTAGTTGCAATCCCCGACAACAGTAAAACCACGCCCACTAAGGTAAAGGCAAGCATGTATAAAATGGCTTTTTTGCGTGAATGCAAGGCGTGTGAAATAAAACCACTAGCAAAATCACCTAGTGAAATTCCCAGATAAGCCCACATAATGGCTTCGCCGGGTTGCAAATTAGAAATCCCAAAAACGGGTGCAAACTGGTTACTCATAACCGCTAAGATGCCAATGCAATACCAAGTAGGAAGCCCAATTGCTATACATTTAAGGTATTTTACAGTTGATTTTTTTGTTTTAAATAGCATCAAAAAATCTCCTTTTTGAATGCCTGCTTCGTGTTTGATGTGGGTGTATAAACCGCTTTCGAGAACCCCAATACGAAGCAACAACAAGCACAATCCCATTCCGCCACCAATTAGGTAGGCCACCGACCATCCCGATTCGGCTGGTCCGGCAAGTTCAACGGTGAAATGAGCGACTACAGCACCCATTAAACCAAAACCGGCTACTATTGAGGTGCCTATGGCGCGCAATTCTTTGGGTAAACTTTCGGCCACCAAGGTGATGCCGGCCCCCAATTCGCCAGCTAAGCCTATTCCAGCAATGAAACGCAACCAGGCATAGAGTTGAGCTTTGTCTTCGATTGGAATTTCTGGGATATATCCACAGGCAATGTTGGCTAAGGAATACACCAGAATCGATCCAAAAAGCACCGATAATCGGCCGCGTTTGTCGCCCATAATCCCCCAAAAAATCCCACCCAATAACAAACCTGTCATCTGAAAATTCATAATCGTGGTGCCCACGGTATCGGGATCTAAGTGCAGGGATTTTAAACTAGGCACTCGAACAATGCCAAACAAGAGCAGGTCGTAAATGTCTACAAAATAGCCTAAGGCGGCTACAATTACAGGTAAACTAAGTAAATGGGAGAGTTTTTCTTGGGTGGTAAATGTTTTCATCGTACTAAAAATAGGCCCCCAAATATATTATTTTTACTCATTCAAAATTATAAAATATGTCGATGAGGCAGCTGTAAAGTTGTACTTTTGACCTCTAAAAATATACTACTATGGACGTGAAAGACAGCAACGGCAATATCCTACAAGACGGGGATTCGGTAACCGTAATTAAAGATTTAAAAGTCCGTGGATCCTCAGACGTGATCAAACGAGGTACAATGGTAAAGAACATTCGCCTCACCGACGATCCAGCCGAAATTGATTGCCGTGTGAACAAAACTGCCATGGTATTGCGCACGGAGTTTGTGAAGAAAGCGTAGGCAGTTGTCGGTTGTGGGTTGTGTGTTTTCGGTTCTCAGTTGTAGGTTGTGGGTTGTCTGTTTTCGGTTATAAAAGTGTATTAAGAACTTTTGTAATTATGAGTTATGAATTATGAGTTCTTAACTCAGAAAATCGATTATCTAACCTACTAACGTTTAATTTTTTTTGCCACGAATTCAAATAAATTTTTAGGTGTATTTATTTAATTCGAATGATCATCTTTGATGATCGAATTTAAGTAGCAGTGTGAAATTCAACTAAATAATTCGTGCATTCGTGGCTAGACTTTTAATTTTTTCTAAGAATAGTAACTTTTCTTTGAGTATTTCCTCTTACTACTAAAATCATTCAGGCAATAAAAAAGTCGAAATTTACTTCCGACTTTTTGATATTACTTTTTTGATTTTTTCTTTTTTGCTTTTTTCTTCGCCTTTTTTTCTTTTCGTTTTTTGTCTAATTTTTCTTTCTTCGCTTTTGCTTTTTTCTTTTTCTTGGCTTTTTTTGCTTTCTCTTTATGGGATTCCTTTTTGGCTTTAGCGATCAATTTGCTGCTAATTTTGGCTAATTTTTTGATGTTTTTTTTATCTAATTTTTTAGTTTCCAAAACTGCTTCACTTCCTGTATTTTCATTTTCTGGAGTCGCACTTGCATCATCTGCTGTTGCTGTTGGTTCTACAGATTCTGTAGCTGTTGCTGCATTTTCAATATTTTCGTCGTTTGCGGTGTTGTGTGTGCTGTTTGCGTCTCCCATTTTCTAGTTGTTTTTATAGTTATGCTAATGTTAAGCAAATGTAAACAAATGAATTACACGCCAATGTTAAGTTTTTAGTTTGGGTAAAAACTTAACATTGGAATTTGTTCTCAGTTCTCGGTTGTCAGTTCTCGGTTGTCGGTTCTCGGTTGTCTGTTCACTTCCAACTCCCAGCTTCCCACTTCCCACATCTTTCTGTCGGTTGTCTGTTTTCAGTTATCGGTTCTCGGTTTTCGGTTGTCTGTACACTTTCAACTCCCAGCTTCCCACTTCCCACATCTTTCTGTCGGTTGTCTGTTTTCAGTTGTCTGTTTTCAGTTCTCGGTTCACTTCCCACTTCCCACAACTCTCATCTTTCATCTTCTAGTCTAAACTCTCCAATCATCTCAGCCAATAATTTTTTGGCACGCAGCAGTTTAATTTTTACGTTATTGAGTGGTTCTTGGGTATGGTCGGCAATTTCTTGGTAAGAGAGTTCTTGAAAATAGCGCAGCTGTATCACTTCTTGGTAGTGCGGTTTGAGTTGCTTGATGTAATGCAGCAGCTTAGATAAATTTTGTTCAGTAATGAGTTGATCTTCTACGGTAGGAGTAGTGTCGGGTAAATTATAGGTTTTGTAGGTTTCATCGACGGATAGATTCACAAAAACAGATGTTTTTCGTTTGCGCAATAAGTCAATGTGAACGTTTTTGGCAATGGCAATTAGCCAGGTGTTAAATTGGAATTCTGCTTTGTAGGTAGCGATTTTGTCAAAGGCTTTGGCAAAGGTTTCAATGCAAATGTCTTCGGCGTCACTTTCGTTTTCTGTGCGTTTTAACATAAATCCATAGACTTCATTCCAATAGTAATCCAAAAGGAAGGTGAAGGCCACTTGGTCACCAAGTTGTGCTTTGGCTATGTTTGTTTTTATTTCCAATGCACTGGTTTTGAAAATAAAGTACTAATAAAAATACTCAGTTGCATAAAAATGAGCAGCAGTTCTAAAAACGGAAACCAATACATCACGTCTTTCTCTTTTAATTTTCCGGCAGCAAATCCCAAGGATATCCAGGCAAAAACATACCGAAAACCTACTAAACTCAGTACAACGATCCATTGAAATTGGAAGGCCAATAACACAATGGCCAAGACAATAAACGCCAGTTGTAGGCAATAAAATAATCCCAACTGAAACTGGTCAAACCCTTTGTAGTAGGAAGCCGTTGATACATGTCGGCGTTTTTGGTTGAGCCACTCTTTCAGGTTGGTTTTGGGTTTTGAATACGTAAATGAATCCGCAGACAAACACCAACTCGTATTGCTTCCCGTTGCTGCTTGGTTGATAAATAAATCGTCATCGCCCGATCGTATTTTCATGTGGTCCATAAACCCACGGACATTAAAAAATTCGTCTTTTTTGTAGGCTAAATTTCGGCCCACGCCCATATAAGGTTTTCCCAATTTGGCCCAAGAAAAATAGGAAGTCGCGCTAAGCAAGGTCTCAAATCGGATCAATTTATTTAAAAATGAATTTTTAATTTTTTCATAGGCACCATACCCCAAAACAATAGTTTTTTGGGTTGTAAATTGGCTACTCATTTCTTTGATCCACTGGGGTGAAGCCGGATAACAATCGGCATCAGTAAATAACAAATAGTCGTATTTGGCCGCTTTAATCCCCAAGGTGAGTGCAAATTTTTTGTTGCCCCAAAAGGCTTCATTGTTTTGCACTTTAACCAATTTTATGTTGGCATATTGTTTTTCAAAAGCTTCAAAAATCGCTAAGGTATCATCGCTTGAGGCATCGTCTATGAGCACCACTTCAAAATCAGGATAATCCTGCTGCATTAACAAAGGCACGAATGTTTTTACATTTTCTTCTTCGTTTTTGGCACAGACAATCACCGAAATGGGCACGCGTTTTTGTGGTGCCGAAGTCCATTTGGCAAAGGAAAATTTACCAAAAAGCACAACATAGTAAATGAATTGTCCGAGTAAAACCGCAAGAAAAAGATAAAATAGAATTGTCAACATAAACAAATGGATACATTAATTGGATTGGCTTTCACAGCGCGCAAATGTACAAATTCCAAGCCGAAACGAGAAAGCGAAAAAAAGCAAATTAGCTCGGGTATAAAATTAAATTATATTCACTTCGGCCTCAATAGATATACCAAAGGTTTCCAAGACTGTTGCTTGGATTTTTTGGGCAACTTCAAGAATTTCTTGACCAGTGGCTTGACCATAATTCACAAGCACCAAGGCCTGATTTTTGTGAATGCCGGCGTCGCCAAATCGTTGGCCTTTAAATCCGCATTGCTCGATGAGCCAACCAGCCGGAACTTTTACTTCTGTTGGTGATACCTCAAAGTATTTCATGTCGGGAAATTTTTGGTGAATCGGCGCAAATTCGGCTTTCGAAATCACGGGATTTTTAAAGAAACTGCCGCTGTTCCCCAGTTCTTTGGGATCGGGTAATTTGCTTTGACGAATGGCAATTACGGCCTTACTCACCTCTTGTATAGAAGGGTTTGTTATTTCGTTTTTGGCTAATTCGGCTTGGATATCGCCATAAGCGGTGTTGATTTGGTGATTGGTTTTACTGAGGCAAAAATCTACTGAAACTATGATATATTGGTCTTTTACTTTGTTTTTAAAAATGCTTTCGCGGTACCCAAATGCACAGTCGTCGCGGTTAAATGTTTTTAATTCATGAGTCGAACGATCAAAAGCAAGGCAAGAAACAAAGTTGTCTTTAATCTCTTTCCCGTAGGCCCCAATGTTTTGCACGGGTGTAGTACCTACATTGCCCGGAATCAAAGACATGTTTTCAAGACCACCATAATTTTGAGACAGGGTCCACAGCACAAATTCATGCCAATTTTCTCCAGCCATTCCCCGCACAACTACTTCGTTCTCAGTTTCTGAAACGATTTCTTTTCCTTTAATGTTGAGGTGCACAACCAAGGCCTCAATATTTTTGGTGAGCAACATATTACTTCCGCCACCCAAAATAAATTTAGGTTCGTTTGGATACTGAATAAATACGTCGCGCAATTCGTCAACCGTTTCTACCGATACAAATTGTTTGGCTTGTGCTGCAATACCAAATGTATTGAACGTAAGGAGAGGGAAATTCGCTTGTAATTGCATAGCTTTTATATGATTTCGAGAGACGAACTAAAGGGTTCTACATAGGTTTTAAGCCAAATGTGTAACATAAACAAAGGCATCACATAAGGCACCATGCGGTGATCCCCTTTTTGAATCCCTTCGACCAATTTTGCCGCATTGATGTGCTGAAAATAGGGCAAGTCAAAAATACGACTTTTTGTAAACGCCTGAAGTTCTTCTATAAATGCCGGGCTATGGGTGAGGTAATCACCCCAAGGCACACTGAGTCCATTTTTTTTGTAATCCAAAACTTCTTTGGGCAAGCGCGCGCCCATGGCCTTTTTTTGGATGTACTTCCCTTTTTTTCCTTTAAAAAGCATAGCATTGGGTAAGGTACCTAGACCAATCACCAAACGCTCGTCCAAAAAGGGTTCTCTGCATTCTATCGAGGCGCCCATGGTGCAACGATCGTTTCTGTCGAGCAACGAACACAAATAGGTATGCTGATCAAAGTAGAGGGCCTGGCGTTTGGGGTTGTTGGGGTAGAGTTCTTGGGCTTCTTTTAGGATTGCATGGCGGTAGTCGTTTTCTGGAGTGCCCGAAATCCCGTAATGTTTCAAAAGATCATTGGGATACATATTGCTTCCGTTATACATGATCAAATCATCAAGCTCTGACAGTTCAGCATAACGCACCAATTTGTCTAATCTCGGATTGTGCGAAAATACGCCAGTTTGGCCTATAACACCAATCGCTTTCAATAAAGAGGGGTTTTTTAACGCCTTGTAGCGCACATACCCGCCCATTAATTCATCGGCACCTTCTCCCGACAAAACCACCTTTACTTTTGATTGAGCCATTTCGGCCAAAGCCAACAAATGCGGTTCGCTCAAATGCATTAAGGGTTCGTCTTGAAAATAAGTAGCTGCTACTAATTTTTCGAATAGCTGCCCATCTTCTAGCGTTTTCGTGTGAAAAGGATAGTCAAATTGAGTGGCCAATCGCCGGGCAATTGTGGCTTCGTTGTGTTCACTTTCTTTAAACCCAATCGTAAAAGCCTGAATGTCTTGTTGTTTTTGCTGATGTAAAGTAGCCAAAATGGAAGACGAATCTAATCCAGCACTTAAAAATACACCTACCGGCACATCGCTCACCATGCGCAACCGCATCGACTCGTCAAAAATTTCGGTGTACCACGCAATTGGATTGGTGATCGTAGGGTGTTTTTCTATTTCGCCTTTTAAATCCCACCATTTTTCAATAGTACAATTCCCTTCTTGGTCAAGTGTCATGACATGGCCGGGTACTATTTTTTTAATGTGTTTAAACAAGGTGTTTTCACCAGCTACAAATCGATTAAAAATGTATTCCTCTAGACCAGCTTGGGAAATTTGCAGCGGAATTCCAGCCGTAAAAAGTGCTTTTTGTTCAGATGCAAAATAAAAGGTATCCTTGTGAAAAGTATAATACAAGGGTTTTACGCCCATTCGATCCCGAACCATTGTCAATTTTCTGAGTGCTTTGTCCCAAATGGCAAAAGCAAACATTCCTTGTAAACGATTGAGCATTTGCGTGCCATACAACTCAAATAAGTAAAATAATACTTCGGTGTCGGAGTGGGTTTTAAGGGTATACCCCTTGGCAATGAGTTCGGGGTAAAAATCCTTGAAATTGTAAATTTCGCCATTATACACCAAAGCATATCGACCATCTGCCGAAACAAAAGGTTGGTGCCCCGCGCTGCTCACATCAAGTACCGAAAGACGTCGGTGACCCAATCCCAAATTCTCATCCACATACAGGCCTTTGTCGTCGGGACCGCGATGGGCCAAACTATCTCGCATAGCCACCAAGAGGGTTTCGTCTAGGGTTTGCTTCGGTTGTAAATGAAAAATTCCGTTAATTCCGCACATTTTCTGTTTTGTATTTAGTATCAAGCAAGGCATGGTAATGCGCTGCTATTTGTGTCATATTGGTTTGATAATCTGCTTGACGAACCACAAATTCTCGATTGGCTACAATCGCTTTTTCTCGGATTTCGGGATGAGCAATCGCCCATTCAATCGCGATAGCCAAGGCGTTTGATTCTTGTAAAGATACCAATTGGCCATTCACTTGGTTGCTGATCCACGATCGGTTTCCGGGTAAATCGGAGACAATAGGGTAGCAGCCGCTGGCCATAGCCTCAAACAAGGAAGCCGAGACGCCTTCGGTTTCGGGCATGCTCAAGTAGTAATTGTGTTTTGCCAACAAAGCAGGCAAGTCCTCGTTAGGTACACGACCAGTAAAATGCACCTGGTCACCCAATTGTAGTTGGCGGCACATTTTTTGTAAACGCTTTTTATCTAATCCATCGCCTACAATCGTCAAGTTAAAATCAATTCCATTTTGTTTGAGTTGATGACAGGCTTTTAATATAATTGGGTGACCGTATTCGGGTTCGAGCGCTCGGGTTACAATGGCTTTGATCTGGGTTTGATCAAAAGCAGTGGTGGGTTTAAATGTGGCAGTATTTATTCCTTTGGGCAAAACAAGGATTTTGGTTGAATCTACCCCCACTTTAGCCATAGACTCCGCCATAATAGGGCCCCAAGCGTGCACTAAATTGGCTTTTTTAAACGCGTAGTGTTGCATGCGTTTTTTTACTGGTAACAGGAGCGAAGACGAAGGCCATAAATCGGTGATGCCTTGTTGGGCAATAACCAGTGGCCTAATTCCGGTATGTGCAGCAAGAAATCCATAACTGGTGGTGCGCTCGGCAATAACCATGTCGGGTTGCTCTTGCCGAATTAATTTGCGCAAACTTATCCATGCCACCCCATATTCTAAAAGTCTAAACAATCGATTGATTCCGCCGTAACTGGGTATTTTTAACTCCCAACTCACGAGTTCAAAATCGCCAAATTCCCGCAACCCATTCATCCAGGTTTGGGCATCGGCTCGGTAGGTTTCGCCTAGAAAAAGAATCTTCTTTTTTTTCATTTGGGTTGTTACTCGTCAGTTTCTAATGCGCGGTATAAAAAATCAATAAGCGGTTTCAGGCTGCAAAACTGCGTTACCACATTGGCTACAAATTGAGGGGAGAACACTTGTTCATCAGTCAATTTGTGGCTAAAAGTAAAACTTTTTAGTTTCAAATAATCAGCGGCTGGATGGGTTTTCTCGTAGTCTTTTGGACCATTTTTGAGTTGGTTGGATTCGTCCCGATCAAATCCATCAAAGTGTGTAACAAAAGCAGCTTCTTGTA